>NZ_JBVHEH010000042.1:0-46224 GCF_055562955.1 Kitasatospora sp. NPDC015121
GGGGGGGGGGGGGGGGGGGGGGGGGGGGGGGGGGGGGGGGGGGGGGGGGCGGGGGCGGGGGGGGGGGGGGGGGGGGGGGGGGGGGGGGGGGGGCGGGGGGGGGGGGGGCCCCCCCCCCACGCCGGGATCGTGCCGCCGCTCAGGCGCTGCGGTGTGCGGGGAGGTCGAAGCGGTCGAGGTCCATGACCTTGGCCCAGGCGGCGGCGAAGTCGGCGACGAACTGCCCGGCCCCGTCGGCGCTGGCGTAGACCTCGGCGAGGGCGCGCAGTTCGGCGTGGGAGCCGAAGACCAGGTCGGTGCGGCTGGCGGTCCAGCGGACCGTCCCGGTGGCGTCGCGGCCCTCGAAGAGCGCCGGGTCGTGGGCGGCGGGGGTCCAGGTGGTGCCCTGGTCGAGGAGGTTGACGAACCAGTCGTTGGTCAGCACGCCGGGGGTGCGGGTGAGCACGCCCAGCGGGGCGTTCTGGTAGGTCGCGCCGAGCGTGCGCAGGCCGCCGACCAGGACGGTCAGCTCCTGGGGGCTGAGCCCGAGCAGGTCGGCCCGGTCGACGAGGCGGTACTCGGCGGGCAGGGTGTCGTCCTTGCCGAGGTGGTTGCGGAAGCCGTCGGCGGACGGCTCCAGGTAGGAGAACCCCTCCACGTCGGTGTGCTCCTGCGTCGCGTCGACCCGGCCGGGCGTGAAGGGCACCCGGACCTCGTGCCCGGCGTCGGCGGCGGCCTTCTCCACCGCGGCGGTGCCCGCGAGCACGATCAGATCGGCCAGCGAGACACCGTGCCCGGCGGGGCGGGAGGAGCCGAACGCCTCGCGGATGCCCTCCAGTTGGCCCAGGAGGGCGGAGAGCCGGTAGGGCTCGTTGACGGCCCAGCCGTTCTGCGGCTCCAACCGGATCCGGGCGCCGTTCGCGCCGCCGCGCTTGTCGCTGCGCCGGTAGGTGGACGCGGAGGACCAGGCGAGCCACACCAGGTCGGCCAGCGGGATCCCGGCGGCCAGCACGCGCGACTTGAGCTGTTCGACGGCGTCGCCGTCGAGCGGGGCCTCGGTGGGCTCGGGCAGCGGGTCCTGCCAGAGGAGCTGCTCGGCGGCGACCTCGGGGCCCAGGTAGCGGGTGACCGGGCCCATGTCGCGGTGGGTGAGCTTGTACCAGGCGCGGGCGAAGGCGTCGGCGAACTCCTCGGGGTGCTCCAGGAAGCGCCGGCAGATCCGGGCGTAGTCGGGGTCGACCCGCATGGCGACGTCGGTGGTGAGCATGGCGGGGGTGCGGCGCCTGGCGGGGTCGTGCGGGTCGGGGACGGTGTCCTTGCCCGCGTCGCCCTTGGGCCGCCACTGGTGGGCGCCACCGGGGCTGGTGGTCGGCTCCCACTCGTAGCCCAGCAGGATCTCGAAGTAGCGGTTGTCCCAGCGGGTGGGGGTGTCGGTCCAGATCACCTCCAGGCCGGAGGTGATGGTGTCGTTGCCGTGGCCGGTGCCGAAGTCGCTCTTCCAGCCCAGGCCCTGCTGTTCGAGCGGCGCGGCCTCCGGCTCGGGGCCGAGGTGCTCGGAGCCGGCGGCGCCGTGGGTCTTGCCGAAGGTGTGGCCGCCCGCGCACAGCGCCACGGTCTCCTCGTCGTTCATCGCCATCCGGGCGAAGGTCTCGCGGATGTCGGTGGCGGACGCCATCGGGTCCGGGTTGCCGCGCGGGCCTTCGGGGTTGACGTAGATCAGGCCCATGGTGTCGGCGGCCAGCGGCGCCAGGAGCTCGCCGTCGTCCTTGTGCCGCTCGTCGGTCAGCCAGACCGTCTCCGGGCCCCAGTAGACCGCCTCGTCCGGGCCCCAGACCTCCTCGCGCCCGCCGCCGAAGCCGAAGGTGGCGAAGCCCATCGACTCCAGCGCCACGTTGCCGGACAGCACCATCAGGTCCGCCCAGGACAGCGCCCTGCCGTACTTCTGCTTCACCGGCCACAGCAGGCGCCGGGCCTTGTCCAGGTTGACGTTGTCGGGCCAGGAGTTGACGGGCGCGAAGCGCTGCAGCCCGGCCCCGTTGCCGCCCCGGCCGTCGGTGACCCGGTAGGTGCCCGACAGGTGCCAGGCCATCCGGATGACGAACGGGCCGTAGTGGCCGAAGTCGGCGGGCCACCAGTCCTGCGAGGTCGTCAGCACCTGCTCGATGTCGCGCTTGACCGCCGCCAGGTCGAGCGCGCCGAACGCGGCGGCGTAGTCGAAACCGTCCCCGTGGGGGCCGCGGGTCGCGGCGTGGCGGCGCAGCACGTCGAGGTTCAGCCGCTCGGGCCACCACTGGTGGATGCCGTCGCCCTTCATCGGGTCAGCGGCGCTGTCCTTCACGGGACAGCCCTCGGCGGCCGGGTTCGTGTTCTCGGGGAACGCGTTGGTGACCTGTTGCACGTCGTCGTTGTCGGGCACGGGAGGGGCCTTCCTGGTGAGGTGGTCGAAGGAGCCGGACGGGCGGGCGCCGGACGGGACACGGGGGCGCCCGCGACCGCGGGGGTCGGCCAGGTCGACAGCGCACCGCACGCGCCGACCGCGACCGGGGCCTGCACCCGCGCCCGCAACGTGCCGCGTCTCCAGGGCGACGCCCAGCAGCAGGCAGGCGAGGACGCTGACGGCGAACGTGCCGACCGGGAAGGGCCTCCCGCCGGTCGACCTGCCCCGCACCCCGGCCCGGAAGCACGGCGGCGGGAGGAGCGGGGCGGGCACGCCCGGCGGGGCGGGGCCCGGGGGGTCAGGACTTGAGGAACTCGATCAGGTCCTGGTTGAACTTCTCCTTGTCGCCGGGCACCAGCGCGATGCCGTGCGAGCCGCCCTCGTAGACCTTGAGCTGCGCGCCGGGGACGAGGGCGGCGGTCTTGCGGCCGGTGGCGTCGATCGGGACGACCTGGTCGTCGTCGCCGTGGACGACCAGCAGCGGGACGTCGAACTTCTTCAGGTCCTCGTGGAAGTCGGTGTGCGCGAAGGCGTCCACGCAGGCGACGCCGCCCTCGATGGTCTCGGCCATCGCCATGTACCAGAAGGCGTCCTTGTTGCCCTCGGTGACCTTGTTGCCGGGGCGGTTCGCGGAGAAGAACCCGACCGCGGTGTCCTTCCAGAACTGCGAGCGCTCCTTGAGGATGCCCGCCTTGATGCCGTCGAAGACGGACTGCGGGACGCCCTCGGGGTTGTCCGGGCCCTGCAGCATCAGCGGCGGGATCGCGGAGAGCAGCACCGCGGACTTGATCCGCCCGGTGCCGTGCCTGCCGATGTAGCGGGCCAGTTCGCCGCCGCCCATCGAGTGCGCGACGAGCGTGACGTCGCGCAGGTCGAGGCTGGTGAGCAGGTCGTTCAGGTCGTCGGCGAAGGTGTCGAAGTCGTAGCCGTCCCAGACCGGGGTGGAGCGGCCGTGGCCGCGCCGGTCGTGGGCGATGCCGCGGAAGCCCGCGTCGGCGACGGCCTTCAGCTGGTCCTGCCAGGCGTCGCCGTTCAGCGGCCAGCCGTGGATGAAGACGACCGGGCGGCCGCTCCCCCAGTCCTTGTAGAAGATCTCCACACCGTCACGGGTGGTGCAGTAGGGCATGAGTGACTCCAGACGCTGCTTCAGGGGACAAGCCGGACGCTCCGCCGGCCCGAGGAACGCACCGGCTGCCGTACGGGGCAACCGACAGCCTCACCGGCGCCCGTGCGGCACGGGGGCGGGACGGCGCCCGGTGCGGGCACCAGCCAACAGCAGGGTCACCGCGCTCCGCATCCGACACACCGTGCCGCTGGACCGAGCAGGTGACCCCCGGACCGGAGCGGCTACCCTCGCGCCCGGGCCTCCTCGCGCGGGTCACGGGCCCGGCGGGGCCCCGCCGGGCTCGGGGGCGTGCGCACCGCGTTTCGCGCACCCCGGCGCGCGACCTCGGCTCGGCCGTCACCCCGCGCGCCCGCAACCGGTCGGGACCGCGCACCGAACAGCACGAGGGTCACCGCATCGGAGCCGGGCGGTGGGAGACACCGATCCCGGTCTTTTCGGGAGGACGGCGTGCAGACGCATCGGCGGAGCAACCCTCAGCTGAGACGGTTGATCGACGAGACAGGGCTGAACGGAGAGCAGTTTGCCAGCGAACTCAATGCGGTGGCGGCGGAGAACGGGGTCCGCCTGCACTACCAGCGGGCTTCGGTCAGCCAGTGGCTCCACGGGGTGAGGCCCAGGCGTCCCGCGCCCGCGTTCATCGCCGAGGTGCTCTCCCGCAGGCTGGGGAGGACCGTGACGCCGCAGGACGCCGGCCTGGCGGACGAGGGTGCCGGCCGCGAGGCGGCCGACGGCGATGCACCCGGTGCCGCCCTCTCCGTCCTGCTGCGCCAGGACGCCGTCTACGTCCTGGCCGGGGACGGAGGAGCCCTGTCGGACCGTTCCCGGCCGGCGGGCGTTCCGCGGCCGCGCGAGGGGTCCGCTCCGCGGGCCGGCCGGGCCGAAGTCGGGTGCATCCGCGAGCTCACCGCCCACCTGTCCCGCAGCGACCACTTCAACGGTTCCAGCAGCGCCCTGCCGTCCCTGACGGGTTTCACCACCGTCGTCGCCCTGCCGATGCTGCACCGGGCTTCGACTCCTTCGGTGCGCCGGTCCCTGCTGTCGGCCTGCTCCCACCTGGTGGGACTGGGCGGGTTCCTCCACCTGGACCAGGGCCGTCACGGACAGGCGCAGCGCTGGTACGAGTGGGCGGTGCGCCTGGCCCGGGAGAGCGGTGACCCGGCCGCCGCGGCCGTGTCCATGCGCGCCCTCAGCGTCCAGGCCCACGCCCTCGGACACCACCGCCAGGCGCTGGTCCTCGCCCGGGAGGCCGCGCGTCTCTGCGACCACGGGGAGGAGCGCCTGCGCGCCCACGTCGGAGGGCAGCTGGCGCTGGCGCTGGCCGCGAACGGCGACGGCCCGGCGGGGCTGCGGGCGATCCGCGCCGCCGAGCGGCACCTGGAGGGCTGCGCGGGCCCGCCGCCCGCGCTCGGCGCCTACCACCAGGCCGCCCTCGCCTACCAGCGGGCCGAGGTCCGCCAGTACCTGGGCGACGTCCGGGGCGCTCTGGAGGACCTGCGGCTCGCGACACGGCTGCGGCCCGAGAACGAGCGGCGCGGGCAGGCACTGGTGCTGGCCCGCACCGGAGAGCTCAACCTGGCCGCGGGGCGGCTCGACGCGGCGTGCGCGGCCTGGGAGCGGTTCCTGGAACTGCGCCGCACCATCGGCTCGCGCCGCGTCGACGACGCCTACCGGACCATGCGCACCGCTCTGGCCCCCCGTCGCAAGGACCGTTTCGTGTCCCACCTGCTCACCCCCGACGTGTAGCCACCGGCCTCCACCAGGAGAGGGAGAACCATGCACCGATCGCGACGCACAGAAGCCTTCCGCGCCACGGCCCACGACGGCCTGCGGGTGGCGTCGTCCTTCGACCACCCCGGCCGGGGCAGAGTGGAGTGCCCGGCGGCCCCGCTGGTCTCCGCGTGGCTGGACGCCCGGGGAATGCCGAACACCGTCGGTCCGCTGACGGGCGCGCCGGGGGGCACGGGTCCCGCCGGTGCGAGCGAGGGGCGACTGACCGCCACGACCTACCTCGACCTCGACGGCCGGGCGGTGGGAATCGCCGTCCTGGCCCCCTTGCTGCTCGCGGACAGGGCCGCCGCGGCCGTCTCCGTGTGGACGGCGTGCGTACGCACCCGGCGCCTGCTCGTTCCCCTCCTCACCGACCGGTGCGAGGAGTCCCCCACCGCCCTCCCCGGGACCGGGCGCTCCCGGGCCGGCTCGCCCCCGGGCGGGGCGGAGTGCCGGGCACCGGCCCGGGCCCGCGAAGCGGTGCTCCGCTACCGGCGTGAGCGCCAGACGGTCCTGCTGGTCGGCGTGTCGCCCTCCCGGCCGGACGACCCGGCGGCAGGGGTCCCGGAGGGCGTCGTACCGGTGCGCGACGAGGACGAGGCCGCGAAGGTCTCCGTCGAGGACCCGCGCAACGTCGCCTTCGCGGTCGCGCCCTGCGCCGACACCCTGGCCGTGGCGTCCGTTCTGGCGGTCCTGCGGGACCGCTTCCCCCTGCTGCGCGGGCAGCATCCCGACCAGTGGTGCTACCGGAGCACGGACAACCGCCACGCCGTCGAGGCCGCCGTGCGCCACAGCGACCTCGCGCTGTCCGTCGAGGGCGCACCGACCGGCGTCCGGCGGGCGGGCCGCGTGGTCGCCGTGGACGGCTTCGGTGATCTGCGGCCCGCGGACATCGCCGGGGCCGCCACAATCTCCCTCATCGGACCACCGGTACCGCGGCGGGACGCCACGGGTCCGCAGGTCACCGACCTGATCGAGGTCCTGTCGGGCCTGGGACCGGCCAGTGTCGTCCAGCAGCGCTTCCTCAGCGACGTCCGCACGAATGTCCTCGCCGGGGTCCCCCGGGAGCGGTGAGCACCCGCCCGAACCGCGCCGTACGCAAGTGGAACGGTGGGGAGACCCGCGGCCTCCGCGTCAAGGATCGGCGGCGAGGAGCAGGCCCCTCCCCTCCCGCTCTCCGGCCCCTGCTCCGGAAAAGCCCCTGGCAGCGAGCGGGTCGGGGCCCGCCCCGAGCGGGAGGAGGACGGAACGGCAAAGCGCGGCGCCCTCACCCCGGGGAGTGAGGGCGCGTGGACACTCCGAGCCGGGCGGCGCAGGCTTCACGGGTACCCGCCCCGCTCCGGGCCGCAGGCGCACGCACCCGCATCGCGGGCGCCCCGTCTCCTTGCCCCCTCAATCGCACGGGTGCGGCTCCCCACGGCCCGTCAACCCGGCCCCCATCGGCGGACGGAGCGTTCCGCACCGCCCGCCCTCTTCCCTCCGGAGGAACGCATGACCACCCGCGCCGCCCCCGACTCGCCCTGACGGTCGCCGCCACGCCGGCCGCCGCCCTGCTCGTCCCCGTGGCGCCGGCGCACGCGAGACCGTCCGGGTCGTCTGCGGCGGTGACCAGACCACCGCCTACGGCCCCGGCCTGACCCGCACCCCGCAGACCGTCCAGCGCTCGGGCACCCACATCCACACCCCCGCGTCTCCACCCAGCCCAGCCCCCGTGTGCGTTCTCCGGCGTCAACACCTGCACCTACGACCGCACCGTCAGCAACGTCCGGGGCCAGACCGTGGTCACCCCCACCGGCACCATCACCACCGGCGACTTCGCCGGTGCCGACGCCGTGGAGACCGTCACCACCGGCACCCTCGACCTCACCGCCTGCGCCACCCCCAGGGCGTCACCTCCGCCCACGGCTCCTCCGAACCGGACATGACCGGCCCGTGACCGGTCGGACGCGCACGGCACCGCGGGCCGGGAGGACCCGGGCGCCGTACGTCGGCGACGGCCCCCACGAACGAACGGGCCAGGTGGTGGCGCGTTTCCGGCTGGGGCCCACCACGGCCCCACGACCACGAGGCAGCACACATGGAAGCAGTGCACGCACCGGTGCTGATCACCGGCATCGGCGCCGAACTCGCCGGGGCGTCGGGCTCCGGGCAGCTGTGGCGGCGGCTGCGGGCGGGCCTGTCCGCGGCCCGCAGCGTGACCGGTGACGAACGGTTCCACGGCATCGACAACGCGATGGCCGCCCTCGTCGCGGACCACCGCCTGGTCGGCCGCCTCCCGCGCCTCGACCCGCACCGGGCGCCGTCCTACTCGGACGAGACCCTGGTCACCATGGCGGCCATCGAACAGGCCCGTACAGACGCCGGGTTGGAGGAGGGTACCGTCGACCCGCGCCGCGTCGACATCGTGGCCTCCTCCTCCCGGGGCCCCCTCGCCTGGTGGTTCGGTCCCGGCAGCCCGTTCCTCCCCGGTTCCGACCGCCCGGTGTCCAGGGGCGCGGCCCTGTGGAGCCTGGCCGGCACGCCGGCAGCGCTCTACGCCGGGTACGGGAGGGTGCACGGCCAGGTGACCACGCTGAGCGCCGCGTGCGTGGGCGGACACCAGGCCCTCGGGCTGGCGCTCGACCGGCTGCGGACGGCCGCCGCCGACGCCGTGATCGTCGTCGGCCACGAGTTCCCGGTCGTCCCCGCGCTGCTGCGCAGCTACAACGCGCTGGGCGTGCTCAGCCGACGGAAGGAGGACCCGGCCAGCGCCTGCCGCCCGTACGCCGACGACCGGGACGGGTTCGTGCTGGGGGAGGGCGCGGTCGCCCTCGTCCTGGAGCGGAAGGCCGACGCCGACCGGCGCCCGGCCCGCGGGTACGCGGAGGTGCTGGGGCAGCGCTCGGAGAACGAGGCGGGCCACCCCACCCGGATGGACCCGACCGGGAGCAGCGCCGCCGGCCTGATGGCCAGGCTGCTCGCGGACTGCCGCCGGGGCGCGGCCGACCTGTCGTACGTCTGCGGGCACGCCTCGGGCACCGTGCTCAACGACCTGGCCGAGTGCCGGGCGCTGCGCCTGCTCTGCGCCGACCGGCCGGTGCGGGCCTGGCCGCCGATCGGCGGCAACAAGGCGGTGGTCGGCCACACCCTCGGCGCCTCGGGCGTCGTCAACGCCGCCGCCGGTGCGCTGATGATCCACCACCAGGAACTCGCCCGCACGGTCATCCACGGCACCGTCGACCCCGAGTGCGCCCTGGACCATGTCGCGGAAGGACCGCGCAGCACCCCGGTCGGCCACGTCCTGTCGCTCTCCTTCGCGCTGGGCGGCCAGACCTCGGCGCTCCTGCTCGGAGCGCCCGCGTGAGCGCGCCCCGGGTCTTCCCCGACCCCGACACGATGGTGGCGGCCGAGGTGCGTCCCGGGGCGCACCTGCACCTCGCGGCCACGCCCGCCCGCCCCAACGCCCTGCTCCACGCGCTGGCCCGGACCCGCCGCCACCGGCGCGACCTCACGGTCAGCGTCGCGGCCGTCCACTCCAGCGCGCACGCCCTCGTCCTCTCGGGCGCCGTCCGGCACCTGATCACCGGCTTCGTGGGCGACACCTACCCGCTGCCGCGGGCCAACCCGCTGTACGCCCGACTGGCCGCGGGCGATCCCTGCACCGTCGAGATCTGGCCGCTGCGGACGCTCCTGCAGCGCCTGCACGCGGCCGGCACCGGCTGCCCCGCCGCCGTCACCCGCGACCTGGTCGGGACCACCCTCCGCCTGGAGCTGGCCCCCTCCCTGACACCCGTCCGGCTCCCCGACGGCGAGGCCGACCTGCTGCCTCCCCTGCACCCCGACCTGACCCTCGTCCACGCCGTGGTCGCCGACCGGCGCGGCAACCTCGTCCTCGGCACCCCGAGCGGCGAGGGCCCGTGGTCCGCGTACGCCGCGCGGGGCGGAGTGCTGGCCAGCGCCGAGCGGATCGTCGACCGGCTCCCGCCGGAGGCGTCCGGCCTCGCCACCGTCCCCGGCCACCTCGTCCGCGCCCTGTGCCCCGCCGAGCGCGGCGCCCATCCCCAGGCGCTGCCCACGCCGCCGCTGGCCGGGGTGAGCGGCTACGACGACGACTACCGCTCCCTCGCGGAGATCACCGACCGCTGCCGGGCCGGCGACGCAGGGGGGTGGCTGCGCGAGTGGATCACCGGGGTCGCCGACCACCGCGCGTACCTCCGGCGCCTCGACGCCCGCCCCGTCCCGCCCCGCCCCGCCCCCTCCCGGCAGCCCGGGGACGCCACGCCCCGCGAGACGATGACCGTGATCGGCGCCCGCACCGTCGCGGAGCTCGCCGCCGCCCGGGGCACCCGGACCCTGCTCGCGGGGATCGGCCACTCCCACCTGGCGGCCTGGCTGGCCCGGCTGCTGCTGGCCGCACGCGGCGTCGAGGTCCGGGTCTGCGCCGAACTCGGCTTCTACGACATGCGGCCGCGCGACGGCGAGGTCTTCCTGTTCGCCCGCCCGCACCTGCGGCTGCCCGTGGTGGCCGGCAGCACGGCCGAGATCCTCGGCGGAGTGGCCGCCGCGGGCCGGGGCGACTGCCTCGGGGTGCTGTCCGCCGCCGAGATCGACCCCACCGGCGCCCTCAACACCTGCCTGCTGCCGGACGGCCGCTGGCTCACCGGCCCCGGCGGCGCCCCGTCCATCGCCGGCGGCGCCGACTGCGTCGTGCTCGCCCCCGCGGCCCCGCACCGCTACGTCCCGCAGGTCCGCCACCGCACCAGTACCGGCGACCGGATCGTCGCCTGCGCCACCCAGTACGGCCGCTTCGAACGGCTCGCGCCCGACGGCCCGTTCACCCTCACCCGCTGGCTGCCGCCCGCCGACGCCCCCGACACCGATCCCGCCGCGCACGTCGCCCGCACCACCCGGTGGCCCGGCACCCCCGTCGCCCCCCGGCCCGAACCCGCGCCCACCCCGGCCGAACTGTCCGCGCTGCGCGCCCTCGACCCGTACGGGGTCTACCGGTGAGCGCCCCGACCGCCGACGGGCGGGAAAGCCTGCTGGTGCGGCGCGAGGGCGCCGTCCTGGTCCTGACCCTGCACCGGCCGCACCGCCGCAACGCGCTCGACGCGCACCTCGCCGCCGCGCTCCTGGCCGAGCTGGACCCCGCGCCCGGTCCGCGCGGTGTGCGCTGCGTGCTGCTCACCGGTGCGGGCACGGCCTTCTGCTCCGGCGACGACCGCGCCGCCGCCGGGCCGTGGCGGGCGGGCGACTACAGCGGCACGCCCAACGACCCCCGCACCCACGAGCACCTGTACCTCTCGCTGTGCCGCCGGATGCTGGAACTGCCCGTCCCGGTCGTCGTCGCGGTCAACGGACCCGCGGTCGGCGCCGGACTCTCCCTGGTCTGCGCGGCGGACTTCCGGATCGCCGCCGCCGGGGCGACCTTCGCCACTCCCGCCCTGCGCCAGGGCCACGTCGGCGACGCCGCCCTGCTGGCGCGCGCCGTCGGTCCCTCCCGGGCGACCGCCCTGTACCTCTCCGGCCGCCCGCTGGACGCCCGGGAGGCCGCCGTCGCCGGCCTGCTCGACCTGATCGTCCCGGACGGCGAACTCGCCTCCACCGCAATGGAGTTCGCCACCGAACTGGCCACCGCGCCCACCCACTGCGTCGCCGCGTTCAAAGCCCTGCGCGAACGCGTCTGGCACGCCCCCACCGACACCGCCCTGCTGTTCCAAGACCGGGCCCACCACCACGCGCACGCGGCCGCCGACCGGCACCCGGACCCGCTGGAGACCCCGGAGGACGCCCCGTGAACACCCCCGCCCCCGCGACCCGCCCGCACGCCGTCCTCGTCACCGGGGCGAGCGGCGGCATCGGCGGCGCGATCGCCGCCCGCCTGGCCGCCCACGGGGCCCGCGTCCTGCTCTGCGGCCGCGACCACCGGCGGACGGCGGAGCGCGCCGCCCCGCTCGACGCGCCCTGGCTCACCGGCGACCTGAGCGCTCCCGGGGTCGCGGAGCGGGCCGTCCGCACGGCGGTCGCCGAGTTCGGCCGACTGGACGCCGTGGTGGCGGCCGCCGGGAGCCGCGGCCGCACCACCGACCTCGCCGACCCCGTTCCCGGCGAGTACGACCGGGTCCTGGCGGACAACCTGGGCACCATGGCCCGGACCCTCACCGCCGCCCTCCCCGCCCTCGGCGCCACGGGCGGCACCTTCCTCGGCATCTCCTCGCTCGCCGCCCTCACCGGCTACCCGCGCTACCCGCTCTACTGCGCGGCCAAGTCCGCGGCCGTCGGCCTGCTGCGCGCCGCCGCCCCCACGGCGCGCCGCGAGGGAGTCCGGGTGCGGGTGCTCTGCACCTGGTTCACCGACACCCCGCTCATCGCCGACTTCGTCGACGGGCTCCACGCCCGCGGCGTTCCGGTCCACCGTCCCGAGGACGTCGCCGCCGACGCGCTGGCCGTGCTCACGACCGATGCCCCGCACACCGTGTGGACGACCGTCCCGGGGCGTCCCGCCCTCCCGTACCTCCACCCGTCGCCGCCGGAACCGCCGGCCCGGGCCGCCGCGCCGGGACGAGGAGGCGCGCGGCCCGGCCCGGAGCGTACGTGACCTTCGGCACGAGGTGACTCCCCCGTGCCGGCGGTCCATGATGTCGCACCGGATCCGCAGGAGGGCCGCGCCCGAGGCCCCAAGCGGCCGACAGGTGGCGGTCGGAGACGTAGTCGGACACCAGCACCCCCTCGGGTGACAGGGACCGGGCGAGCGCGTCGAGGAACTGCCGGTGGCCCGCCGGGCCTCGCGCACGTCACCCCGGTACGCGACGACCCGGCCGCGCAGATCGCCGGGGACGTTACGGTCGAGCCCCCGGGAGAGGCTCGCCTCGGACGGGTCGACCGGGACGACCTGCCGTGCGCCTTCCTCCAGGAGCGGCGCGGCGTGACGCAGGCTTCCGGCGCACGGCGTGTGCACGAGATCCGGGAGCGGGCCACCGTAACACCCGCCGGACGGCCCGGACTTCGGCCCGGCTGAGCTCGGCGTCGAAGTGGATCTCACCGGCGACGTCCCGGAGCCCGGGCGACCGGCCGGAGCCTGACGACCGCGCCCCCGGACGGTGGGTCCCCGGAACCCGGGTTGTCGTCGTCCGGGTCCGGGCGGGTGGTCCCGGTGGTCACGGGCCGGTGATGGTCAGTTCGGAGACGCCGTAGGTGGAGGTGATGCCCTGGGGGGTGGCGCAGGCGGTGAGGTCGAGGTTGACGCTGGTGATGGTCTCGACGGCGGTGGCGCCGGTGAAGTCGCCGGCGGTGATGGTGCCGGTGAGGGTGACGACGGTCTGGCCCTGAGCGATGGTGACGGTGCGGTCGTAGGTGAAGGTGCTGGTGCGGCCGGTGGACCAGGCGATGACGTCGGTGCCGGTGTTGGCGGCGGTGAGGCTGAGGCAGGAGAGCGTGGTGGTGGAGGTGAAGCTGGTGGAGCCGGAGAGCGCGTACGGGGGCTGGGTGGAGACGCAGGGGGTGTGGTTGTTGGTGCCGGCGCGCTGCACGGTCTGCGGGGTGTTGGTCAGGCCGGGGCTGTAGGTGGTGGTCTGGTTGCCGCCGCAGACGACCTGGACGGTCTCGGCGTGCGCGGGTGCGGCGGGCACGAGCAGGGCGGCCGCGACCAGGGCGGCGGCCGGCAGGGCGAGGCGGGTGACGGTGCGGGCGGTCATGCGGTCCTCCGGTGGGAGCGTGCGGGGCGGGTGGGTTCGTGGTCCGCGGGCGGGGTGGCGGGGCCCTCCCGCGTTCTGGTCGCGTCAGTCCGTGAAGGTGCGGCACCGGCCCGGGGAAGCAGGGGTCTCGCCGGCGGCGGGGGTGGTGGGCGCGGACAGGGCGGGGGGCGAGTCGACGCACGGGTGTCCTCCGAAGCGTGGAGAGCCGGCGTGGTGGCGGCCCGTGGTGAGGAGGCCGCACGGCCGGGGACCACCGGTCGCCGGGGGCGTCGGCGCGGAAGGGCCGGAGGTCACCCCGGCCGGGGCGGGGCCGGCGGCGCGGTGCGCGTCCGCTTCGGTCCATTGTCGTGGACCGCGTTCCCGTCCCGTCCCCCGCGGACGGGCACCGGCACGTCAAATCCGCTGCGCCGTCAAGAACTCCGCTCCGGTGGCACCGGGCGGCTGGGGAGGCGGCGCACGGGCGGAGGACCGACCTGGACCGCCGGCACGTCGGCCGACGGCCGGTTCCTTCGGCCCCGGCCCCCGCGTGCGCCCGGTGCGCGGTGCGGGGGCCGTTCTGCGGACCGTCCCCGAACGGTGCGGCCGGAGGCAGGATCGTCCGGGGGCGGACGGGACGATCCGGCCAACCTCGCGCGGGGCGTTCCCCGGGGCGTCGCGGGGCGGTGTCCGTCTCCCCCGGTCCGTCCGCCGCCCGCGCCTGCCAGCAGCGGCGTGACCCTCCCGTGCCGAGGACGGGATCCCCCCGCCCCACGGGTCGACACGAGCCGGGCAGCGGCCGAACGCACCGGTCGCAAAGCGCACCGGAACGAGCACCGGCGATCATCCTTCCGGGAACGAAATCGGCTCCGGACGGTCACCGACGAGCCCCGGCGGCAGAGCCGGGTGACCGAAAAACGCCCGGCCCGCTCCGACCCGGCCGACCGATCCCGGCCCCGCGACGAAAAACGGACGAGTTCGGTGAGGACGCCGACCCGAAGAAGGAGACCGACAGCCGTGGTTGCGCGATCGAGGATGACCTGCGAGTTCCCGACGGGACTCGTCCTGAACGACAGGGTGGTGACGCTGTCCGACTTCTGGCACCCCGACAGGGGCCGGGTGCACTGCCCGGCCGCGCCCCTGCTCCAGGCGCACCTGGAGAACGCGGGTGTTCCCTGCGCACTGGGGACGGCCGACCGCGGGGACGTGGGGCAGGCGCCCCCGGCGGGGACGGCGGGGTCGGCGACGCTGGTCGCCACCACCTTCACGACGCCGGGCGGCCAAGCCCTGGGCTTCGCCGTCGCCGCTCCCGCGCGCTGGATCGGCCCGGTGCGGCGGACGGTCTCCGACTGGTCGGCCGCCGTGCGTACGCGCCGACTGTTCGTCCCGGCCGTCGCCCCCGGCTGCGGGGAGGGGAGGAGGGCGGCACCGGGCCCGCTCCCGCGCCCCGCCCGTGGTGGACAGCAGGCGTGTCCGAAGCTGCACCGGGTCGAATCGGCCGCGCGGGCCTTCGCCTCGGACGGCGACACCGTGCTGCTCGTCGGCCCCCCGGAACCGTCCCTCCCCTGTGCCCCGGGCGGCCCCGGGCTGCCGGGGTCCACCGTCCGGTGGGTGCGGGTGCCGGACGTGGAGACGGCACGGCGGATGGCGCTCCCCCCGAACGGCGCGGCGGCGTTCGTCCTGGCGCCGTGCACCTCGGTGCGCGGCGCCTCCGAGATCCTCGCCGTCCTGCGCGCGCGCCTTCCCCGCCTGCGCGGTGTGCACCCCGACCAGTGGTGCTACCGGACGGACGACAACCGCGCCGCGACCGCGGGAGCCGTGGCGGCGAGTGACCTCGTCCTGGACCTGGGGGCCGGGGCCGCCCCGCGGGCAGGGGCCGGCCGGCCCGTGGTCGCCCTGCGGAGCTGGAAGGACCTGGCACCGGAACGACTGCGCGACGCCTCGACCGTCACGGTGCTCAACGCCGAACCGTTCGCTCCCGGCGGGCTCCCGTTGGCCGAGGTCGAGGAGGTCCTGGCCGGGCTGGGGCCGCTCGCCGTGGTCAACCACCGGGTGGTCACCGAGACGCACCTCCACCTCACGGCCGCGACCTCGAAGAGCCCGGCGGCGTGACCGGCTCCCGACGCCCCGCCGCCGCCCCTCCGTCAGCGGGGCGCCGAGGACGACGCGCCGGGTCGCGACGCGGTCTCCCGGTCGAGTTCCAGCACCCGCGCCGCCCAGCGGCGGTTGCGGTACGGAAGCAGGGCCTTGACCATGCCCTCCCCCGCGCGGGCCAGCCGCTGGGACTGCGTGCCGGCCCGGAGCCGGACGAACCCCTCCCACGCCTCGCAGGCCGCGTCGAACGCCCCCTGCGCCATCAGCAGTTCTCCCAGCTCGGCCAGCACCAGGGCCCGGGTGCGGCGCTCCGCCTCCGGCCTGAGCTTCGAGGACAACCGCAGGTCGGCGACCGCGCCCCTGGTGTCACCCAGCTGGAGACGGATCCGCGCCCGCTGGTGGACGAAACCCGCCGGATGGTAGTAGCCGACGGAGGTGGGCGCGGCCGGAGTCGACCGCATGCGCGACTCGGCGTCCCGGAGCGCGCCCAGCGCCTCCGGCCGACGCCCGGCGGCGGCCCGCACCTGGGCCAGCTGTCCCAGCAGGAGGGCCGACGTCGCCGGGTCGCACCCCCCGGACTGGCCGACCGCCCGTTCCGCGAGGCGGACCGCGTGGTCCAGGTGGCCGAGCTCCAGGGCCTGCGCACTCATCGCCCTCAGCGTCACCACCAGCGTCCTGGAGTCCCCGGAGGCCTGCGCGAGCCTCGCGGCCTGGCGGTACCACTGCTGCGCCGCGCCGTGCCTCCGCTGGTCGAGCTGGAGGTACCCGGCGATGTACGCGAACTTGGCGGCCTCGGCCGTCAGGGCGGCGTGGAGCGCCGCGCTGGCCGGCGCCGACAACCAGACGCACACGGCCGAGCGGTAGAAGGAGGTCAGGGCCCTCAGCGAGGAGGAGGACTCGCCCCGGTGGTCCGCGCGGGAGAACTGCTCGGTCATCAGGGCGATGCACGTGACGTGCTCCGGGCCGACCCGGGCCGGTCGCCGCGCGGGGGACCAGGCGGCCCGGTGGAAGTCCTCCCCCAGGACGTCGTCGAGGTCGGCCAGGCTGTAGACGCTGCCCTGCGCCGGTGGACGTGGGAACTCGACGATCCGCGGCTGCTGCGCGGAGGGTTCCGCCCCGCCCGCCTCCGGCGGCCGCTGGCGCGGGAAACCCGCGTCGGCGGGCGTCAGGGGCCGACCCAGACGCCGCGAGAGCGCCTCGGCCACGAGCGCGGGCACCGGGTCCCGGGGCGTCGTTCCGTTCGCCCACTGACTCACCGACGCCCGCCGGTAGTTCAGGTCGAGGCCGATCTCGGCCCCCAGGTCGTTCACGGCACGGGCGAGTTCGGCGCCACTGCAGGAGGCCTGAGCGAGCAGCATCCGCAGCCTGCTGTTGACCGTCGGACCGTGTGTCATGGCGTGCCGTCCAGCCTCCCCCGCCCGATGCCCCTCCGTCCGCGGCGGAGAGTCCCCTGGACTCCATTGTCACCGCCGGACGGGGCTTGAGGAGTCGTGACGACCGCGCTCCGGGCGCGAGTGGGAGTGCGCACCCCTCGCGCGCGCCCCCCAGCGGCACGCACAGCGACCCCGCGAAGGCCCGTTCCAGCGGACGCACCGACAAGAATTCTCGGGCGTCAATCGGTGCCGCCCAGAACGACAGGACCGCATGGAAAAGCCAATTGCACTATGAGAAAAGGGAGTTGACTTGCCCATCCTCCCTCTCGCGGCGCTTCCCCGTGCAGCGCCGGCCACCCCCGCACACTTGAGCGCACGCCACCGGGCGGACCACTGTTGACCCACACCGGGATCGCTCGCCGCAGCGAGTGCCGATCGGCTCCCGACCGGACGAATCCGCGGAGGGGAGCCGAGGCGCCCGGCCCGCGGACACCGGCACCGAGCCGGGCCGCCACTACCACCCCGTCGAGCCCCGACGTCCACGTACGACCACCACCCGACGCACTCCCGCGCGGGGAGGAGCACACGTTGTCCCGCTGTTTCCACGAGCCCGGGGAGCACCTCGCCGTCCTGGTGGTGGTCCGCGACCTGTTCACGGCCGTCACCGAACTCGTCGAGGACGTCCCCGCTTCCTCCTGGGACGATCCGACTCCTTGCAGCCGGTGGTCCGTCCGCGACCTGGTGGGGCACATCGCCTCCGAACTGCTGTGGGTGCCCGCGGCGGTGGCCGGAGAGGAAGTGGCGCGGTCGCGCCGGAGGTTCGCCGGGGACGTCCTGGGGACGAACCCCCGCGGGGTCGTGGCGCACGCCGCGACCGCGGCGGTCAAGTCGCTGGGCCGGCCCGGTGCCCTCGACCGGCAACTGCGCCTCCCCTACGGCCTGCGCGACGGACTCGGCTACGCGCGCGAGCTCGCCGCCGACCTCACCGTCCACTGGTGGGACCTCGCCCAGGCGCACCCCCCGCGCACCGACCTCCCCGAACGGGTCGTCACCTCCGCGCTCACCCAGTTCCGGGGGTACCGGGACATCGCGTCGACCGGCCTCTTCTCCGCTCCGCTGCCCTATCCGGCGACCGACGCCGGAACGATCCGCGAGCTGGCGGCCAGAACCGGACGCCGGACCGGCGCGGTCTGAATCGACCCGCACCCCGGGAGCCTCCCGTGGACGACGCGCCCGCCGGCCGAGGAAGCGGGCGAGCCCGGTACCGGGATCGGCTTCGACGGCCGGTTCCCCGCCGACCGGCGCCCTCCCGCCTTCGTGTGAACGGAACCCGTGATGGAAAGCCCTTCCCTGTCCCGACCAGGAGATCCCGTGCCGTCCCGGCGCCCGGGCGTCGAGCCCGCCGCTCCCCCCTCCCCCGACGAGGTCCTGCGCCGAACCGGCGCCGCGCCCGCGGTTCCACGTGCCCTGGCCGGCTACCCCCATCCTGACGCCGTCGGCGAGGGGGCCCACCTGGTGTGCGACTGGATGTTCCGGTTCTTCCCGTTCGACGACTGGTTCGACGGCCCGCTCGGCGAGGAGCCGGACACCGTGCGGGCCGTCCACGACGTCACCACGCACCTGTTCACCTACTACTCGGAGGCCGTCATGCGTCGCGACCGGGAAGCGGGCGGACTGCGGCACGTGGTCGAGGCGCGCCGCAACGCGACCGGCTACCTGGCCACCATGCGGGCCTGGATCAGCGGCAACAACGCCTGGAGCCAGGAGACTCCGCGCTACGCCGCTCCGGTCGGCGCGGCCGACACCGCCGGGTGATCGAGCGGGACGGGCACACCGTCCTGAAGCCCCTGGTACGAACGGAGTCGTTCCCTCCGGGAGGGCGCGACGCGGTGTCGGTGGCGCCGTCGGTGCAGGGGCTCTGGTGGGGCGCGACGGTGACGGTGAGGGCGGGGGTCAGGGGGCGGTGCCGGTGGCGTGGGCGCCTCCGTCGACGTGGAGGATCTGGCCGGTGGTGGCGGGCAGCAGGTCGGAGAGCAGGGCGACGCAGGCCAGGCCGACCGGGTGGGGGTCCTGGGGGTTCCAGGAGAGCGGGGCGCGGGCGGTGAAGTCGGCGGCGATGGCGGCGAAGTGGGGTTCGCCGGCGGCGGCGACGGTGCGCAGCGGGCCGGCGGCGACGAGGTTGACCCGGATGCGGCGGGGGCCGAGTTCGGCGGCGAGGTAGCGGGCGGCGGCTTCGAGGCCGGCTTTGGCGACGCCCATCCAGTCGTAGCCGGGCCAGGTGCGGGTGGCGTCGAAGTCGAGGGCGACGATCGAGCCGGGGCCGGTCATCAGCGGCAGGACGGCGTGGGTGACGGCGGGCAGGGTGTGGGTGGAGGCGTGCAGGACGGGACCGGCGTGGGCCCAGGGCGCGGCGGCGAAGCCGGGGTAGTCGGGGCCGCGGGGGGCCCAGCCGATGGCGTGGACGAGTCCGTCGATCCGGTCGGTGTGGCAGGACAACTCCTGTGCGAGGGAGGCTAGTTGGGTGGGGTCGGTGGCGTCGAGCGGGACGGTCGGCGGGACCGGGTCGAGCCGTTCGGCGGCCCGCCGGACGGAGGAGTGGCGGGCGTGCGAGGTGAGGACGACGCGGGCGCCGGCCTGCTGGGCGGCGCGGGCGGCGGCCCAGCCCAGGGAGGACTCGTTGAGGACGCCGGTGACCAGGACGGTGCGGTCGGCCAGCAGCGGCGGGGCGGTCATCCGGCGGTCCGGTCGCGGACCAGTGCGAGGGCCCCGTCCCAGGTGTCCATGGCGAGGGAGTCGTCGAGGGGGATCTCGATGCCGAACTCGTTCTCGATGGAGGAGACGAGCAGGATGTGCCCGAGGGAGTCCCAGGTGGGGGTGGTCTGGTAGGCGCTGTCCTCGGGGTGCTGGTCGGGGCGCAGGTCGAGGGCGGCGGTGAAGACCCGGCGCAGGCGTTCTTCGAGCACGGGGGTCCTTTCGGGGTCAGCCGCCGGCTACGGCGGTGAGCAGTTCGACGGTGGTGTCGGCGGCGAGCGGGACGTCGGCGGGGTCGGTGCGGGTCAGTTCGCCGTCGACGCTGAAGCGGACGGTGCGGCGCAGGCGTCCTTCGGCGTCGGTGAGGACGGGGCGCAGTCCGGGGTGGTCGGTCATGAGGCGTTCGAGGGCGTCGGCGAGGTCGGGGGCGTCGTAGCCGTGCCGGCGCTGGTAGGCGGCGTGGCGCAGCAGGAAGCCGGAGAGCTGGAAGTTCACGGGTGCTCCTGGCGGGGGTGGAGGACCTCGGTGGCGCGGCCGGCGGTGCGGCCGTGGGTGTCGAGGAGTTCGTGGTGGGCGTGCAGGCGGCCGTCGAGGGTGCGGGCGGTGGTGCGGACCCGGCCGCGGTCGAGGACGTTGAAGGGGCGGGCGAGGCCGTACTCGACCGAGGCGATCGGGTGGGCGAGGGCGGGCAGCAGGGCGGGGACGCGCTCCAGGTGGGTGGCGGCCAGCGACTCGCGGGCGGCGCCGAGCAGGTCGGGGACGGATGCGAAGTACCACTGGTCGCCGATCTCGCACATGCCGCGGTGGACGGTGAACTCGTGCAGGTGGCCCTCGTGGACGAGGGTGCCGTCGGCCGGCGGCGGGGTGCGGGCCGGGTAGGCGGGCGGGGGCTGGCCGGCCAGGGTGGGGTCGAGCAGGAGCGGGGCGAGCGCCGGGTCGAGGTCGCCGGGCAGGGCGGCCAGGCTGGCGTCGGACTCGATGCGCACGCCGATCTGCTGGAGCGTCACGTGCGCCAGGTCGGTGCCGTGGGCGGTGATCCGGGCCTCGGTCCGCTGGCTGGTGGGGAAGCGGCGGGGCTGCCAGGTGGTGACGGTGGTGGTGACGGTCAGGGTGTCGCCGTCCAGGAAGTCGTACGGCCGCAGGTAGTCGACGCGGACGCCGACGGGGATGAAGCCGGTGCGGTGGCGGGTGATGAGGGTGGCGTGGCTGAGGCCGTGCTCGATCAGCCAGTGGGCCCAGCCGGTGAAGGCGAGGTGCACGGCGGTGCGGGGCTTGAGCTGGAGGGCGGTGAACATGCCGCTGGTGTAGGGGATCCGGTAGGTGGTGGCCTCGGGCACGGTGGCCTCCGGGTGGGGTCAGGGCCGGCGGTCGGTGCCGGCGGTGCGGGTGGTGAGGTCGCGGTCGGGGTCGAAGGCGGTGGTGCGGGCGAGGCCGGCGGCGCGGCCCTTGGCGGCGGTGCGGGCGGCGGCCTTGCGGACGGCCTCGTCGATCATCAGGGCGCCGAGCACGGCGGTGCCGCGGCCGAGTGCCGTGGTGCTGTGGGCGTGGGCGTCGAGGACGAGTTCGGCGTGGTCGTACTGGTGCTGGGTGGGGGTGAAGGCGGTGTTGGCGGGTTCGACCTGGTCGGGGTGGAGGACGACTTTGCCGTCCATGCCGAGGGCGGCGGCGCTGTCGGCGGCGCGGCGGAAGCCGTCGTGGTCGCGGACGGCGAAGTGGGCGCCGTCGATGGCGTGCAGTCCGGCGGCGCGGGCGGCCAGGAGCAGGACGGTGCGCGGCAGGTGGTAGGGGTCGGGCCCCGGGTGGTCGGGGTGGTGGTCGAGGTCGGGGCCGGGCATGCCGGTGGCGGCGGCGTAGTCGGCGGTGCCGAGGACCAGGGCCTGCAGGCGGGGGCTGGCGGTGGCGACGGCGGCGGCGTTGAGGATGCCGGCGGGGGTTTCGAGGTGCGCTTCGATGCCGATGCGGCCCGGCTCCAGGCCGTGGGCGTGTTCGAGTTGGGTGAGGGTCAGGTCGAGCCAGGCGATGTGGCCGGGGTGCTCGGTCTTGGGCAGCATGACGGCGTCCAGTCGGTGGCCGGCGTGCTCGACGAGGTGGAGCAGGTCGGGCAGGGCGAACGGGCCGGTGGGGTCGTTGATGCGGACGGCGGCGACCTTGGTGCTCCAGTCGTCGGCGGCGAGGGTGCGGGCGACCAGGGCGCGGGCGCGGGCCTTGAGGTCGGGGGCGACGGAGTCCTCCAGGTCGAGGAAGACGTGGTCGCAGGGTGCGGTGCGGGCCTTGGCGAGGAAGCGCTCGCTGCTGCCGGGGACGGCGAGGCAGGAGCGGCGCGGGCGCTGCGGGGTGGTCACGGCGGCTCCGGTGCGGTGGGTGCGGTGGCCGGGCGGGCGGTGACCGTGACCGTGCGGGTGTACTCGCGGATCAGGTCGTGGCCGTCCCAGACGGCGGAGAAGGCGAGGGCGTCGCCCAGCGGGACGATGCGGTCGACGCCGAGCGGGGCCAGCCGGTCGGCGAGGTCGGCGAGCTGGCCGGGGGTGAGGCCGTGGTGGGTGAGGGTCTGGTCGACGGGGGTGATCAGGTCGTCGAGCCGGTCGAGCGTCTCAAGGCGCAGGTGGGGGAAGGTGCCGGCGCCGAGCCAGGAGCGCGGGAGCGGGTGGCCGGGGTCGAGGTCGGCGAAGGCCAGCAGTGGCGGGTGGTGGCGCAGTGCGGTGGCGCGCGGGCGGGCCGGGTGGTCGGCGGCGGCCAGCGCGTAGGTGGCGGTGCGCTGGTGCAGGGTCAGGGCGGGGTCGGGGGCGGGGTGGCGGTGGGTCAGGCGGAGCAGGCGGCGTTCGAGGTCGGCGGTGGCGCGGGCGTACTGGGCGGGGGTGGCGAGCCAGAGCACGGCGCGCGGGGAGGCGCAGGCGGCCTGGTCGAACCAGAGCGCGTCGCGCAGCAGGGCCCGGGCGGTGCCGTCCCGGTCGGCGGGGGCGGCGTCCAGGTAGGGGGCGGCGGCGATCAGGGCGTGGGAGGAGCGGTCGGGGAAGGTCAGGTCGCGGGCCCGGGGCGGCAGCGGGTGGGCGCGCAGGGCGGTGACGGTGTCGTCGCCGCCCCACAGGACGCGCAGGTCGCAGGCGGCGGAGAAGGCGGCGGTGACGTCGTCGCGGTGGCCCCAGGCGAGCAGGTGCTGGGTGGCGGCGACGGCGGGGTGGGCGGTGGCCAGGCAGCGGCGGACGTGGTCCAGCAGGGCGGTGGCGGCGGGCCCGGCCCGGGTGGGCAGGCGGACCAGGTTGCGGTTGCCGCAGGCCGCGGCGAGCGCCCAGCCGTAGACGAACAGCGTGTCGACGTTGGCCGGGGGGACGTGCAGGACGGTGCCGCGCGGGGCGAGCCGGCCGGGTGCGGCGGCGGCGCGGTCGGCGAGTTCGCGCTCCAGCCGGGGGCGGCGCAGGAAGGCGCCGAGCGGGGCGAGTTCGGGGTGGGCGCGGGCCGCGTGCGGTTGCAGCAGGGTGAGGGCGAGACGGTCCAGGGCGTCCAGGACCCTGGGGTCGGCGTAGCGCAGCGGCCCGCCGGGCGGGAGCTCCGCCAGCCGGGCGGCCGTCTGGCGGGCGTGGTCGGCGTCGCGGATCTCGGGAGGGGTCACGACGGGTCTCCTGCGGTCTGCGCCGGTGCGGGCGAGGGGATGGCGGACGGGAGGGTGTCGCTGCAGCCGCGGGGCCGGGCGCGCGGGACGCGGCCCAGCACGGAGAACCGGGGTCCGGGCCAGGTGCCGTCGTCGGTGCCGTGCACCACGCCGAGGTCCTCGGTGAGCAGCAGGTGGCCGGGGTGGGCGCGCGGCAGGGTGGAGACGACCTGGATCAACCCCGGCTCGCCGGGCGGGAGTTCGGCGAAGGTGGCGGGGTCGCGGACGATGACGTCGGCGTGCTCGGGGCAGTAGAGGCCGTCGCCGTCCGGTCCCTCCAGGAAGACGGTGCCGGGTTGTTCGGCCATCCCGTAGTAGTCGTGCACCCGGCGGGCGCCGGTGTCGCGGGCCAGGGCGGCGCGGAAGGCGCTGCGGTCGACGGCCTGCTCGGCCAGGCGTTTCCAGCCGCCGGCGTGCAGCACGGTGGCGTTCCGCAGGTCGAAGCCGTGCTCGGCGGCGCAGGCGTGGGCGCCGGTCCAGACCAGGAAGGTGGCGCCGACGAGCAGGAACGGGGCGTGGCCGTGGCGGTGCAGGAAGGCGGCGAACACCTTCGGGTCGGGCCGCAGTTCCTCGTCGAGCAGGAAGGTGTGGTCGCGGCCCAGGTGCATGAGGGTGCGCGTCAGCCCGGTGCGCATCGGGGTGGTGGCGGTGCGGCGCAGCACGGCCGGGGAGTCGGCGATCAGCATCGGCAGCGGGCGCGGCCCCGCCGCCAGCCGCAGGGTGGCGAGGGCGGCGGCCAGGTCGGTGGCGGCCTGGGTCCGGTCGAGGGCGATGGCGGTGCCGCGGCCGGTGGTGGTGCCCGACGTGGTCAGCACCCGGGCGGCGGCACCGTCGGGGAGGCTGCTCATCGGCTGCTCGCCGAGCAGTCGCACGGGCAGCCACGGCAGGTCGGCGGCCCCGGCGCGGGCGACCCGGTCGGGGGTGTGGCCGAGGGCGTCCAGCAGGCGGGCGTAGGGCGGGCAGTGGGTGCGGTGGTGCTCGACGAGGGCGGCGAGCCGCGGGCGCAGGCGTTCCCGGCGGGCCCGGTGGTGGGCGGTGGTCATGCGCGGGTCTCCCGGGGTCGGCGGTCGGCCCGTGCCGGGCGGGCCGTGCCGCGGGGGTACGGGTGGCGGGGGTAGGGGCGGCGGCTTCTCACGAGCGGGCTTCCAGGGCCCGGTAGTCGGTCTTGCCGGAGGCGAGCAGCGGCAGCTCGGGCAGGCCGTGCACGCGCAGGCAGCGGCGGGGGACGCCGATCCGGTCGGCGAGCGCGGCGGCCAGCGCGGCGACGTCGCGGTGCGGGTGGCCGCCGTCGGCGTACCAGACGGTGATCAGGTCCTCGGCGGCGACGGCGGCCGCGGGCGCGGCCAGGCCGGGGGTGAGGTCGGCGAAGTGGCGTTCCACGCCGTCCAGGTCGTGGCGCACGCCGAGGACCTTGGTGACGCGGGTGGCCCGGCCGGTCAGGTACAGGTAGCCGTCGTGGTCGAGGCGGCCGAGGTCGCCGGTGTGCAGGACGCCGTCGAGGGTGTGGCCGAGGAGGAGGTCGGCGGCGCTGTCGGCGTAGCCCATCATCACGTGCGGACCGTGGACGACCACCTCGCCCTCGACGGTGGGCGGTGCGGGCGTGCCGTCGGGGCGCAGGACGGTGATCCGGGTGCCGGGCAGGGCGAGTCCGGCGCTGTCCGGGCGGGCCGGCAGCTGGTCGGCGGGCAGGACGGCGATCCGGGCGGTGGCCTCGGTCTGGCCGTACATCAGGTGCACCCGGCCGCCCCGGTCGGCGACGCGGCCGTGCAGGTGCAGGGCGAGCTCCGGCCGGAGCCGACCGCCGGCCTGGGTCAGCACGCGCAGGGCGGGCCGGTCGGCGGGGTCGAAGCGCAGCCGGTGCAGCATCTCGTAGGTCGAGGGCACGGCGTTGAAGGTGCCGGCGCCCACGGCGTCGAAGGTGTCCCAGAACGCGCGGGTGACCGGGCCGGAGGGCTCCGCGACCACCGTCGCGCCGCGGAACAGGTGGGCGTGGAGCACCGCCAGGCCGTATCCGTAGGCCAGCGGCAGGCCGGTCAGGGTGGTCTGGCCCGGACCGACGGCCAGGGCCCGGGCGATGCCGTCGGTGTTCGCGGCCAGGTTGGCGCGGGAGAGCCGCACCGGCCGGGGCCGGCCGGTGCTGCCGGAGGTGGCCAGCAGCACCGCGGTGTCCGGGTGCACCTCGGCGGGCGGTCCGCCGACCCGCGTCCACGACCCGTCCTCGGGGCCCGGCGCGTATCCGGGCGGGGTGTCCGGGCGGGTGGGGCCGTTGCCCGGGCCGCGCACCGCCGCCGGGGCCAGCCGGGTGCACAGCTCCGCCAGGTCACCGGCGTCGACGCGGGCGTCCAGCAGCAGCACCGGACGGCCCGTCAGCAGCAGCCCCAGGTACCGCAGGACGTCCCCGGCTCCGGTGCCGCACAGCAGCACGGTCAGGCCGGTGGTGGGGGCGCCGGCGGCGGTGCGGCGGGCCGCGTCGGCCAGCCGCGGCCCGCTCCAGGAGGTGCCGGTGGCCGGGTCGAGGAGGGTGCCGGTGAGGGCGGCGTCGTCCAGGGGCGGGGCGTTCACCGCGCCCCGCCGTCCACGGCGATGACCTGGCCGGTGACGTAGGAGGCCAGGGGCGAGGCCAGGAACGCGACGACCTCGGCGACCTCCTCCGCCCGTCCCGGACGCCGCAGCGCCGCCCGGGACGCGAACTCCTCGCGCGCGGCGGGCGGCAGCGCGGCCGACAGGTCGGTGTCGATCAGGCCCGGGGCGACGGCGTTGACCCGGATCCCGCGCGGCCCCAGCTCGGCGGCGGCCGTGCGGGCCAGCGACGCCACCGCGGCCTTCGCCGCCCCGTACGCCGCCTGGCCGGGCGCGCCGTGCTCCCCCGCCCACGAGCCGAGCAGCACCATCGCGCCCGACCGGCGCGGCAGCATCAGCCGGGCCGCCGCCTGCACGCACTCCAGCGTGCCGGCGACGTTGACCCGCCACAGCTCGGCGGCCCGGAGCGGGTCGATCGCGCCCACCGGGGCCAGCGCCATCGCCCCCGCGTTGGCGACCAGCGCGTCCAGTCGGCCGAAGGCCCCCTGAACCGCCCTGGTCAGACCGGACGCACCGCCGGTGTCCTCGGCGTTCCACACCAGGGGCAGCGCCGGAGTGCCGAACTCCTCCCGCAGCCCGGCGGCCAGTTTCTCCACCTCCGGACCGGAGCGGCCGGTGACCGCCAACGCGTGCCCGTCCCGGGCCAGCCTCCGGGCCACCGCGCACCCGATCCCCCTCGTAGCACCGGTGACCAAGGCGACGGAGACGACTTCAGGCATGTGGAACACCCCACGGAAGCGAACGAAGGAACACACGACCCATGCACCCAGGCGCCGGAGCGGACACGGCGGATCGGCACGACCTGGCCCC
This sequence comes from Kitasatospora sp. NPDC015121, assembly GCF_055562955.1. NCBI lineage: Bacteria > Bacillati > Actinomycetota > Actinomycetes > Kitasatosporales > Streptomycetaceae > Kitasatospora > Kitasatospora sp. NPDC015121. The sequence goes on from NZ_JBVHEH010000042.1 coordinate 26,213, forward strand.
GCGATCGGGCGGGGACCTCTTCGTCATCGTCCATCCCACCTGACGTAACGTCAACTGCGGGTAAAATAACGGAACTTGATCGTCAGCTTGGGGTCGCCCGGCTCCCGGCCGCCCGGCGGCGCCGGTCCGGGGCTCGTCCCGGACCGGCCCGCGCCCCGCCGTGGCCGGTCCACGGCGGCCGTCGTCCGCAGGTCAGGCCCCGGCAGCGGCCCGCCGGGGGCGGCGCCGGGACACCACCGCCCCCGGCGGGTCCGTCCGCTGCGCTCGCCGCCCGCCCGGCCCGCGCGCGATGAGCGCACGGCGACAGAAGAGGGGGCGCGCAACCTGGTTCGCGCGCCCCCTGGGCCGGTCTCGCGCAGCCGCTCCAGCGTGCCGTCGTCGAGCCGGACGGCCCGGCGGCCGCGGGCGCGCAGCGGGCGGGCAGGCGGGCGGCGAGGGTGACGGCGCGCCCGGCGGCGGCGCGTTCGCGCCGTTCGGCGCGGGTGAGGGTGTCGTCCCCGGCCGGGCGGTAGTGGATGCGGACGCCGTCGCGGCGGGTGGCGACGAGTCCGGCCCGCTTGAGGGTCCGCAGGTGGGCGGAGGCGGTGGTGAGGTCGAGTCCGGCGGTCCGGGCGAGGGCTTCGACGGTGCGCTCGCCGTTGGAGAGGTCCTTGCCGGTGGCGGCGAACGCCTCGTACAGCTCGGTCTTCGCGGCCCGGTCCACCACGGCGGCCACCCCTTGCTCCTGGCTTCTACGGAACGAGGGCGCTCTCCTCCCCCGCCGGCTCGGGCAGTTCGAGCGTGGCGGCGTCCTCCCCGAGCGCGAGCATCCGGTTCAGCAGCGCGGGCCGGCCGAGCAGGGCGTTGCGCACCCACAGCCCGCAGGCGGTGCGCGGGGCGAGGAAGGGGCCGGTGCGGTCGCCGCCGCGCTGGCAGCGTTCGGCGTACGGGCGGACGGTCCGCTCGTAGCGGGCCAGCGCCGTCCGGTGGTCCTCTCCGGCGCGGGCGAGTTCGGTCGCCAGGACGTACGCGGCGACCAGCGCGGTGCCGGTGCCCATGCCGCCGATGGTGGCGCCGCAGGCGGCGTCGCCGAGCAGCGCGATCCGCCCGTCGGACCAGGCGGGGACGTCGGCGCGGCTGATCGAGTCGACGTACAGGTCGCGCGGGTCGGCCTCGTCCAGGGTGGCGAGCACCTGCGGGACGGGGTGCGGCAGGTCGGCGAACCGCTCCCGGAGCAGGGCCCCGAGCCGGGCGGGGTCGTGCCGGTCGAGGGCGAGTTCGGGCGCGGCGAACAGCAGGAAGGCCGCGGCCCGCCCGGGGTCGCCCGGGTCGGCGCCGGCGGCGGCGAGCCGGCCGGGGGTGTTGACGCCGGTGCTGCCGGCGGGCAGGCCGAGGCGGTTGGCGAAGGGCCAGGTCGCGGCGTAGTAGCCGAGGTGGCGCACGTAGTCCCGTTCCGGCCCGAAGGCGAGCGCGCGGACCCGGGAGTGCAGGCCGTCCGCGCCGACCACCAGGTCGAACCGCCGCCCGGGGGCGTGCCGGAAGGTGACGTCCACCCCGTCGGCGTCCTGTCGCAGCGCGGTGACGGTGTCGCCGAACAGGTACGCGGCGCCGCCCTCGCTGCGCCGGTGCAGCAGCCGGACGAGTTCGCCGCGCCGGACCTCCACCTCGCCGCCGGCGAACTCGGCGGGCAGCCGCAGCCGGACCCGGCCCCGGACGTCGGTGAAGGTCATCGGCGTGCCGCCGGTCTGCCGCGGGCGCAGCTCGTCCAGCAGTCCCATCCGCCGCAGCACGTCCAGGTGGGTCGGCCCGCGGAAGTCGACGGCCTGCCCGCCGGCCCGCAGCCCGGGGGCGAGTTCGACCACGGTGGGCCGGTGCCCGTACCGGGCCAGCCAGTACGCGAGCGCGGGGCCGCCGACGCCGGCGCCGGAGATCAGGATCCGCACGGGGTTCCCCTTCCCTCATCTGCGTCCCATGGACGCAGTTCCATGCTGTGTACGGTAGACACAGTTCCGGGTCGCGCACAAGGCCGGCCGGCGACACCAGGAGGGGCCGTGACCGAACCGCACCCGGCGCTGCGACTGCTCTGGGAACCCCCCGCCCGCCCCACCCGGGGCCCGAAACCGGGCCTCACCCTGGAGTCGATCGCCCGTGCCGGCATCGAGATCGCCGACGCCGAGGGCCTCGCCGCGGTCTCCATGCAGCGGGTCGCCGGCCTGCTCGGCCACACCAAGATGGCCCTGTACCGCTACGTCCCCGGCAAGGCCGAACTCCTCGCGCTGATGATCGAACACAGCGCCGGCGACCCCCCGCCCCCCGGCGACGGCCCCTGGCGCGAACGGCTCACCGACTGGACGCACCGGATGTACGCCGTCCTCACCGCCCACCCCTGGTTGCTGGACGCCCTCGCCGCCCCCCGCCCCACCGGCCCCCGCGAACTCGCCTGGCTGGAGAGCGTGGTGGCCACCCTCGACGGCCACGGCCTCTCCGGCGCCGAACGCATGGACGCCGCCGTCCTCCTCGTCGGCCACGCCCGCACCCTCGCCGCCCAGCACCGCCAGTCCGCCACCGGCTCCCCCGAAGCCGAGCTCCTGCACGCCCTCGTCCCCCTCGTCCACACCCACGCCGCCCGCTACCCCGCCCTCGCCGCCGCCCTCGCCGAACCCCCCGCCCCCACCGACCGCGACAACGCCTTCACCTTCGGCCTCGCCCGCATCCTCGACGGCCTCGCCACCCTGATCGCCCACCGCACCGCCACCCCCACCCGGTGAACCCCGCCGTCACGGACCTCGCCGCCCGGGAGGACCACCGCGCCTGGTACCGCTTCGACCTGACCGTCCCGGAGTTCGTCCTCGAAGTGGTCCGCCCGGGCGGCCGCGCCGTCCCGTTCGCGGTCGGCGACCTCGTCCCGCCGTCCTTCCACCCGGCCCGGCCCTGAGCCCCCGCCGGGCGGTGACGGGGGAAATCGGGTGGCCACGGCGGCGGGTCGGGTGGCAGGGTGCGGCGCATGACGCCCCCCTACCAGGTCCGTGCCGACTACGACGCCCGCACGATCGTGGTCTACCAGGCGTACTCGTCCGCAATCGCCGACGCGGCACTGCGGGCGGGCCGCTTCGTCGCGCCGTTCTCGTTCCACCGGATGACGTGGATCAAGCCGTCGTTCGGGTGGCTGATGCACCGCAGCAACTGGGCCCGCAAGCCCGGCCAGGAGCGGATCCTCGCGGTGCGCATCACCCGGGACGGCTGGGAGGAGGCCCTCTCCCGGGCCGTGCCGACGACCGCCGACCCGGCGGCGTTGGCCCGGGCGGCCGTGCACGTCCAGTGGGACCCGGAGCGCTCGCCGCGCGGAGCCGCCCTGAACCACTACAGCATCCAGGTCGGCGTCGGCCGCCACCTGATCCGCGCGTTCACCGACGACTGGACCGTCGAACTCACCGACCTCACCCCCCGGGTCCGCAAGGCCTCGGCACTGCTCCAGGCCGGACACGCCGCCAAGGCGCAGCGGCTATTCCCCGCCGAGCGCGCCTACCCGATGCCCCGGACGCTGGAAGCCGCGCTCACCCCGGCATGACCCGGGGCGAGCGCCGCACGCGACCGGAGGACGAAGCGCGAGCGGAGCCGCCGCCGCAAGCGCGCCCCCGGCGAGCCGGGCGTCGGTTGACCGCCGCTGGACACCGCCGGCCGGGTCGAGCCCCCGCTCCCCGCCCCCGCACCCCGCCCTCGACACCCTTGCCCGCCGAGGGCGGTGGGACGCCAGGAAGCCGGGGCCGCTCGCCGCACGACGCCCCGGGGCGCTCCGGCCCCGTACGACGAGAACCCCCTGCCGCCGGAGGCTCGCGCCTGGCCGGCCGCAGGGGGGGAAGCTCGCGGGGAGCGGCTCGCGGGGAGGGGGCGTCTCAGCGCCCGCCGGGGGTGCCGACCGCCTCCCGCCGCGGCGCGCTCGGCCCGCCGGCGGGTGCGGCGGCTCGCGCGGGTGCGCGGTGGCGGCCGCGGCGGGAGGGGGTGCGGGTGGCGGTGACGGCGGCGGCGAGGATCAGGGGGGCGAGCAGCAGGGCCATGGTGAGTTGCATTGCGGTGCCTCCGGGTGGTCCGGTTCCTGCTGGTGCGGTTACCCGTACCCGGCGCGGCCATGTGTTCGGTCCGGCCGGATCACCCGCCCGGACCGCCGCACGGCCCGGATCTCGCCCGGTCGGTCGTCCACCGTCCGGGGGTCTTCCCGGGCCGACGATCCGTCAATCTGCTTCCCGGGGGCGCTCGGGCAGCACGATCGGCGCGCCTCCGCGCGGGTGCGCCAGGACTTCGACGGGGTGGCGGTAGATCCGGCTGAGCAGGCCGGCGTCCAGGACGTCTCCGGTGGGGCCGACGGCGACGGTGCGGCCGGCGTCGAGCAGGGCGATCCGGTCGGCGTGCGCGGCGGCGAGGGTGAGGTCGTGCAGGACGACGACGACGCCGCGGCCGGTGTCGGCACGCTGCCGGGCGATCCGCAACACGAGTTCCTGGTGGCGCAGGTCGAGTGCGGCGGTGGGTTCGTCGAGCAGCAGCAGGGCGGTGTCCTGGGCGAGGATCCGGGCGAGGGCGACCCGGGCGCGTTCGCCGCCGGAGAGGGCGGTGAACGGGCGCCGGCCGAGGTGGGCGCAGTCGGTGGCGGCCATCGCGGCCGCGACGGCGTCCTCGTCCTCGGCGGCGGCGGGCGTCCCGGCCCAGGGGGCGCGTCCCATCCGGACCACCTCGGCGGCGGGGAACGGGAAGGACACCTCGTGCTGCTGCGGCAGCAGGGCGCGGCGGCGGGCGAGTTCGACGGGCTTGTGCGCGGCCGTCGGGCGGCCGTCGATCCGGACCTCGCCGCGGGCCGGGCGCCGGTCGCCGGCCAGCACGGACAGCAGGGTGGACTTCCCGGCGCCGTTGGGGCCGAGCAGGGCGAGGATCTCGCCGGCCCGGACGGTCAGGTCGACGTCGGCCAGCAGTTCGCGTCCTCCGGCGGCGTAGCCGATGCCTTCGGCCTCCAGCAGTGCGGTCACGCCCAGCCTCCCTGGCGGCGTCGGGTGCGGCGCAGCAGCCAGAAGAAGAACGGGCTGCCGAGGAGCGCGGTGAGGACGCCGAGCGGGAGTTCGGCGGGTGCGGCGAGGGTGCGGGCGGCGAGGTCGCCGGCGACCAGGACGAGGGCGCCGCCGACGGCGGAGGCGGGCAGCAGGAAGCGGTGGCCGGGGCCGGCCAGCATCCGCAGCAGGTGCGGGACGACCAGGCCGACGAAGCCGATGATGCCGCTGACCGCGACGGCGGCGGCGGTGAGCAGCGCGACCACGGTGACCAGCACGATCCGCATCCGTTCGACGTCGACGCCGAGGTGCCGGGCGGGGCCTTCGCCGAGCGCGAGCAGGTCGAGGCGGCGGGCGTAGCGGGGGGCGGCGGCCAGGCCGAGGGCGGCGAACGGCAGGACGGCGAGCACCTTCGTCCAGCTGGCCTGGGCGAGCGAGCCGAGCTGCCAGAACGTCACCTGGCTGATCGCGGCGGTGTCGGCGGTGAACAGCAGCAGACCGATCAGGGCGCCGCAGAACGCGTTGACGGCGACGCCGGTGAGCAGCAGGGTGACGACCTCGGTGCGGCCGCCGCTGCGCGACATGGCGTAGACGACGCCGACGGTGAGCAGGCCGGCGGCGAACGCGGCGGCGGTGACGGTCCAGGAGCCGAGGGCGTCCAGGCCGAGCACGATGCAGGCGACGGCGCCGACCGCGCCGCCGGAGGAGACGCCGATCACGGCGGGTTCGGCCAGCGGGTTGCCGAACACGCCCTGCGCCAGGGCCCCGGCGCAGCCGAGCGCGGCGCCGACCAGCAGGGCGAGCGCGACCCGGGGCAGCCGGACGTTCCACAGCACCGATTCGGGGACCCGGTCCAGCGGGTGGCCGCCGAGGTGGGCGCGGTGGGCGAGCGAGGCGAGGATGTCGCCCAGCGGGATGGCGTACGCGCCGGTGCCGGCGGCGAGCAGGGCGGCGGCGAGCAGGGCGGCGCCCAGGCCGGCCAGCAGCAGCGGTCGCCTGTCGCGGGCGGGCTTCTCGCCGAGCGGGGTCGGGGCGCTCCGGGGCAGGGTGACGGTCACTCTGCGCCCCCGTGCAGCTGGGTGGCGAGGTCGCGCAGCACCTGGGGGGTGCGCGGGCCGTAGGAGAGCAGCCGGCCGTCGTCGATGGAGACGATCCGGCGGTCGAGTCCGGCGGGGGTCTGGGCGACGCCGGGCAGACGGAGCATGCCGTCGACGCCGCCGACCGAGTCCAGGCCCTTGCGCATCACCAGGATCGCGTCGGGGGCGGCCTTGACCAGGGCCTCGCTGGTGAGCGGGGTGAAGTCGCCGGTGAGGTGGGCGGCGGTGCCGGCGTCCTCGCCGCCGGCGGCCTCGATCAGCGAGGGGGCGCCGGAGTCGGGGCCGCCGAGCAGGAAGACCGAGGCGCTGCCGCGCAGGTAGAGGAAGGCGACCTTGGGACGGGTGGCCCCGGCGGGGAGCTGGGCGCGGACTTCGTCGATCTGCCGCCCGGTGCGCTCCTTGAGCCGGGCGCCCGCGTCGGGGACCCCGAGGGCGGCGGCGACGGCGTCGATCCGGGTGTCGATGTCGCCGAGCTCCTTGGGGTCGTCGAGGACGATCAGCGGGACGCCGGCGGCGCGGATCTGTTCGACGGCCTCGGCCGGTCCGGTGCTGCGGTCGGCGAGCACGACGGTGGGGCGCAGCGAGAGCACGCCTTCGGCGGAGACCTCGTGGGCCTGGGTGATGACGGGGAGCTTCGCGGCCTGTTCGAAGGTGGTGGAGACGTCGCGGGCGACGGCGTGGTCGCCGAGGCCGAGGCTGAAGACCAGTTCGGCGAGGCTGCCGTTGAGCGGGATGATCCGCTCGGCGCTGGTGACGGTGACCTGCCGGCCGTCGGCGGAGGGGACGGTGACGGGCAGTCGGGGGACGGGGGTGCCGGGGAGCGCCTCGATCCGGTCCGGGTCGGCGGGGGCGGCGGCGCCGGGCGCGGCGGGGGCGGCCTGGCCGGTGGCGCAGGCGCTCGCGCCGAGCAGGAGTCCGAGGACGGCGAGCAGGACGGCGGGGGCGGTTCTGGTCCGGTCGCGGAGGGTGCGGGTCAACCTCGGGCCTTTCTCGGTGCGTTGACGTCCCGTCGAGGCCGACCCGGGGGGTCGAGGGCGGAACACTTGACTCATATATTAGGTTAGCCTTACCTGACTTCGGCAAGGGGGTCGTCCCCCTCGTACCCCCTGCCACCTGCCCGCTTCCCCTCCGCCGAGGAGTGATCCGCCATGCCCGTCTCCGGACGGCTCCCCGTACCGCCCCGCCGCCCGGCCGACCGGCTCCGCACCCTCCTCGTGCTGCCGCTCGCCCTGCTGCTCGCCCTCGCCTGGCTCCCCGGCCGGGCCGCCGCGGCCGACCCGACGGTCTCCGGCGGCCGGCTCGACTGGGGGATCAAGCAGTCCTTCCTCACCTACGTCACCGGGCCGGTGGCGAACGGCAAGTGGGCCCTGACCGGCGGCGCGGCCACCGTCGGCGGCTCGGTCTTCCGCTTCCACTCCGCGAGCGGCAGCTACGACCCGGCCACCGGCGCGCTCTCCGCCGCCTTCCAGGGCGGCGTCCGCTTCACCGGCCACCCGGAGAACGGCGGCAACGCGCTCGACCTCGCGGTCTCCCGCCTCACCGTCAAGGCCACGGCGGACGGCGGCGCCGCCCTGTACGCGGACGTCAGCTCCAAGTCCCGGCAGACCGGCCGGACCTCCAGCACGAGCCAGGCCCGGATCGCCGACCTCTCGCTGGCCGGCGTCTCGCTCAAGAACGCCTCCGGCACCCTGACCCTCGGCAACGTCCCCGCGACCCTCACCAGCGCCGGCGCGAACGCCTTCGGCGGTTTCTACACCGCGGGCACCGCGCTCGACCCGCTCACCTTCTCGGTCACCCTGAAGGCCCCGGCCGCCACCCCGACCGCCACGCCCACGCCGACCCCGTCCCCTTCGGCGCCGGCGGCCGACCCCGCCCCGAGCGCCACCACCGCCACCCCCACCGCCACCGCTCTCGACCGGGGCGCGTTCGACTGGGGCGTGCGCCGCACCTTCCGCGACTACGTCACCGGCGCGATCGCCAAGGGCGGCTGGCAGCTCGCCGACGGCGCGGCCGACGGCGGGGCCTTCTTCCGCTGGACGCCCGCCCGGGGCAGCTGGGACCAGGCCACCGGCACCCTCGACGCGAGCTTCACCGGCACCGTCCGCTTCACCGGCCTGCGCGAGGGCGACACCGCCGGACTCGACCTGACCCTCGCCAACCCCCGCCTCACCGCCGCCGGTTCCGCCGGCCGCCTCACCGTCGACGTCTCCGGCCGCACCCCCGACGGCGCCACCCGCGCCGCCGCGCCCGTCGAACTCGCCACCTTCGACGCCGGCCGCCTGACCACGGCGAACGGCCTCCTCACCGCCACCGACCTGCCCCTGACCCTCACCCCCGCCGGCGCGAGCGCCTTCGGCCACCTCTACCCCGCCGGCACCGAGATGGACCCGCTGACGGTCAACCTCCCGCTCACCCCCACCGCCGCCGTCCCCCCGCTCCCCGACCTCGGCCCCACCGCGTCCCCGACCCCGACGCCCACCCCGCTCACCACCACCCCGACCGCGGCCGCCGCCACCTCGTCCGCCCCGACCGCCCTGGTCGCCGCCCTCGCCGCCCTCCTCCTCGCCGCCGCGGCGGTCACCACCACCGTCGTCCTCCGCCGCCGCAAGCGCTCCTGACCACCCGAGTCCCCGGGCCCTCCCCAGGGGCCCGGCGAACACGCCCGCGCGTCACCTCCCCCGTCCCACCCCACCGATCCCCGGAGCCGCACCCATGTCCCACTCCCCCGCCCGCCACCGCAACCGCACCCGGCTGGCCGCTCTCGCCGCCGCGACCGCGGGCCTCGGCCTGACCGCCTTCGGCCTGCCCTCCCTCGCCTTCGGTGCCGGAGCACCCGGCACCGTCAGCTACGACACCGGCTCGCTGGACTGGGGCGTCAAGGCGAGCTTCCGCACCTACGTGACCGGCCCGGCCGGTGGCGGAAGCGTCACGCCGAGCGGCGGGGCGACCGTCAACGCGGACGGCACCTACCACTTCGGCCTGGCCGGCGCCGCGAGCTACGACCTGACGAACCACCGGCTGAACGCCGCCTTCGACGGCGGGATCCGCTTCCTCGCCCACGACGGCGCGCTGGACGTCGCGCTGAGCGACCTGCGGATCACCACCTCGGGCACCACCGGCACCCTCACCGCCGACACCGCCTCGAAGGAGAGCATCGGCGCCGCCCAGCCGACGCTCCGCCAGGACGTCCCGCTGGCCACCTTCACCGTCGCCCGCGACACCACCGCCGGCGGGGCCACCCCCGCCACCCTGACCGCCGACGGCGCGAAGGCGTTCGCGGGCTTCTACCCGGCCGGCACCGCCCTGGACCCGCTGTCGATCGTCCTCAAGCAGTCCCCCGCCCCCTCCCCGTCACCCTCCACCTCCGCTTCCGCTTCCGCTTCTGCCTCCGCATCTGCCTCTGCCTCTGCCTCTGCCTCTGCCTCTGCCTCTGCCTCTGCCTCTGCCGAACCCTCGCCCAGTTCCTCCCCCGAGCCGAGCGGCTCCCCCTCGCCGTCCTCCTCCCCGTCCCCCTCCGCCTCCGCGTCCTCGTCCGCGTCCCCGTCCGCCCCGGCCGGGCACGAGCTGCCGATCGTCGACGGCCGCCTGGAGTGGGGCGTGCAGCCGGAGTTCATCGCGTACGTGACGGGGCCGATCGCGGGCGGCAGGGTGGAGTTCGGCGACGGGGCGGCCGACTACCGGTTCGGTTCGGGCAGCGGTTCGTACCGGACGGACACCCACGCGCTGACGGCGGGCTTCGCCGGGTCGGTGCGCTTCCTCGGGCACCAGGGCGCCGACGGCACCCACCAGTTGGACACCACGCTCTCGAACCTGCGCCTGCGGGTGGACGCCTCCGGCGCGTACCTGGTGGCCGACGTGCACGCGGCCTCGCGCGGCGGGGCGCCGGTGCAGCTGACCGGCGCCCGGATAGCGAAGCTGGACGTCTCCCGGGCCGACTTCACCCCGGTGGACGGTGTGGTGACGCTGCGCCAGGTGCCGGCCACGCTGACGGCCGAGGGCGAGCCGGTGTTCGGCCAGTACAAGGAGGGCAAGGCACTGGCCCCAGTGACGGCGGTCCTCTCCTTCGACAAGGACGCCGTCCTGCCGTCCAGCACCCCCTCCGCCAGCGCCCCCTCCACCGGCGCCGCCACCGGCCCGGGCACCGGCACGACCGGTGGGGCCACCCTCACCACCTCCGGCGCCACCGGTGGTGAACTGGCCTTCACCGGCGGCGGCACCGACACCGTGCCGCTGCTGGCCACCGCCGCCGGACTGCTGCTGGTCGGCGGAGCGACCACCGTCCTGGTGCGCCGCCGCTCCTCCGGCAGCGCCGGGTAAGGCGCCCGGAACCGCGTCGGGCCCGTGCGGACGGGGATCCGTACGGGCCCACCGGCGTGCCCGGCGTCGGCAACGGCTAGCGCGCGCCGGCCAGTTCGGCGAGTTCGCGCAGGCGGGTGAAGTAGTCGGCGGCCTCGGGGTCGTCGGCGAGTTCGGGCAGCAGCCGGTCGACGGAGGCCATGCCGGTGCGCAGGGCGGTCCTGCGGCGCTGGTCCAGCGGGCCGGTCAACGCGGCGGACACGCAGCCGGCGAGGTGGCTCTCCAGCAGTACCAGGTCCTCGCCGGCGGCCGAGCGCCGGTAGCAGCTCCGCGGGAAGGGCAGGTGGAGGAAGTCCTGCCAGAGGATGGCCAGCCGGTCGTCGTGCGTGTCACTCATGCGGACGATGATGCACGAGCGCACCGGCACCCCGACACCCGCCCCACCCCCTCCCCCACGGGCGCGGACGACGGCGAGGCCCGGTGCGGAAGCGGTTCCGTACCGGGCCTCGCGGCGGTCGTGCCGTCCGGGCGTCAGGCGCTGAGCGGGTACCGGCCGCCGAGCTCGTCGAACACCGCGCCGTTGAGGACGAAGGCGCGCTTGCACTCCTCGGCGACCCGGCGGCGCTCGACCTCGTCCATCAGCTCGCCCGCGGCGTCCAGCTTGGCGCGGTAGTCGCGCTTGAACGCGGCGGGGTTGTCGATCTCCTCGAAGACGTAGAACCGGACGCCGTCACCCTTGCGCTCGAAGCCCCAGGTGCGCTCGGCGACGCCGCGGATGATCTGACCGCCCGACAGGTCGCCGAGGTAGCGGGTGTAGTGGTGGGCGAGGTAGCCGGCCGGCCAGGTCAGGGCGAGCTCCTCGATCCGGGCGGCGATCGCCTCGGTGGCGGGCAGCGGGGCGATCGTGCGGCGCCAGTCGGGGCCGGCCAGGTGGTCGAGGTCGCGTTCGATCGCGGCGGTGCGCAGCAGGGCGCGGTCGGCCAGCGGGCCGGCCACCGGGTCGGCGGCGAGCGCGTCGAGGTGGGCCTCCAGGGCGCGGTAGACGTACCAGAGCTGGCCGGTGAGGTCGGTGTAGGCCTGGACGCCGAGCCGTCCGCCGAGCAGGTCGCTCATGAAGGAGGAGTGCTCCGCCGCTTCGTGCTCCTCGGCGCTGGCGGTGCGGAGCAGGGCGGAGAAGGTGGCGGGCCGCAGGTCGGGGCTGGACATCGGGGAAGGCCTCCAAAGATCGAATCCACCTGATTATTTAGGTAAGGCTCACCTAAGTCAACCCCTTGCCGACATCCTGTCGGGAAGTTCCCACACCTCATTAAACCCCTCGGCACACCGGCTCCGACGTGCTTGGATGCTCCTCATGGACCGATCGACGAACCCGGCGGCGGCGGGCCCCGTGGCGGGCCGCTCCTTCGACTCCCTGGTCGACGAGGCCGCGGCCGCGCCCGTCGACGGCTGGGACTTCTCCTGGCTGGACGGCCGGGCCACCGAGCAGCGCCCGTCCTGGGGCTACCAGCGGCTGCTGGGCCAGCGGCTCGCGGCCGCGACCGCCGCGCTGGACGTGCAGACCGGCGGCGGCGAGGTGCTCGCGGGCGCGGGGGCCGCGAACTTCCCGCCGACGCTGGTGGCGACCGAGGGCTGGGCGCCGAACGCCGCCCGGGCGACCCGGCTGCTGCACCCGCTGGGCGCGGTCCTGGTGGCCTCGCCGGCGGACGCGCCGCTGCCGTTCGCGGACGGCGCGTTCGACCTGGTGACCAGCCGCCACCCGGCGACGGTGTGCTTCCCGGAGCTGGCCCGGGTGCTGGCCCCGGGCGGGACGTACTTCGCGCAGCACGTGGGCGGGCGCACCAACGTCGAGCTGAGCGCGTTCTTCCTCGGGCCGTTCCCCGTCCCCACCGACCGCGAGCACGAGGTGGAGGCGGCCCGGGCCCGGGCGGCCGGCCTCGACGTGGTGGACTGCCGCAACGAGCGGCTGCGGCTGGAGTTCACCGACGTCGGCGCGGTGGTCTGGTTCCTGCGCAAGGTGCTCTGGACGGTGCCGGACTTCTCGGTCGACCGCCACCGCGAGCGGCTGCGCGACCTGCACGAGCTGATCGGGCGCGAGGGCGCGTTCGTCTCCACCATGTCCCGCACCCTCCTTGAGGCCCGCAAGCCCGCCGCCTGACGACCCTTCGCCCGTCCGGCGCAATCCGCCACCCGCGACGGTGACCCGGCGGGACGGGCCCCGCCGGACCGGCTATGCATCCCGCCTGACGACGGGACGGGAGGCGGCTGCGGTGGCGGAGCGGGCGGAGCAGGGGACGGACGAGCGCACCGAGCTGGACCGCAAGGGCGGGCCGGGCCACACGGTGCTGCTGGCACTGCTCGCGGCGGTGCCGCTGGTGAAGGTCGCCTGGACGGTCGGCGGCGGCTCGCACACCCGCGAGGTGGTCACCACCATGGGCGTGCCGAACCTCGGCGAGGTGCTGGTCGGCATGGTGACGACCCGTCCGCTGCTGGGCTGCCTGGTCGCGGTGGTCACCTCCCGGGTGGTGTTCGCGCTGTTCGCGGCGCGCGGCGCCGTCCCGCACGGGCGCTCGGTGGGGACGGTGGCCCGGACGGTGGCGCTGGCGCTGCTGAACCCGGTGGCGATGGGCGTGCTGTGCTGGGTGTTCTACGGGCCGTGGTGGGGGCTGGCGGTGACGCTGACCGCGGCGGTGCTGCGCCAGGGGCTGGTGCAGGAGTACCGGGCGGGCCGTCGCCCGCACCCGCACCGGCGTGCGGACGCCGTCACCCTCGCGCCGTGGCAGCTGCGGCTGGTGGCGGCCGAGCAGTGGGCCGCGCTGCTGCTGACCGTCGTGCTGCTGCCGCTGGTGGCCTTCGCGGCCGCGCTGGACGGGCGGGCCTGGGACACCGTGCTGCGCTGCGAGGTGACGGCGGGCGCGCACACCGAGCAGTCCCGGCTGATCGAGCTGGACCGCAAGGGCAACGGCGTGGTCGGCTGGGACCTGGACAGCCAGGAGGTCGTCAACGGGCTGGGCTGCGTCAAGGAGGAGTCGCTGCGGGTCCGCCCGGCCTGGTGGAACTCCTGAGCCGTCACGCTCGACCCGTCACGGCCGGGCCGCTACGGCCGGACCGCTACGGCTCCAGGACGCGGCGCACCGGGCGGCCCGTCTCGTCGGTGGTCAGCCAGCCGCCGTCGCCGAGCGGGCGCAGGTCGTGGCAGTCCCGGGCGCCGGAGGCGAACGCGCCGAGGACCCGGCCGGTGCGCGCGTCGACCCGGTGGCTGCGGAACCACTCCTGTCCGGTCTCCTCGTCCTCGCCGTACAGCACCACCGCGAGGGTGTCCCGGTCCAGGTAGCCGCCGCTCCACTCGACCACCGCCTCCCCCTCCCGGGCATCGGGGCCGAAGTCGTCGACGGTGAGGGTGAACACCGCCTCGCCGCCGGGCCAGGCGTGCACGGTGGCGTCCGCCTGGCCGTGGTCGACGGTCAGGAAGTGCCGGCCGTCCGGGGCGAAGCCGATCACGCAGCGGTCGTCCCAGGGGTACTCGAACAGTTCCAGGGCGCCGTCGGTCAGCGTGCCGCGGAAGACCGCCGTGCCGTCCTGGCCCTCGCCGACGCCCAGCAGCACCGCCGTGCCGCCGGGGTGGACGAAGTGCTCGCCGCCGTGGCCCTCCGTGCGCAGCACGGCCTGGGCGAGGCGGGTGCCGGTGGCGGCGTCCAGCACCGCCCAGTGGTCGTGCGGGCCGCGGCCGGCCAGCGCGTCGGGCCGGTACCACCAGAGCAGTCGGCCGTCCCGGGAGAGCGCGCAGTCGGAGTGGTGGCCGGGGTCCCCGGTCCGCTGCGGCTCGGCGGTCGCGCGCCACCGCTCGGTGCCGTCCGCGCCGACGCAGACCGCGCCGTCCGGGGTGGTGTAGTAGGCCCGCGCCAGGTCGGGTGCCACCGCGTGGCCGCGGACCTCGTCGCCCGCCCTGGGCCGGAACACCGCGACGGGCTCCAGCGGACCGGTGGCGGCGGCCGGGCGGTAGGCGTGGATGGCCCCGCCGAGCAGACGGGTGAGGGGCGGGCGGGCGGGCTCGGCGTTCATGTCCCGGACCCTAACCGGCCGCTCCGACAGTCCGGGTCCGCGGCTTCTCGACGGCGGTCACCAGCGCCGCCCCTGCGACCGGCCCCACCCCGGTGGGGCCGGTCGCAGGAGTTCGGGGCGGGGTCAGCCGATGGCGACGTCGTCGACGAGGAAGACGGTCGCCAGGTAGGCGTCCTCGGCGCCGGCGAACTCCAGCTTCACGCTCCGCCCCTTGTAGGCGGACAGGTCCACGGTCTTCTGGACGTACCCGGCGGAGGCGTTGGCGTTGGAGTAGGTGGCCAGCGTGCTGCCGTTGACGTTGACCTTGAGGGTGTCGTAGGCGGTGAGGCCGGACTCCTGGGTGCTGACCTTCAGCCAGAAGGTCAGCTTGGGGCTGCCGCTGGAGGGGACCGCGATGTTCGACTGGGAGAGGGACTCGACGGCGGAGGTGCCGTAGCCCATCATCCAGGCGTACCAGGAGCCGCCGTGCGCGGCCTGGAGGGTGGAGTCGGTGATGTCGCTGTCGCTCTGGGTCCAGCCGGCGGTGCCCTGCTCGAAGGTGCCGTTGGTCAGCGCGTTGCCCGGGTTCGGGGTGGAGGTCGGGGTGGCGGTCGGCGAGGCGGTCGGGGTTGCGGTGGGAGTGGGGGTCGGGGTGGGGGTGCCGGTGCCGGGGTCGGGCAGGGCGGTGCCGACGCTGACGGCGGCCCAGGCCTTGGAGATCAGGTACCGCTCCTGGGAGTTGGCGCCGTACAGGTCGGAGGCGGCGTTCAGGGTGGCGGTGCGGGCGGAGGCGTAGGTGGTGGTGGAGGTCATGTAGGTGGTCAGGGCGCGGTACCAGACGGCGGCGGCCTTGTCCCGGCCGATGCCGGCGAAGGTGTCGTTGTTGCAGGTGGCGCCGTTGTGCGCGCGTCCGCCGATGGTCTTGGCGCCGGTGCCCTCGGCCGCCAGGTAGAAGAAGTGGTTGCCGATGCCGGAGGAGTAGTGGACGTCCACCGAGCCGGCGCTGGAGCTGTAGCAGGACAGCGAGTTGCCGTCGAGCGAGGGGTTGTCCATCCGGCGCATGTAGCCGCCGGACATGCTGAGCTTCTCGCCGATGAAGTAGTCGCCGGGATCGCCGGCGTTGCCGGCCGAGAACTCGACCATGGTGCCGAAGATGTCGGAGGTGGCCTCGTTGAGGCCGCCGGACTCGCCGGAGTAGGTGAGGTTGGCGGTGGCGGCGGTGACGCCGTGGCTCATCTCGTGGCCGGCCACGTCGAGCGCGGTGACGGGGGTGTTGCTGTTCTGCGAGGAGCCGTCGCCGAAGAACATGCAGAAGCAGTCGTCGTCGTAGAAGGCGTTCAGCAGGCCGGTGTCGACGTGCACGTAGGCGGGGGCGCCGCGGCCGTCGTTGCGGATGCCGGAGCGGTTGAAGGCGTTCTTGTAGTAGTCCCAGGTCTTCGCCAGGCCGTAGGAGGCGTCCACGGCGGCGCTCTCCCGGCTGGAGGCGGTGCCGGTGCCCCAGGTGTTGGTGGTCTTGGAGAACGCCCGGGCGTTCTGCCTCGGGTTGGACTGCGGGCTGTTGTAGGCGTCGTAGACGATGGTGCCGCCGTGGGAGGCGTCGGTGAGGGTGTAGCCGCTGCCGGTCTGGGTGGTCTCGATGGAGACCTGGCCGACGGTGACGCCGTTGCCGGTGCCGGTGGCGCCCTGGTGCAGCTCGTACTGGTCCAGCGGCGCGCCGCTGGCCGCGTCCACGATCACCGCCTCCCGGGAGGCGGGGCCGGCCTCGCCCTCGCCGGTGACGGTCGAACGGTACGCCAGGACCGGGACCTTGCCGACCGCGTACACCACCAGGGTGCTGCCGTCCGCGGCGGCGGACTTGGCGTTCTTGACGTGCTTGGCGTGCCTGGCGGCGGCGGCCGAGGCGTCGGCCGCGCTGAGCTTCGGCGTGGTGCCCGCGACCTTGATCGCTCCCTGGTGGGCCTGGTCGGAGCCGGTGGCCCGGCCGTCCTTGCCGTAGTGCACGACCAGGTCGCCGCCGATCACCGGCAGGCCGCGGTAGGTGCGGTCGTAGCGCACGTGCCGGGCGCCGTCGGTGTCGAGGAGCACGTCCTTGGCGACCAGGCGCTCGTCCGCGCCGAAGCCGAGCGACTTCGCGACGGCGGCGGCCTCCCGGTCGGCGGTGCGCAGCGCCTCGGTGCGGGCGTCGGCGCCCATCGCCCGGAACCCGGCGCCGGGCCGGGCGCTGGAGCCGGTGGCGGCGGCGGTGGACTGGGTGGCCACCACGGTCACGGTGCCCAGGGCGAGGGCAGCCGCGACGGCGGCCGCGAGGGTGTTCTTGCGGGACATCACATTCCTCCCGCCGAGCCGGGGTTGAGGGGGAAGACGGCAGCCGGACGTCGTCTGGGGGGTGGGGGCGTCCGGGGCCGGTGGCAGCTCGGCTGTGGCGATGAGGCTAGGGAAGGCCGGGGGGTGGTCGAAATCGGGGAAACCCCTTGACCTGGCGCGCAGCCGCCCCGAGGGCGCACCATGGGCCGGTGCCAGACTCCGCGGCGCGGGTGCGCCCGCTTCATGACCCGCCTCAGAACCCTCGCCGGGACCCGCTGCAGGAAACGGCCGGCACGGTGCTGCCGGTGCTGCCGGGCGACGTGCCCGGCATTCGCCGGGTGGTGCTGTACGGGCCGCCGGGCATCGGCAAGACCGCCGCCGCCGGGGCGCTGGGGCGGCAGCTGGGCCGACCCGTGCTGCGGCTGGCCCCGGGGCCGGGGGACGCCCCGGTCCCGTACACCGGGCTGCTCGAACTCGCGCTCGCCCTGCGGCCGTCGCCGGCCGCACGGGAGCTCGCGGCGGCCCTGGACGAGGCCGCCGGCCCGCCGGACTCCCCCGGGGGTGCCGGGTCGGCGCTGCGGCTGCGCCGGCTGACCGCCGCCGTGCTGCGGGACGCGTCGCCGGTGACGCTGGTGGTGGACAACGCCCAGTGGCTGGACCCGGCCAGCGCGGCGGTCCTGGGCTGGGCCCTGCGGCTGGCCCCCGACCTGCCCGTGATCGCGGCCGAGCGGGTCTGGCGGCCGGGGGACGGCGGCCACTGGTGCGGCGAGGACGCGCACCCGGTACGCGTCCCGCCGCTGACGCCCGGTCAGGTCGCGGCGCTGCTCGCCCCGTACCGGACGGACCCCGACCGGGCCGCCCGGATCCACGCCCGCAGCGGCGGGAACCCGGCGCTGGCGCTGGCCCTGGCCGGGGCGCCGGAGCAGGACGACGAGGACGGTCCGGCGCTGCCCCCGGCGGCCCGCCGGCTGGTGGAGGAGTGGCTGGGCGGCGTGCCGGCGGAGGTCCGCGAGCTGCTGACGTTCGCCGCGCTCGACGACCGGCCCGACCGCGCGCTGCTGGGCCGCCTGGCCGGCCCGGCCGCCGACCACCTGCTGGCCCGGGCCGAGGCGGCCGGGCTGCTCGACCCCGGGCGGTCCGACGGGCGGGTCCGGTTCACCGCCACCGCGATCGGCGCGGAACTCGCCGCCCGGCTCCCGGACGCCGAACGCCGGCTCCGGCACGCGCGCCTGGCCGAGGCCGGCCACGACGACCTGCGCCGCGACCGGCACGCCGTGCTGGCCGCCGACACCGCCGACCCCCGCGCCGCCCGGCACAGCGCCCGGGCCGCCGCCCGGGCGGCGGCGGCCGCCCGGCTGTGCGGTGAGCACGCGCTCGCCGCCGAACTCTCCCTGCTCGCCGCCGAACGCACCCCGCGCGAGGAGGCCGCGCTGCTGACCGAACGGGCGCTGGCCGCGGCGCGCGACGCCGCCCACTACGGCGACCTGCGCCGGGGCCGGGCCGCCGCCCGGCTCGTCCTGCGGCAGGACACCGGCCCCGAGCGGCGGGTCGAGGCGCTGGTCGCCCTGATCGACGCGAGCGGCCGGCACCTGCACGGTGCGGACCTGCTGTTCGCCGACGCGCTCCACGCGGCGGCCGGACGGGCGGAGTTGACCGCGCGGGTCCTCGTCCGGCAGGCCATCTGGGCCAACGTCAACGCGGGCGACCCGCACCGGGCGTGCGCGCTGGCCGAGCGGGCCGCCGCCCTGGCCGGGGCGGCGGGCGACACCGAGACCACCGCGATGGCGCTCACCCTGCAGGCCCGGTTCCAGCGCATCCTCGGCCACGCCGGCGCCGGGAGCACGCTCGGCCGGGCGCTGTCCCTGCCCCGGGCCGCCGCCGTCCCCGCGAACGCCACGCCCCAGCACCTCGCCGCCCGGCACGCCCTCTTCGACGACCGTCCGGACGAGGCGCGCGGCGCCCTGCTGCCGCTGCTCGTCGAGGCCGAGCGGGCCGGGGACGCCGAGGCCACCGTGGACGTGCTGCGCGGCCTCGCCGAGGCCGAGCTGCGCGCCGGGCGCTGCGGCCGGGCCCTGGAGCACGCCCGGCGGGCCCAGGCCCTGACCGACCGGACCGCACTGTCCCCCGCCCCGGCCTGCTACACCTCCGCCCTGGTCGAGGGCGCGGCCGGGAGCACCGGGGCCGCCCTGGCCCACGCCCGCCGGGGCGTCGACGCCGCCCGGCGGGAGGACAACCGGGTCTTCCTCTCCCGCAACCTGTTCGCCCTCGGGCACCTGCTGCTGGCGGCCGGCCGCCCGAAGGAGGCCCTGGGGCCGCTGGAGGAGGTCCGGGCCCTGGAGGCGCTGCAGCAGGTCCGCGACCCGTCGGTGCTGCGCTGGCACCCCGACCTGGCCGAGGCGCTGGTCGCCGTGGGCCGCCTGGAGGAGGCCGACGACCTGCTGTCCGACACCCGCCGCACCGCGACCGACCTCGGCCGGGCCGCCGTCCTGCCCGCGCTGGAACGCGCCCGGGCGCTCCTGGACGCCGCCCGCGGCGACCACGACCGGGCCGCGCGCCGCCTCGCCGACGCCGCCGACCTGCTGGTCGGCCTCCCGCTGGAGCGCGGCCGGACCCTGCTGGCGCTCAGCCACACCGAACGGCGCGGCCGCCGCCGGGCGAGCGCCCGCGCGGCGGCCCGCGCCGCCGCCGACCTGTTCGCCGCCCACCGGGCGCACGCCTGGGCCGAAGCCGCCGCGCACACCCTGCGCCGCCTGGAGCAGCAGCAGCCGGACGACGGCGTCCGCCCCCGCCTGACCTCCGCCGAGGAGCGCTGCGCCCGGCTGGCCGCGGACGGGGCGAGCAACCGCGACATCGCCTCGGCCCTCACCGTCAGCGTCAAGACGGTCGAGGCCACCCTGACCCGGGTCTACCGGAAGCTGGGCGTGCGCTCGCGCGCCCAGCTGGCCCGCGTCCTCGTCCCGGCGGTCCGGTGAGCGGGGGTCGGTTCCGTGGGCGGGGGGTCAGTTCTTCTGGTGGGCTTCGAGGGCCGCGGTGACGGTTTCCAGCAGCTCGGTCCAGGAGGCCTCGAACTTGCTTACGCCCTCGTCCTCCAGGACCTGGACGACGTCGTCGTAGTCGACGCCCGCGGCGGCGACGGCGTCCAGGACGGCCTTCGCGTCGGCGTAGTTCGAGGTGATGGTGTCACCGGTGACGGCGCCGTGGTCGTCGGTGGCGTCCAGGGTGGCCTCGGGCATGGTGTTGACGGTGCCCGGGGCGACCAGCTCGG
>NZ_JBVHEH010000043.1:0-45539 GCF_055562955.1 Kitasatospora sp. NPDC015121
AGCCACAGGCCGGAGGGCAGGCCGGCTTGGCCGCCGACGACGGTGAGGTCGGCGCGGCCGGTGCCGGTGAGGTCGTTCTCGGCGGCGGTCGCGGGTGCGGCCGCGTTGAAGATCAGGGTCGCGGTGTCACCGACGTTGCCGCCTGCCGACACCGAGGTGACGGTCAGGGTGTTGACGGCCCGGGTCGGCTTGATCGTCACGGTCGTCGTGTTCGAGACGAGGTTCACCGTCGAGGGAGCGGCGCCGTTGAGCTGGTAGAGGAAGCTCGCGGGTGCGCTGCCCGTGCTGTTCGGCACGAAGCCGAACGTGACCGGCGTCCCGACGGTGTAGGTCGGGTTGGCGGACTGGGTGATCGTCGGCGCGCCGGGGGCGGTCGGGTCGAAGGTGAACTTGCAGGTGGTACTGGTCGCGCTGTTCGCACTGTTGTCGGTCGCGTAGACGTTCCAGGCGAACGTGGTGGTCGCGCCGTTCGCCGCGTTGACCAGGGTGGTCCGCGGGAGCAGGAAGCCACTGGTGGTGCCGGCCCACGCGGCCGGGCTCCCGGAGGCGATGCTCGTGCCGGTGCCGTCCTTGACCACGTTGAAGACCGCGTTGAGGCTGCTGCCGTCCGCGTCGTCGACGTTGGCGTACAGCGTCACGTCGCCGTTGCCGACCACGGTCGGCGGGTTGGCGGTGCAGGAGGTCGCCGGAGACGTGCTCAGGTTGGTCGGGGTGGTCGGGGCGTGGTTGTACTCGGTGCTCATCGACATCGACGAGGGCTGGAACTTCTTCCAGCCGTACTTGTCCGACTCGTCGGAGGCGCGCAGACCGAGGGTCACGTTCGACTGGCCGTTGTTGACGGCGCTCTGGACGGCGCCGAGGGCGTTGAACCCGAGGCCGGCGGTGGGGCAGCTGCTGCTGTAGCCGTGGGCCTCGTTCTTGGTGTCGAGCTTGCTGATCCAGCCCGGCTGGTTGTTCCAGGTGGTCCCGGAGCCGATACCGCCCGTCCACCACAGTTCGACGTTGCGGCCGCTGCACGAGGGCGCGTAGGTCTCGGTGGCGTAGAACGTCGACTTGGTGATCTGCGCGCCCTGCAACTGCGAGGGGACGCCCAGCTGGGCGAAGGCGCGGCCGACGTAGAGCGGGGACTCCCAGCCGTTGTAACCGACGCGCAGGCCGGTGGCGTCGCTGGTGCGCCAGTAGCTGGTGGTGGTGAAGGCGGAGCTGACGTACGTCCAGTTCTGGAGGCCGCCGCCGATGGCGTAGGTGGGGTCGATGTAGAGCGGCCAGACGGTGTCCTTGCCGGACAGCAGTGCCTCGTCCGGCGTGAGGGTGATGGCGCCGTCGCGGTACTCGCTCTTCAGCTTCCCGGCCCGGGAGTGGGCGCCGGGGTCGAGGTGCGAGGACTTGGCGGGGGAGCCGGACTTGGCGTCCAGGGCCAGGCCGGTGCGGGCGTCGGGGACGGTCGCGGCGGCCGGGTCGGTGGTGGAGTCCCAGACGCCGTTGCCGGGCGCGGGGGCGGAGAAGAGCGTCTTGCCGCTCTTGTCCTTGGCGGTGATGTTGCCGCCCTGGTCGGTGGTGAGGTCGACACCCTTGGCGGTGGTCTTGAAGGCGAGCTTCTTCAGGGCGGGGTTGGCGGCGGCCTTGGCGTTCTTGACGACGAAGACCTCGGAGAACCCGCCGAGGGTGTCGGCGGTGACCTTCAGGTCGAGGCCGTCCTGCAGCGCGTACGTGGCGGTGGCGCCATCCAGGGTGGGCGCGGGGAGTTTGGCGGCGAGGCCGGCCGGGAGCTCCAGGGCGAGGGAGGCGGGGCCGGACTTCATGGTGGCGAGCGGGCCGGTGCCGCCGCCGGAGAAGGCCAGGTCGGTGGCGGCCAGGGCCGGGCCGATGCTGCCGTCCTTGTGCTTGACGAGGGTGGCGTCGAGGTTCTTCCAGGCGCCGTCCTGGTAGCGGCGCACCGGGGTGACGTGCTGGGTCAGGGTGAAGGTGCCGTCCGGGTTCGCGGTCAGCTCGTCGGTCGCGGTGGTCGCCGCGTCCGCCTTCACCGCCTTGCCGGTCTTGCGGGCCTGCGCCGACGCCTGGTCGGAGGTCAGCGGCTCGGCCTTGCCCGCGGCGGCCTTGGCCGGTGCGGCGGGTTCCGCTTGCGCGGTGGCGGTGAAGACAGTGAGTGTCGCGGCCGCCAGGGTGACGGCCACCGCGCCGGCCAGCAGCCGTCCCGGTGGAGCGACCGGTATCGGTCGAGTCATGATGAACAATCCCTATTCGTCGAAAAAGGCCAGCTCAGCGGCCAGTTCGTGGTCGAGCGGGAGCAGCCTGCCATGAAAGTGGGCACGTGTGGGAACTTTATGGAGACTGGCAACGGCGAAATACCGGACCGGAGGGGGAATGTCTCATTTGCTCTTCCGGTGCGCGGGGATTCCCGTGTGGCCGCGTCAGAAGTCCGGCCGGGCCCGAGGGGTGGCGTTCCTGCTCGCTCGGCGCCCGTTCGTCCGGTAGCGCCGCCGCTGCCCCGCCACCCTGGCGGGCGGCGGGGCGGCGCACGGTCCGGTGGAAGGATCAGCTGGTGACGAGGGTGGTGCTGGCGTTGTAGGAGGGGTCGGTGGCGGGTGCCAGCGGGTAGCCGATCAGGGTCACGCCGGAGGCACCGGTGGCGAGTTGCCGGGTGGTGGTCCAGGTGCCGTCGGCGTTGCGCATCAGCCAGTAGGCGTTGTTGTTGCCCACGTAGGCGAACTGTGCGGCGCCGTTGGCCATGCCGATGGCGGAGACGGCGGTGACGCCGGTGCCGCCGAGCTGGTTGTTTCCGGTCCAACTACCGTTCGCGAGACGGGTGATGTGGTACATCACGCCACCGATGACGTCCACGAACTGAGTGCTGCCGTCGGGCAGTGCCGCCGCGGAGACGGCGGTGACGCCGCTGCCGCCGAGCTGGTTGAAGGGGCTCCAGGTGCCGTCGGAGAAGCGGGCCTGGTGGTACATCACGCCGCCGATGACGGACATGAACTGGGCGCTGCCGTCGCCGTAACCGCCGGTCGCGGCGATCGCGGTGACGCCGGTGCCGCTGCCGGCCGGGACGTCGTCCTTGGACCAGCCGCCGGCGGGCTTCCAGGTCTGGTGCCGCAGACCGCCGTTGGCGATCGACAGGACCTGCACCGCGCCGCTGCTGTCGGCCGTCACCGCGAGCGCGGTGATGCCCGTGACCTGGACGCCGTCAGTGCCCTGGGTGGGGACGGCCGTCCGGGTGCTCCAGGTGCCGTTGCGGTAGTGCCACTGCGCGTACTCCTTGCCGCCCGCGAGGGTGACGTACACGGTGTCGCCGTTGGGCAGCAGCGCGGCGCCGGCCTGCGTGGTGTCGGGGATGAACGCCACGGTCTCGCTGTTGCCCCAACTGCCGTCGGCGGCCCGGGTGAACTGCACCTGGGTGCCGTTCAGGGCCCGGGCGTAGGTGCGGACGTCGGCGACCTGGCCGTTGTAGCGCGCGGTCAGGACGTTCTGGTACTTGTAGCCGCTGATCCGGAGCGTGCCGGCCGATTCGACCCGCGCGGTGTGGCGGGCGGTGCCGGCGAGCTTGCCGTCCACGTACAGGTACATGGTGCTGTTGTCGGCGTTGAAGGCGACGGTCACGTGCGCCCACACGCCGAAGGTGACCGGCGGGCCGCTCACCAGGTCGTACTGCCAGGAGTCGTTGTCGGCGGTGGCCATGCCGAAGCGCCAGACGTCCTCGGCGTAGACGATGAACCCGGAGGCCCGGCTCGCGTCCTGGGAGACGACGACGCCGCCGTAGTTGGTGGGCTTGGCCCACAGGTCCACGGTGAAGCTCTTGCGGGTGTCGACCGCGTTGGTGCCGCCGGCCAGGGTGCCGGTGGCGTTGGCGTCCGGCACCAGCTGGGTCGAGCCGGCCGGGGTGGCGGTGTTGATCAGGACGTCCGGGCTGAACAGGTCGCCGACGTGACCGGTGACGGCCGGGCCGCCGCCGTTGGCCGCGGACAGGGTGCCGGAGGCGGTCAGGTCGAGGTTGCCGGAGGAGTCCTTCGCGGTGCCGACGTCGGTGCGGTCGGCGGTGGTGTTGAGCTGCCAGGCGTGCGTCGGACCGGTCAGCGTCTGCGAGGTCTGGGCGGTCAGCGCGGTGCCGTTGGACAGGTGGGCGACCGCCTGGCCGGCGGGGTCGACGGCCCACAGGTCGACGGTGCCGTCCCGGTTGATGTCGGCGGCCTGCAGGACGGGCTTGGCGGTGGTGTCCCAGCCGCTGGCGGCGATCTTCACCGGGGTGTTGGGCAGGGTGGTGGTGCCGGTGAACGGGACGGCGGCGATGTTCTGCAGGACGGTGGGGCTGTAGTACCAGAGTTCGCCGGTGGTGGTGTTGCGGGCGTACAGCGCGGGCGCGTTGTCGACCAGGGCGGTGTGGATGGTCCAGCCGTTCCAGTCGCTGTTGGTGACGCCGGTGGGGTTGGTGGTGGTCAGCGGGATGCTGTCGTCCGCGTTCTCGAAGCCGCCGGGGGTGCCGGTCGACGCGGAGAGGGTGAGTTGCCCGTTGAGCAGGAGCAGCAGGCCGGGCCGGGTGCCGGGCATCGCGTTGGCCGTCTGGTAGAGCGCGCCCGCGTTGGCGACCTGGGTGGCCTTGCTGCCGCTGGTGAAGGTCTGGAGGCCGACGTTGACCTGGGAGCCGGAGTTGGGCGAGAGGGCGGAGCCGTCGCCGCTGCCGTAGAGGATGTGGCCGAGGCCGTCGGTGGGCGAGTACTGCAGGACGTCGTTGAAGCCGGCGCCGGTGCGGAAGTGGCCGGTGACGGCCTGGGCGCCGTTCCAGTCGGCCGTCGCGCCGGGAGCCGGGGCGTTCTTCCCGGTGCCCTGCACGCCGATGTTGGTGGTCAGCGTGTTCAGCGTGTTGGCGGCCGAACCGTTGGCCAGCCACAGGCCCGGGGGCAGGCCGGCCTGGCCGCCGACGACGGTGAGGTCGGCGCGGCCGGTGCCGGTGAGGTCGTTCTCGGCGGCGGTCGCGGGCGCGGCCGCGTTGAAGATCAGGGTCGCGGTGTCACCGATGTTGCCGCCCGGCGAAGTCGCCGTCACGGTCAGCGTGTTGACGGCCCGGGTCGGCTTGATCTGCACCCCGGCGGCACCGGCGTCCTTGGACACCGCGACGGGGGCGGTGCCGTTCAGCTGGTACAGGAAACCGGCGGGCGTGCTCCCGGTGCTGTTCGCGCCGAAGGTGAAGTTCGCCGCCGTCCCAACGGTGTAGGTCGGGTTGGCGGACTGGGTGATCGTCGGCGCGCCGGGAACGGTCGGGTCGAAGGTGAACTTGCAGGTGGTGCTGGTCGGGCTGTTCGCGCTGCCGTCACTGGCGGAGACGCTCCAGGCGAAGACGGCGGCCCCACCGTTCGCCGCGTTGGCCAGGGTCGCCCGCGGGATCAGGAAGGCACTGGTGCTGCCGGCCCACGCCGCCGGGGTCCCGGAGGTGACGACGGCGCCGGTGCTGTCCTTCCGCAGGGTGAAGGTGGCGTTGAGGCTGCCGCCGTCCGCGTCGTCCACGTTGGCGTAGAGCGTCACGTCGCCGTTGCCGACCGCGGTCGGCGGGTTGGCGGTGCAGGAGGTCGTGGGGGAGGTGCTCAGGTTGGTCGGGGTGGTCGGGGCGTGGTTGTACTCGGTGGTCATCGACATGGACGAGGGCTGGAACTTCTTCCAGCCGTACTTGTCGGACTCGTCGGAGGCGCGCAGGCCCAGGGTGAGGCTGGACTGGCCGTTGTTGACGGCGCTCTGGACGGCGCCGAGGGTGTTGAAGCCGAGGCCGGCGGTGGGGCAGTTGCTGCTGTAGCCGTGGGCCTCGTTCTTGGTGTCCAGCCAGCTGTTCCAACCGGGCTGGTTGTTCCAGGTGGTGCCGGAGCCGATGCCGCCCGTCGACCAGAGTTCGACGTTGCGGCCGCTGCAGGAGGGGGCGTAGGTCTCGGTGGCGTAGAACGTCGACTTGGTGATCTGCGCGCCCTGGAGCTGGGAGGGGACGCTCAGTTGGGCGAAGGCGCGGCCGACGTAGAGCGGGGACTCCCAGCCGTTGTATCCCACGCGCAGGCCGGTGGCGTCGCTGGTGCGCCAGTAGCTGGTGGTGGTGAAGGCGGAGCTGACGTACGTCCAGTTCTGCAGGCCGCCGCCGGCGGAGTAGGTGGGGTCGATGTAGAGCGGCCAGACGGTGTCCTTGCCGGAGAGCAGTGCCTCGTCCGGGGTGAGGGTGATGGCGCCGTCGCGGTACTCGCTCTTGAGCTGTCCGGCCCGGGCGTGGGCGCCGGGGTCGAGGTGCGAGGACTTGGCGGGGGAGCCGGACTTGGCGTCCAGGGCCAGGCCGGTGCGGGCGTCGGGGACGGTCGCGGCGGTGGGGTCGGTGGTGGAGTCCCAGACGCCGTTGCCGGGGGCGGGGGCGGAGAAGAGGGTCTTGCCGTTCTTGTCCTTGGCGGTGATGTTGCCGCCCTGGTCGGTGGCCAGGTCGACGCCCTTGGCGGTGGTCTTGAAGGCGAGCTTCTTCAGGGCGGGGTTGGCGGCGGCCTTGGCGTTCTTGACGACGAAGACCTCGGAGAAGCCGCCGAGGGTGTCGGCGGTGACCTTCAGGTCGAGGCCGTCCTGCAGCGCGTAGGTGGCGGTGGCGCCGTCCAGGGTGGGCGCGGGGAGTTTGGCGGCGAGGCCGGCCGGGAGTTCCAGGGCGAGGGAGGCGGGGCCGGACTTCATGGTGGCCAGCGGGCCGGTGCCGCCGCCGGACAGGGCCAGGTCGGTGGCGGCCAGCGCGGGGCCGATGCTGCCGTCCTTGTGCTTGACCAAGGTGGCGTCGAGGTTCTTCCAGGCGCCGTCCTGGTAGCGGCGCACCGGAGTGACGTGCTGGGTCAGAGTGAACGTGCCGTCGGGGTTGGCGGTCAGCTCGTCGGTCGCGGTGGTCGCCGCGTCCGCCTTCACCGCCTTGCCGGTCTTGCGGGCCTGCGCGGACGCCTGGTCGGAGGTCAGCGGCTCGGCCTTGCCCGCGGCGGCCTTGGCCGGTGCGGCGGGTTCCGCTTGCGCGGTGGCGGTGAAGACAGTGAGTGTCGCGGCCGCCAGAGTGACGGCCACCGCGCCGGCCAGCAGCCGTCCGGGCGGGGAGACCGGTATGGGTCTAGACATGGTGAACAGTCCCTATTCGTCGAAAAAGGCCAGCTCAGCGGCCAGTTCGTGGTCGAGCGGAAGCAGCCTGCCACGAGGGTCGGACGAACGGCTACCGTTTTCGAGCAGCCAGCTGACGGAGGGTAATGTTCCTGCTGATTTGTCCGACTTGCGGCGCAATGGCAGAGCCAAAGGATGGCAAAGAGTCGACTTTTTCTTCGGCGGTAATCCGATGCCAATCGATTTGCGATCGATCTGCCGGTCGCCGCATCCGGTTCTGTCACCTTGTCCGGTTTGGATGCTTGTATGGGGGGCTGATCGAGTGTCGGCGTTTTTGTCGTTCCGGCGGCCGTTCCTGTCGGAGCTCGCTGTTCCGGTTGTGCGGCGATGATGACAAGTGTGGGCGAGCTGACGCTTGGGGTGGTTGCTGCGGTTTCACCGTGAGCCTGGTCGGGGTGGTGGCCGGCATTGGCCAAGTCGTGGTACAAGGCCCCCGGTCTGTCGGAATAGGGACAGTTCAAGGGGGGCTCGGACTCGGTGGGGCGATTGGCGGGGATCGGGGACGAAGAGTGAACCTCCTCCCTCTTGCCGCCTTGCCGCTGCTTTGACCGATTTACGGCGCACGCGAATGGTAAAAGTTTGGCAAAGGTAACTTTGCTCTTGTGGGACCCCGGTGATTCGACGGGTCGTGCACTGTCATAGTCGCTGCCGAGCCGGTATATGCCGGGCATGGTGCTGTCGCTGGCAGCTCAAAGGGTGGGATTCTTTCGTATGTCCATTTTTGGCTCGATACGTTCGGGCAAGGACGGGCCGCCGACGCGGCCGGGGTCGACGGCGGTGAGGACGCTGGGGACGCTCTGTTCCGCCGCGTTGGTCGTCTCGTTGGCGGTGGCGCCCGCGTTCGCGGCGCCGGCCGGGCCGGCGAAGCCCGCGGTGGCGGGTGCGGCGGCGGTGAAGGGGGTGAAGTCCCTCGGGGTGAAGAGGATCGAGGTGTCGGGGGACGCGCAGCGTTCCTTCGTGCCGAAGGCGACGGCGTGGCCGAAGGCGGCCTCGGGTCGGGCGGCGTCGGCCGCGGCGGGTGCGAAGTCCCAGGCGTCGGGGACGCCGGTGTGGGTGCAGGGGGCCTCCTCCGCTGCCGCTCCGGCGGTGGACGTGAAGGTGCTGGACCAGGCGAGGAGTGCCCAACTTGGGCTCTCCGGTGTGGTGTTCACGGTGGACGGCGGTGACGCGCGCGGGAAGGCGCGGGTGGGTGTCGACTACTCGTCGTTCGCGGAGGCGCTGGGCGGTAACTACGCGTCGCGGCTGCGGTTGGTGTCGTTGCCGGCGTGTGCGCTGACCACGCCGGAGGTGGCGTCCTGCCGGGTGCAGACGCCGCTGGCGACCGACCGGGACGCGGCGGGCAAGTCCGTCTCGGCCGAGGTCGACCTCGGTTCGGCCGGTGCGGTGAAGGCGAACACCGGGGGTGCGTCGGAGTCGAAGGTCGTCTCCGCGGTGTGGTCGGGCAACGCCTCGGTCACCCAGGCGGCCTCGGCCTCCGCCCCGGTGGTGCTGGCCGTCGCGGCGTCGTCCGGTGACGCGGGTACGGGAGCCGGTTCGTACGCCGCCAGTACCCTGAGCCCGAGCGGTTCGTGGAGCGGCGGCGGTTCGGCCGGCGCGTTCACCTACTCGTACGACCTAGTCACGCCGGGATCCACCACGGGCATGGCACCGAAGCCCTCCCTGAGTTACAGCTCGGCGGCGGTGGACGGGAAGACGGCGAGCACCCAGGCCCAGGCGTCCTGGGTCGGTGACGGCTGGTCGACGCCGGACTCGTTCATCGAGCAGACCTTCACCTCCTGCTCCGAGGACCCGGAGGGTTCGGCCTCGCCGAAGTCCACCGGCGACCTCTGCTACGCGGGCCCGATCCTGACGCTCTCGTTGAACGGCTCGTCCACGTCGCTGGTGTGGGACGCGTCGAAGAGCACGTTCGTACCGTCCACTGACGACGGTTCGAAGATCGTGCACGTCACCAACTCCAACAACGGGACGGGGACGTACAACACGGACTACTGGACGGTCACCGACCGCTCCGGCACCGTCTACTCCTTCGGGCGCAACCAGCTGCCGGGGTGGAGTTCGGGCAAGGCGGTCACCAACTCGGTGGACAGCGTCCCGGTGTACTCCTCGCACTCCGGTAACCCGTGCTACAACGCCTCGGGCTTCGACGCGTCGGTGTGCACGACGGCCTACCGGTGGCACCTGGACTACGTGACCGACGTCCAGGGCTCCGCGATGGCGTACTACTACACGCAGGACACGAACTACTACGGGCAGAACAACGGCGCGTCGAACACCAAGTACGTGCGCGACTCGTACCTGGCCCGGATCGACTACGGGTTCAAGGACGGCGGCGCGTACGGCACCGTCCCGGACCAGGTCGTGTTCACCACCGGCTCGCGCTGCGTGGCCGCCACCTGCGATCCGATCTCGGCCTCGAACAACGCGGCCCAGTACCCGGACGTGCCGTTCGACCTGATCTGCAACCAGGGCGCCACCTGCACCCCCAAGTCGCCGTCGATGTTCTCCACCGTGCGGCTCAAGCAGATCACCACCAGGCAGTACGACACGGCGAGTTCGCAGTACAAGCCGATCGACACCTACGACCTGGCGCAGACCGAGCCGCCCACCGGTGACGGCACCTCGCCGACCCTGTGGCTGTCGACCGTCACCCGCACGGCGAGCGACACCTCCGGTGGCGGGTCGGGCACGATCGTCATGCCGCCGGTGAAGTTCGCGGGCACCACGATGCAGAACCGCGTCGACACCGCCAACTACCCGGGCATGTTCCGCTACCGCCTGACCTCGATCACCACCGAACTCGGTGCGGTCACCGGCGTCAGCTACGGCCTGCCGAACCCCTGCACCGCCTCCTACGTGGCGTCGGCGAACGCCTCGGCCAACACCAACTCGTGCTACCCGGTGCGCTGGACGCCGAAGTTCTACACGGCGCCGATCACCGACTGGTTCCAGAAGTACGCCGTCACCCAGGTCCTGGAGGCCGACGCCACCGGCGGCGCCCTGCAGAAGAACACCAGCTACGAGTACGGCGGCGGCGCGGCCTGGCACTACGACGACAACGAGATCGTCAAGGCCAAGGACCGCACCTGGGGCCAGTTCCGCGGCTACGCCACCGTCACCACCCGCACCGGTGACGGCACCAACAACCCGAAGACCAAGAACACCACCTCCTACTACCGGGGCATGGACGGCGACTACCTCACGTCGACCACCACCCGCAGCGTGACGGTGACCGACTCGCAGGGCGGCGTCCACACCGACAGCTCGCAGATCAGCGGCTCGGTGCTGGAGAGCACGGCGTACAAGGGCGACGGCGGCAACGTCGACAGCTCCACCATCACCTCCTACTGGGTCTCCCCGGCCACCGCGACCCGCTCGCGCACCGGCCTGCCCGCGCTGACCGCCAACAGGGTCGCGGGGGTGGAGGCGTTCACCCGGCAGGCCGTGGGCTCCGGGTGGCGCTACACCCAGACCGACAGCAGCTACAACGACACCGTCGGCGACGTGAACTTCGGCCTGCTCAAGGCCACGTACACGCACACGGTGCCGGTGGACCCGGCGTACGACTCCTGCACCACCATCACGTACGCGCCGGCCAACACGGCGAAGAACCTGGTCGGCCTGGAGGCCTCCCGGGAGACCGACTCGGTGGCCTGCTCCGGCTACACGGCGGGCACCAAGCCGTCGGTGCCCGGTTCGGTCAACACGCTGGGCGCGCCGTCCTCGGTGAACCGCCCGGCGCAGGTCGTCTCCGCGACCCGCACCTTCTACGACGACAGCACCTACAGCACCGCCTTCCCGCAGACCACCGCCCCGAGCACCGGCAACATCACGATGTCGCAGCAGGCGAAGGACCACGCGGGCGGTTCGTTCGTCTGGCAGACCGCCGGCCGTTCCACCTACGACGGCTACGGGCGCGTCCTGGTCAGCTACGACGCCAACGGCAACACCACCACGACCGCCTACACCGTGAACGCGGTGGGTCTGACCACCGGTCAGACCGTCACCAACGCCAAGAACCACACGGCCAGTGCCACGCTGGCACCGGCTCGCGGGCTCAAGCTCACGTCGACCGACGCCAACAACGTCGGCACCGTCCTGCGCTACGACGTGCTGGGCCGTCCGACGGCGGTGTGGGCGGACTCGCGTCCCACCAGCGCGCCCGCCAACGCCCTCTTCTCGTACACCATTTCGCAGACCGGCGCGTCGGGGTCGACCACCCAGACGCTGAACGACTCGCTCGGCTACGTCACCTCGTACAACATCGCCGACTCGCTCGGTCGTCCGCGGCAGACCCAGTCCTCCACGCCGAAGGGCGGGCGGCTGATCGCCGAGTCGTTCTACGACTCGCGCGGCTGGGTGTGGAAGACCAACGGTTCGTACTGGGATCCGGACAACGCGCCGTCGCTGTCGGTGGCCTCGGTGCAGGACTCGAAGATCCCGAACCAGTCCCTGGCCACGTTCGACGGCCTGGGCCGGACGGTGGTCTCCACCTCGTACCAGTATTCCCAGCCGAAGGAGGTCACCACCACGGTCTACGGCGGTGACCGCACCACCGTGATCCCGCCGGTCGGCGGTACGGTGAAGACCACGGTGGTCGACCCGCTGGGCCGCACCAGCGAACTGGACGACTACACCGCCCGCCCGACCGTGACCGTCCCGGCGAACACCTTCACCGGCGACTTCACCGTCAGCGGCGGCACCAGCCAGGCCATCACCTACGGCTACGACGGCCACGGCAAGCAGAACACCGTCACCGCCGCCGGCTCCACCTGGACCAGCACCTACGACCTGCTCGGCCGGGTGGCGTCCAAGAACGACCCCGACGCCGGCACCGTCACCATGCAGTACGACGCGGTCGGCAGCCTGGTGCAGTCCACCGACTCGCGCGGCAAGTCCACCAGCACCACCTACGACGCGCTGAACCGCAGGACCGCCACCTACGCGGCCCCGCTGGCCTCCAAGAGCACGGCCAACCAGCTCGGTTCCTGGGTGTACGACAACGACAACAACGTCGCCGGCGTCACCAACCCGATCGGCCACGCCACCACCGTCACCTCCTACGACGGCGGCCAGCCCTACACGACCCAGATCACCGCCTTCACCACGATGGGCAAGTCGCTGGGCGAGACGATCACCATCCCGTCCGCCACCGAGGACGCGCTGCTCGCCAAGCCGTACACCTTCTCGCACACCTACTCGACCATCAAGGGCCTGCCGCTCAGCGACACCTCGCCCGCCGGCGGCGGCCTGCCGCTGGAGAAGGTCAACCGCACCTACGCCACCGCCTTCGACCTGCCCAACGGCGCGGGCGTCAGCGGCGGCCTCGGCTACGCCCAGGACACCAGCTACGACGCCTACGGCCGGGTCGAACAGGCCACCCTCGGCGACACCGGCGGCCTGGGCTACCTCACCAACACCTACGACCCCCACACCGGCCGCCTCACCGACCAGCTGGTCTCCCGCTCCACCAGCGCCGGGGCCAGTGACGTCGACAAGCAGCACTACGACTACGACCTCGCCGGCAACGTCACCCGACAGGTGTCCACCCGTCTCGGTGCCACCAGCGAGACGCAGTGCTTCACCTACGACCAGTTCGACCGCCTCACCCAGGCCTGGACCGCCACCGACTCCTGTGCCGCTAACCCCACCGCGCTCAGTCACTCCCAGGTCGGCGACGCGGTCACCGGCGGTGCCTACTGGACCGACTGGCAGTTCGACCTGCTGGGCAACCGCACCAGCCAGACCGAGCACGCCACCGGCGTCCCCGGCACCGACACCACCACCACCTACACCTACAACGGCAACGGAAAGAACCAGCCCCACACCCTGACCTCCACCACCGGCGGCACCAGCATCGCCTACGACAGCGCCGGCAACACCACCCAGCGCACCACCCCCGCCAACGGCGCCCAGACCCTCACCTGGGACGACGCCGGACGCCTCAACAAGGTCGCCGGCCCGTCCGGTAGCACCACCTACGTGTACGACGCCGACGGCCAGGTCCTGCTCCAGAAGAGCGCCGCCTCGACCGTCCTCTACCTGCCGGGGCAGCAGCTCACGCTGGCCGGCGGCGTGGTCACCGGCACCCGCTACATCACGCTCCCGGGCGGCGGCACCGTCGTGCGCACCGGTTTCGGCGCCAACTACAAGTTCGAGATCGCCGACCCGCACGGCACGGCCGGCCTGTCCCTGGACAACGCCGGCCAGAACCCCGTCTGGCGCCAGTTCACCCCCTACGGCGCCCCGCGCGGCACGGCGGTGACCTGGTTCGACAACCGCGGCTTCCTCAACAAGCCCACCAACGCCGCCACCGGGCTCACCACCCTGGGGGCCCGCCAGTACGACCCGGTCACCGGACGCTTCATCAGCGTCGACCCGCTGTTCGACCCGGCGGCGTCCCAGCAGCTCGGCGGCTACAGCTACGCGGCGGCCAACCCGATCAGCCGCGTCGACCCCGACGGGCTCTACGGCGCCTGGTGCGTGACTCCCAGCTGCGTGGCAGCCACGGGCGGATCGAACACGCCGGCGACGACCACGCCGCAACCGGCACCGGCCGGCAACGGGACCAGCAGCCCGACGTCCACCTCCACCGGCAGCACCGGTAGCAGCGGCAAGGGCACCAGCGGCCACGGCAGCGCCGGTACGGGCGGCGGCTCCCGGGGCAACACCGACCAGGGCAGCTCGTACACCAGCCGGGTCGCGCACTGCGCCACCCCGGAGTGCGTCGGCTACGAGCAGTACAAGCCGCAGACCGTCTGGTACAACCAGTCGGAGGACGCCATGGGCAAGTACGGCACGTTCTGCCTGGAACACAACATGTTCTGCGAGTTCCAGGTGATCGTCCAGCAGGAGGAGTACAGCGACGTCTACCCCAACATGACCATCGGGGAGTACATCGGGAAGATCAACCCGGCTCACCAGCTCTCCAGGGACCTGTCGGTCGAGCACTCCAGCGAGTACCAGCACGCGGTGAGCGAGAGCTTCGGCGTGTCCATCGAGTCGGGTGAACTGGCGAAGCTGGCCGGTGCGAGCATCAGTGCCAGCGTGGAACTCACCAACGAGCAGACCTGGGCGAGCTCGGAGAGCACGTCCACGGTCACGCACGAGACCTGGGACCCCAAGGAGAGCCCGCCCGAGCAGATCGGGTGGACCGTGGTCCGGGTTCCCATGGTCCAGACCAAGACGGTGACCCAGGTCTTCGTCTCGGGCGAGAACCGAGTCGAGAACCGCAGCGTGGAGACCCGCCTCATCGGCTACGACCTCATCGCGGTCAAGTCCACGCAGGGCATGAGGCTGCTGGAACAGAAGTAGTGATCCGACCCACGTGAACCCCTCGGGCCCGGCCACCGCACCCTGGTGGCCGGGCCCGAGGCCTTTCCGCCGCCCTCGGCGCCGGTGACCTGTCGCAGCGCGCCAGAGCATCTGCGCACTGAAGCATCATTCGAGGCGAACTCCGCTGTCCATTGTCGGCTCGATGCGTTCGGGCAAGGACGGGCCGCCGACGCGGCCGGGACCGACGACGCTGGGGACGCCGGGCGGCAACCACGCGGCGCGGCTGCGGTTGGTGTCGTCGCCGGCGTGTGCGCTGACCACGTTGGAGTGGCGTCCTGCACCGCACGCGGCATGATCGGCCGTCAGGCCGCGTGCGGGGAGCTGTCCGTCGCGGGCGGGGGCGCGAGGTCGTGGTGGATGGGGCCGGCGGTGGTGGAGAGGGGGAGGCAGGAGCCGCCGCGGGCTTCGGCGACGAGTTGGGCGGCGATGGAGACGGCGGTCTCCTCGGGGGTGCGGGCGCCGAGGTCGAGGCCGATGGGGGAGTGGAGGCGGGCCAGTTCGGGGTCGGTGAGGCCGGCTTCGCGGAGGCGGGCGTCACGGTCGCGGTGGGTGCGGCGGGAGCCCATCGCGCCGACGTAGGCGACGGGCAGCCGCAGGGCGCGCTCCAGCAGCGGGATGTCGAACTTGGCGTCGTGGGTGAGGACGCACAGGACGGTGCGGCCGTCGAGGCGGTCGAGTTGGGTGTCGAGGTAGCGGTGCGGCCAGTCGACGACGAGTTCGTCGGCCTCGGGGAAGCGGCGTGCGGTGGCGAAGACCGGCCGGGCGTCGCAGACGGTGACGTGGTAGCCGAGGAACTTGCCGATCTTCACGACGGCCGAGGCGAAGTCGATCGCGCCGAAGACCAGCATCCGCGGCGGCGGCACGTACGCCTCGACGAACACGGTGACGGTGCCCGGGCCGTCGCCGGACGGGTCGCAGGGGCGGCCGTCGAGGCCGAGGGCGAGGCGGCCGGTGCGGCCGGCCGAGAGCATCGCGCGGGCCTCGGCGACGGCGGCGCGCTCCAGGCGGAAGGAGGGGAGCGAGCCGTGGTGGGTGTCGGCGGTGACGGCGACGGTGGCGCCGAGCAGGGCGGGCGGGCCGTCGACGACCCGGGCGACGGCGACGGGGGTGCCGGAGGCGAGGTGGGTGACGGCGGCGTCCAGGCCGGGGTCCGCGCCGGGGACGACCCGCTGGACGAAGACGTCGAGCAGGCCGCCGCAGGTCAGGCCGACGGCGAAGGCGTCCTCGTCGCTGTAGCCGAAGCGTTCCAGGACGGGGGTGCCGGTCTCCAGCGCGGTGCGGCAGAGCTCGTACACGGCGCCCTCGACGCAGCCGCCGGAGACCGAGCCGACCGCCTCGCCGTCCGGGCCGACGGCCAGCGCGGCGCCGGGTTCGCGCGGGGCGGAGCCGGAGACGCCGACGACGGTGGCGACGGCGTAGGGGCGCCCGGCGGCGTGCCAGGTGTGCAACTGGGCGGCGATGTCGTGCACGGGTTGCTCCTCGCGACGGGACGGCGCCGCCCCGCCGGAGGGTTCGGCGGGGCGGCGGGGGAGGGCTAGTGGACGCCCAACCAGGACTTGATCGGGACGAGCGCGAAGTACACGACGAACACGCCGGTCAGGATCCACATCAGCGGGCCGGGCTCGCGCCACTTGCCGGTGCCGGCCTTGATGACGGTGTAGGAGACGACGCCGGCCGCGACGCCCGCCGTGATGCTGTAGGTGAACGGCATCAGCACGCAGGTGAGGAACGCCGGGATGGCGATCTCGCGGTCGGACCAGTCGATGTGCCGGGCCTGGCTCATCATCATCGAGCCGATCACCACCAGCGCGGCGGAGGCGACCTGCACCGGCACCACGGCGGCGACCGGCGAGAAGAACAGCATCAGCGCGAACGCGCCGCCGGTGACGGTGGAGGCCAGGCCGGTGCGGGCGCCGTCGCCGACGCCGGTCGCGGACTCGACGAACACGGTCTGCCCGGACGCGCCGGACAGGCCGCCGATCGCGCCGCCCGCGCCGTCGATGAACAGCGCCTTCGACAGGCCGGGCATCCGGCCCTTGGAGTCGGCGAGCCCGGCCTCGGTGCCGACGCCGATGATGGTGGCCATCGCGTCGAAGAACCCGGCCAGGACGAGGGTGAAGACGGCGACCGAGGCGCTGATCGCGCCCAGCCCGTGCGAGCCGAACGCGCCGAACAGGTCGACGTGCCCGAACAGGCCGAAGTCGGGTGCGGAGACCGGCGATCCGGGCCAGCTCGGCGCCGAGCCGCCCCAGTCCGCCGCGGTCGGCCCGGCCACCCGGTCGACGACCAGCGCGACCGCGGTGCCCGCCGCGATGCCGATCAGGATCGCGCCCCGGACGTTCCGCGCCAGCAGCACGAAGACGGTCAGCAGGGTGAGCGCGAAGATCAGCACCGGCCAGCCCCGGAGCTCGCCGAACGGGCCGAGCGAGAGCGGGGTGGGGCCGCCGGTGTGCACGAACCCGGCCTTGTAGAAGCCGATGATCGCGACGAACAGGCCGATGCCGATGGTGATCGCGTGCTTGAGCGGCAGCGGGATCCCGTTCATGATCTTCTCGCGCAGCCCGGAGACCACCAGCAGCACGATCAGCAGGCCGTAGACCACGCACAGGCCCATCGCCTGCGCCCAGGTGGTGTGCGGCACCACCAGCGCCGATATCGCGCCCGAGACGGACAGCCCGGCCGCGACCGCCAGCGGCACGTTGCCGACCACGCCCATCAGGACCGTGGTGACGGCGGCGGCCAGCGCGGTGGCGGTGGTCAGCTGGGCGTGGTCCAGCTTGGCGCCGGTGACGTCCGCGCCGCTCAGGATGATCGGGTTGAGCAGGACGATGTAGGCCATCGCCATGAAGGTGGTGAGGCCGCCGCGGATCTCGTTGCCCAGCGTGGAGCCGCGTGCCGAGATCTTGAAGTAGGCGTCGAGGGCGCCGCGCGGGGGCGTGCCGTTCGCGGTGGGGGCCGCTTCTTCGGTGGGGCCGGGCTCCGTGGAGGTCCGGGTCATGTCCACTCCCAAGGTTCACAGGGGGTTGGGGTGGGCGAGCCGACCTGAATGCCCGATAGGTGGGGTACGCAGGGGGACTGGTTCGACTCACGGTGGGGGGTGGTGCCGACTGCCGGGCCCGGCGAGGCCGACGGCAGGTGCCCCGGGGGCGGCGGGGGCGGCGGGGAAGAGCCGTGACGCCGCCCCCGGGGACGTTCTCAGGGCACCGTCAGAGCGTGTCGGTCAGGTGCTCGGGCCGCACCGGGATGCGGGTGAGCGCCTTGCCGGTGGCTTGGCGGATGGCCGCGACGATCGACGGGGTGGCGGAGACGGTGGGGGCCTCGCCGACGCCGCGCAGGCCGTACGGGGCGTGCGGGTCGGGGAGTTCGAGGATCTGCACCGGGATCGGCGGGGTGTCCAGGATGGTCGGGATCAGGTAGTCGGTGAAGGAGGCGTTGCGCACCTTGCCGTCCTTCACCACGATCTCCTCCATCACGGCGAGCCCGAGCGCCTGCGCGCAGCCGCCCTGGATCTGGCCGACCACCGAGAGCGGGTTGAGCGCCTTGCCGACGTCCTGCACGGCGGTCAGCTCGACCACCTTGACCAGGCCCAGCTCGACGTCCACGTCGACCACGGCGCGGTTGGCGCAGAAGGTGTACTGGACGTGGCCGAAGCCCTGCCCGGTCTCCTTGTCGAACGGCACGGTGGGGCGGTGGTGGTGCTCGCGGGTCTGCTCGATGGCGTCGTCGCCGAGCAGGTCGACCACCGGGATCAGCACCCCGGCGGAGGCCGAGACCACCTTGCCGCCGACCAGCGACAGGTCGTCCTGCGTCCAGCCGTAGCGGTGCCGCCCGCGCTCCAGCAGCTCGTGCCGGACCGCCTCGGCGGCGAGCTTCACCGCGCCGCCGGTCATGTACGTCTGCCGGGAGGCGGAGGTGGAGCCGGCCGAGCCGACCTCGGTGTTGGCCGGGTGGATGGTGACCTGCTCGACGCCCAGCTCGGTGCGGGCGATCTGGGCGTGCACGGTGACGCCGCCCTGCCCGACCTCGGCCATCGCGGTGTGCACCATGGCGACCGGCTCGCCGCCGATCACCTCCAGCCGGACCCGGGCGGTCGAGTAGTCGTCGAAGCCCTCGGAGAAGCCGACGTTCTTGATGCCCACCGAGTAGCCGACGCCGCGCACGACGCCCTCGCCGTGCGTGGTGTTGGACAGCGCGCCCGGCAGGGTGCGCACGTCCAGGTGCTCCAGGTCGAGCGGCGGCGGCAGCGGCATGTCCTTGACCCGCTGGAGCAGTTCGGCGACCGGCGCGGGCGCGTCGATCTCCTGCCCGGTCGGCATCCGGTCGCCCTGGGTGACGGCGTTCAGCTGCCGCAGCTCGACCGGGTCCATGCCGAGCGCCTCGGCCAGCTTGTCCATCTGCGACTCGTAGCCGAACGCGGCCTGCACCGCGCCGAAGCCGCGCATCGCCCCGCAGGACGGGTTGTTGGAGTACAGCGCGATCGCGTGCATCCGCACGTTCGGGATGACGTACGGGCCGTGGCCCAGCGAGGCGGCGTTGCCGACCACCGCCGGGGAGGCGGAGGCGTACGCGCCGCCGTCCAGCACGATCCGGCAGTCGGCGAAGACCAGCCTGCCGTCGCGGGTGGCGCCGTGCTCGTAGCGCATCCGCGCCGGGTGGCGGTGCACGTGCCCGAAGAAGGACTCGTCGCGGGCGTAGACGATCTTGACGGGCTTGCCGGTGCGCAGCGCCAGCAGGCAGGCGTGGATCTGCATCGACAGGTCCTCGCGGCCGCCGAACGCGCCGCCCACCCCGGCCAGCGTGAGCCGGACCTTCTCCAGCGGCAGGTCCAGGACGGGCGCCATCTGCTGGCGGTCCACGTGCAGCCACTGGGTGGCGACGTACAGGTCGACGCCGCCGTCCTCGGCGGGCACCGCCAGCCCGGACTCCGGGCCGAGGAAGGCCTGGTCCTGCATGCCGACCTCGTACTCGCCGGAGACGACCACGTCCGCCAGCGCCCGCACCTCGTCGGTGACGCCCAGGCCGGAGACCAGCCTCTGCTCGTGGCAGACGTTCCCGTACGCGTGCGACTTGTACTCGTGCGGCTCGTGCACGTAGCCGTGGGTCTCCGGGTCGAGGCACTGCTCCTCGGTGGTGATCGGGGTCAGCACCTCGTACTCGACCCTGATCTTCTTCACCGCGCGGCGGGCCGTCTCCGGGTGGTCGGCCGCGACCAGGGCGATCGCCTCGCCGTGGTAGCGGACCTTGTCGATCGCCAGGGCCGGCTGGTCGGCGATCTCCAGGCCGTAGTACTTCTCGCCCGGGACGTCCTCGTGGGTGAGCACCGCGTACACGCCGGGGACGGCCAGCGCCTCCGAGACGTCCACGGACAGGATGTTCGCGCGCGGGTGCGGGGAGCGCAGCGCGGTGCCCCACAGCATGTCCTCGTGCCACAGGTCGGAGGAGTAGGCGAACTCGCCCTTCACCTTCAGCGTGCCGTCCGGGCGCAGCGGGGAGCCGCCGACGCCGTCCTTGGACGCCTGGTTGATCTTCTGCAGGTTCTTCTGGCCCTGGATCGTGCGCGCGCTCACTTCTCGGCCCCCCGGGCACAGGTGCGGGCCGAGGCCAGCCGCACCGCGTCCATGATCTTCTCGTAGCCGGTGCAGCGGCACAGGTTGCCCGACAGCGCCTCGCGGATGTCGGTGTCGGACGGCTGCGGGTCGGCGGCCAGCAGGGCGTCGGTCTGCACCAGCAGCCCGGGGGTGCAGAAACCGCACTGCACGGCGCCCGCGTCCACGAACGCCTGCTGGACCAGGCCCAGTTCGCCGTCCGGGCCGGCCAGGCCCTCCACGGTGCGCACCTCGCGGCCCTGCACCTGGCCCGCCGCCACCAGGCAGGAGCACACCGGCACCCCGTCCAGGTAGACCGTGCACGAGCCGCACTCGCCCTGCTCGCAGGCGTTCTTGGACCCGGGCAGGCCGACCCGCTCGCGCAGGACGTACAGCAGGGACTCGCCCTCCCACACGTCGTCGGCCTCCACCGGCTTGCCGTTCGCGCTGAACGTGACCCTCATGCCGCGCTCCTGATCTGCTTGCGATAGTCGTTCCAACACCACGTCAGGGTCCGCCGGGCCATCACGGCCAGCGCGTGCCGCCGGTAGTCGGCGGTGCCCCGGACGTCGTCGATCGGCGAGGCCGCGGCCCTCACCAGCTCGCCGAAGCGCCGCACCACCTCCGGGCCCAGCAGCTCGCCGGACTCCCACAGGCCGCGCTCGGCGAGCACCCCCCGCAGGTACTCCTCGGCCTCCACCGCCCGGCGCGGCGTCGGCGCGGCCGAACCGATGCCGGTGCCGACCGTGCCGTCCTTCGGGTGCAGCGCGAAGCCGAACGCGCAGACCGCGATCACCATCGCGTTGCGGGTGCCGATCTTCGAGAACTGCTGCGGCCCGTCCGCGACCGGGATCCGCACCGCGCGGATCAGCTCGTCCGGCTCCAGGCTGTTGCGCTTCACCCCGACGTAGAACTCGTCGATCGGCACCAGCCGCACCCCGCGCACCGAGTGCGCCTCGACGAGCACGTCCCGGCCCGCCGCCAGCAGCGCCGGGTGCGAGTCACCGGCCGGCGAGGCCGCGCCCAGGTTGCCGCCGACGCTGCCGCGGTTGCGGATCTGCGGCGAGCCGACCGTGTGCGCGGCCAGCGCCAGCCCCGGCAGCGGCCCCGACAGCTCCTCGATGATCCGGGCGTACGGCACCGCCGCGCCCAGCCGGACGGCCGCGCCGTCGCTGCTCCATTCGGTGAGCTCGGTGATGCGGTTCAGGTCGAGGATCGCGGATGGCCGGTGCACGTCGAAGTTCATCTCGACCATGACGTCCGTGCCGCCCGAGATGGGCAGCGCGGTGGGGTGCTCGGCCTTCGCCGCGAGTGCCTCGTCCCAGGTGGCGGGCCGAAGGAACTCCATGCGGGTAACTCCTCAAGTCGTCGCCGACGGACGTGGGCACTGCGCCCTTGCCGGCGCCCGGAACCGGTGCCCGGTCGGGCGCCGAGGTGCAGTCCGGCGGCGTGTTGGCAAGTGAACCGCTGTGACCCGGGCCACTGGCAGTCACCGATGGCATGAGGCCCGGCGGTGGCCCACCGCACCGTCCTGTACGTTCCTCTAAGGTGGACGATCCTCCAGCTCAGCTCGTGCACACTGGGCCGTTCCACCCCGCGGTCCCACCCTCACAGACCAAGAAGGGCTGCCCATGCGCGTCCGTGACCTGCTCGCCCCCGGAGCCCCCCGCCTGCGCCTGCTCACCGGCGAGGACGAGCTCGACCGGCAGGTCACCGGCGTCATGACCACCGACCTCCAGGACCCCGGCCGCTACCTGCACGGCGGCGAACTCGTCCTCACCGGCATGCTCTGGCGCGCCGGGGCCGCCGACTCCGAACGCTTCGTCCGCACCATCGTCGCGGGCGGCGCCGCCGCGCTCGGCGCCGGCGAGGCCGAGGTCGGCCCCGTCCCCGCCGACCTCGCCGACGCCTGCCGCCGGCACCGGCTGCCGCTGCTCGCCGTCCCCGACGACATCGCCTTCGGCACCGTCACCGAGTACGTCGGCCGCCAGGTCTCCGCCGACCGCGCCGCCGACCTCGCCGCCCTCGTCGACCGGCACCGCCTGCTGGTCTCCGCGGCCGGCGCCGGCGGCCTCGACGCCGTCCTCGACCTGCTCGGCGGCGACCTCGACCTCGACTGCTGGGTCCTCACCCCCACCGGCCGGGTCGTCGCCGGCCCCGCCGGCCGGCTGCCCGCCGCCGACCGCGACCAGCTCGCCCGCGCCCACCTCGCCGCCCAGCGCCAGCGCCGCCGCCCCCCGCACCGGGTCCGCCTCGCCGACGGCACCTACTCGCTGCTGCCCGCCGCCGCCGACGGCCGGGACGCCGACACCCCCCTCGCCGACTGGATCCTCGCCGTCGCCGGCGACGTCACCGAGTGGACCCCCAAGCGCCAGCAGCTCGCCGAGAACCTGGCCCGCCTGGTCGCCGCCGAACGCACCCGCCGCGACGAGGGCCGCCGGCTGCGCCGCCGGATCGCCGACGAGGTCCTCGCCCTGCTCCAGCACGACGCCGACCCCGCCGAGATCGGCCGCGCCCTCCAGGCCTCCACCACCATGGCCGCCCGCTACGAGGGCTCCACCGAGACCTCCGGCGCCCACCCGCAGTGGCTGGTCCTCTCCGCCGACGCCACCGGGCTGCCCGACGGCGCGCTGCGCCCCGTCCTCGAGGAGGCGCTCGCCGCCGCCACCGACCGCGCCCTGGTCGCCGCGCTCGGCCCCACCGGCGCCGTCGTCGTCCTGCCCGCCCTCGACGCGCCCGTCCCCGCCGACGCCGTCCGGGCCCTGCTCGCCCCGC
This sequence comes from Kitasatospora sp. NPDC015121, assembly GCF_055562955.1. Lineage (NCBI taxonomy): Bacteria > Bacillati > Actinomycetota > Actinomycetes > Kitasatosporales > Streptomycetaceae > Kitasatospora > Kitasatospora sp. NPDC015121. The sequence continues at coordinate 22,836 of NZ_JBVHEH010000043.1, forward strand.
TCGAAGCCGGCCTCGGCTCCGAGGGCCGGATCACCGTCGGCGTCTGCGCCCCCGCCGCCGAGTCCGGCGGCCTGCGCGGCGCCCTCGAAGAGGCCCGGCACGCCCGCCGGATCGCCGCCGCCCGGGTCGGCCGGGTCTGCGTGGCCGGCCCCGAGGAGCTCGCCTCGCACGTCCTGCTGCTCGCCGCCGTCCCCGACGAGGTCCGCCGCGCCTTCCGCAGCCGCCTCCTCGACAAGGTCATCGCCTACGACCTGGAGCACCAGGCCGACCTGGTCCGCACCCTGGAGGCGTTCCTGCGCTCCGACGGCTCCTGGACCCGCTGCGCCGCCCAGCTGCACGTCCACGTCAACACCCTGCGCTACCGGATCGGCCGGATCGAGGAGCTCACCGGCCGCGACCTCTCCCGCCTGGAGGACCGGGTCGACTTCTACCTCGCCCTCGAACTCTCCTGAGGGCGGGGAACGCGCGGGGGGCCGGAGGGGCGTCACCGCCTCCGGCCCCCCGCGGGCGGGTCAGCGCTGCGCCGGGATCACGCCGGTCAGCCAGGTGAAGACGCCCGGCACCATCGGCTTCCAGACGTCGCTGCTGTGCGCCCCGGCGGTCTCCTGCACGGTGACGGTGGTGGGCGCCTTCGCGGCGGCCCGCAGCGCCTCGCCCGCCTCCAGGCCGTCGCCCCTGTTGCCGCTGACGTACAGCGCGGTCTTCGGCGGGGTCTTGGCGGACTTCAGGATGTTCAGCGGGTTGGCGGCCTCCCGCAGGTGCGGGTCCTTCGCGGTGAGCGACCGGTCCTCGGTGGCCGGGTCGTTGTAGCCGGAGAGGCTGATCCCGGCCCGGTAGCGGTTCGGGTGCTCCAGGGCGAGCTTCGCCGCGCAGTGCCCGCCCGCCGAGTAGCCGGCCACCGCCCAGCGCTCGGGCGACGGGTCGACCCGGAAGTTGTCGAGCACCATCTGCGGGACGTCCCGGGAGAGCCAGGCGTCCGCGTTCACCTTGCCGGGGACGTCCGCGCAACCGGTGTCGGTGCTGTCGCCGAGCAGGTTGGTGCGCGGCGAGACCAGGACGAACGGGGCGACCTGCCCGCTCTGCATCATCGGCTTCAGCTGCTCGGACACCTTCAGGGTGCCGAACCAGGTCTTCGAGGAGCCCGGCCAGCCCGGCAGCAGCTCCACCACCGGGAAGGTCCGGTCCTTGAACGCCGGGTCGTCGTACTGCGGCGGCAGCCAGACCAGCACCTCGCCGTCCACGCCGGAGACCGCGCCCTTCAGGTCGGTGGTCCGCACGTCGTCCGGGACCTTCGGGTCGCCGACCGACCTGAACTGCTGGATCACCTTGGCGTGCTGCGTGTCGTTGCCGGGCTGCGCGCCGGAGCCCGCCCCCTCGTCGGTCTGCGCCTGCACGTTCGGCACCGCCCGGACGTGGTTGCCGGTGCCCAGCAGGTCGTCCCAACTGCCGTAGATCAGGTTGGCGTTGTTCACCATCACGAACACCGTCAGGACGGCGGTGAGCTGACAGAACATCAGCATCGCGATTCTGGACACCGCCTGGACCGGCTTCGGACCGCGCACCCGCCCCCAGAGCAGCAGCGCCACCACGATCGAGACCGGCACCAGGACGATCGTGAGGAGGAGGAACGGGGTGCCTGTCAGCTGCATGGAGGTCTCTCGAATCGGGTCGTCCGGCCGTCCGGGGCAAGGTCCCCCGGTTCACGCATCACACTTGTCAGACTGCGTCACACAGTCGATCAGTTGCTGTCGACACCAGCGGAAACCTGAGAGGAACATCACTTTTTCGTGAGAATCCGCTGGGTGCTGTGCCCACAGTCTGCCAGTTCGCCCACAGCCCGCCGCCACCGGACCGCAACCTTTACCCGATCAAGGAGCATTCGTTCCGTGACCCGTGCCGACCAGCCCGCCCGCCCCGCCCGCCCCGTCCTGCCGAACCTGCTGGGCCTCGGCCCGCGCGCCGAGCGCCGCCGGCGCACGCTGCCCGCCGGCGTGCTCAGGCTCCCCACCATCGGCGTGGACATCGGCGGCACCAAGGTGGTCGCCGGCGTGGTCGACGGCGACGGCACTGTGGTGGACCGGCTGCGCACCGAGACCCCCGACAAGAGCAAGAGCCCCAAGGTGGTCGAGGACGTCATCGTCGAACTCGTGCTGGAGCTCGCCGACCGGCACGACGTGCACGCCGTCGGCATCGGCGCGGCCGGCTGGGTGGACGCCGAGCGCTCCACCGTGCTGTTCGCCCCGCACCTGAACTGGCGCGGCGAACCGCTGCGGGAGGCGCTCAGCTCCCGGCTGCGGTTCCCCGTCGTGGTGGAGAACGACGCCAACGCGGCGGCCTGGGCGGAGTGGCGCTTCGGCGCCGGACGCGGCGAGGACCACATGGTGATGATCACCCTCGGCACCGGGATCGGCGGCGCCGTCGTCCGGAACGGCCACGTCGACCGGGGCAGGCACGGCCTGGCCGGCGAGTTCGGCCACATGCAGGTGGTGCCCGGCGGCCACCGCTGCCCGTGCGGCAACCGGGGCTGCTGGGAGCAGTACTCGTCCGGCAACGCGCTGGTCCGGGAGGCCCGCGGGCTGGCCGCCGAGGAGTCCCCGGTGGTGCAACCGCTGCTGGCCCGGGCCGGCGGCACCCCGCTGGGCATCACCGGCCCGCTGGTCACCGAGGCCGCCCGGGACGGCGACCCGGTCGCCGTGGAACTGCTCTACGAGGTCGGCCGCTGGCTCGGCGTCGGCATCGCCAACCTGGCCGCCGCGCTCGACCCCGGCCGCTTCGTGGTCGGCGGCGGCGTCAGCGAGGCCGGCGACCTGCTGATCGGCCCCGCCCGCGACGCCTTCCGCCGCACCCTCACCGGCCGCGGCTTCCGCCCCGAGGCCGACCTGGTGCACGCCGCCCTCGGCAACGAGGCCGGCCTGGTCGGCGCCGCCGACCTGGCCCGCCAGGTCGCCCGCCGCTTCCGCACCGTCAAGCGCCGCCGGATCGAACGCGGCGCCTGACGGCGGGCCGGCCCGCCGCCCCGCTGCTCCGTGGACGGGAGTTGACGCCGCGTCAACGCCGCGTGAAAACGCGCCGGGTTGGCCGGTTGGGTCGTTGTCCGGTGCGCGGCGGGTGTGGGAGAACGGGGACCCGACGCCGTCCCCAGGAGGCCGCATGCGCGCCCGCGCCCGTCTCGTCCCCGTCCTCGCGCTCGTCACCGCCGCCGGCCTGCTGGGCACGGCGGCGCCCGCCGGGGCCGGGCAGGCGCCGCCGGGCAAACGGCCGGTCGCGGTCGGCTGGGGCGGCGCGGTGTCCAGCGTGGACGCCGACGCCACCGCCGCCGGCCTGGAGGTGCTGCGCCGGGGCGGCAACGCGGTGGACGCGGCGGTGGCGACCGCCGCCGCGCTCGGCGTCACCGAGCCGTACTCGGCCGGCATCGGCGGCGGCGGGTACTTCGTCCACTACGACGCCCGCACCGGCAGGGTCGAGACCATCGACGGCCGGGAGACCGCATCCCGCACCGCCGACAGCACGCTGTTCCAGGAGAACGGCGCCCCGATCCCGTTCGCCGACGCCGTCACCAGCGGCCTGTCCGTCGGCGTCCCCGGCACCGCCGCGACCTGGGAGCAGGCGCTGCGCCGCTGGGGCAGCCGGAGCCTGGCCGAGGTGCTGAAGCCCGCCGAGCGGATCGCCGAACGGGGCTTCACCGTCGACCAGACCTTCCGCGACCAGACCGCCGCCAACCAGGCCAGGTTCCAGGACTTCCCGGCCAGCCGGGAGCTGTTCCTGCCGGGCGGCCGGCTCCCGGAGGTCGGCTCCACCGCGCGCAACCCCGACCTGGCCGCCACCTACCGCGAGCTGGGCCGCCGGGGCACCGACGCGCTGTACCGCGGCCCGATCGGCGCCGACGTGGTGCGCACCCTGCAGCACCCGCCGGTCGACCCCGCCTCCGGCCGCACCGCCCGCCCCGGCCGGGTGGACGCCGCCGACCTGGCCGCCTACCGGGTCCGGGTCCAGGAGCCCACCCACGTCTCCTACCGGGGCCTGGACGTGTACGGCCCCGCACCGTCCTCCTCCGGCGGCACGACGGTCGGCGAGGCGCTGAACGTCCTGGCCGCCGGCCGCGCCGCCGACCTGACCGACCCCGCCCGGTACGACCACCGGTACCTGGAGGCCAGCCGGATCGCGTTCGCCGACCGCAACCGCTGGGTCGGCGACCCGAGCGCCGTCCAGGTCCCGACCCGGCAGCTGCTCGACCCCGGCTACGCCGCCGCCCGGGCCTGCCTGATCGACCCGGACCACGCGCTGACCAGCCCGCTCGCCCCCGGCGACCCGTACCACCCGGCGCCCTGCGCCGTCGCCGGACCGGCCGTCGCCGAACCGTACGAGGGCCAGAGCACCACGCACCTGACCGTCGCCGACCGCTGGGGCGACGTGGTGGCGTACACGCTGACCATCGAGCAGACCGGCGGCAGCGGCATCACCGTGCCCGGGCGCGGCTTCCTGCTCAACAACGAGCTGACCGACTTCGACTTCGCGCCGCTCACCCCGGGCGTCCCCGACCCGAACCTGCCCGGGCCCGGCAAGCGGCCCCGGTCCTCGATCGCGCCGACCGTCGTGCTCAGGGACGGCAAGCCCTACCTGGCGCTCGGCTCGCCCGGCGGCGCGACCATCATCACCACCGTCCTGCAGGTGCTGACCGGCCGGGTCGACCGCGGGCTGAGCCTGGAGCAGGCCATCGCCGCGCCCCGGGCCAGCCAGCGCAACACCGCCGCCACCCAGGCCGAACCGGCCTTCCTGGCCTCGCCCGAGGCGGCCGAGCTCCAGGCGCTCGGCCACGTCTTCGCGCCGGTCCCGGAGATCGGCGCCGCCACCGGCGTCGAACGGCTGCCGGACGGCCGCTGGCTGGCCGCCGCCGAACCCGTCCGGCGCGGCGGCGGCGCGGCGGGCGTGGTGCACCCGGCGGGCTGAGCCCCCGTCAGCCCGGTCGGCTGCCGGGCGCCGTCGGTGGCGGACGGTATGTTCGGACGGGGTGCCCGGCCCGCGCGCCGGGGCCCCGTCCGTCCGCACCGCCGAGGGAAGGCCGCCGTGACCGTCCGCATCGCCACCTGGAACATCAACTCCGTCACCGCCCGGCTGCCCAAGCTGCTGGAGTGGCTGGAGTCCGCCAAGCCGGACGTGCTCTGCCTGCAGGAACTCAAGTGCGCCACCGACGCGTTCCCCGCCGCGGCGGTCGCCGAGCTGGGCTACGAGTCCGCCGCGCACGGCGACGGCCGGTGGAACGGCGTCGCCCTGCTGTCGCGGATCGGCCTGGCGGACGTCGTCCGCGACCTGCCCGCCCAGCCCGGCTTCCTCGCCGAGGACGCGCCCGCCCCGGTGGTCGAGCCGCGCGCGATCGCCGCGACCTGCGGCCCGGTCCGGGTCTGGTCGGTGTACGTGCCCAACGGCCGCGAGGTCGACCACGCCCACTACCGCTACAAGCTGGAGTGGATGGCCGCGCTGCGCGACGCCGTCCGGGAGGACGCGGCGGGCGGGCGCCCGTTCGCCGTCCTCGGCGACTTCAACGTCGCCCCCACCGACGAGGACGTCTACGACCTCGCCGCCTTCGCCGGCCTCACCCACGTCACCGCCCCCGAGCGCGCCACCCTCGCCGCCCTCCAGGAGGTCGGCCTGCGGGACGTCGTCCCCCGTCCGCTCAAGTACGACCGCCCGTACACCTTCTGGGACTACCGGGCGCTGGCCTTCCCGAAGAACCGCGGCATGCGGATCGACCTGACCTACGCCAACAAGGCGTTCGCGGAGGCCGTCACCGACACCTACGTGGACCGCGAGGCCCGCAAGGGCAAGGGCACCTCGGACCACGCGCCGGTGGTGGTCGACCTCGACCTGTGAGCCGGGCCGGGAGCAGGCTGGCCGGCACCCCGCGACCCCGCGCGGTGCCGGCCGGGCGGCTTGCCGGCACCGGCCGCCGCTGCGTGCCGCCCCTCCTCAGAACAGCCCGCCGACGAGCTCCCCGAGCAGGGGGACCAGCACCGGACTGGCGTTGGCGCAGTCGAGGTTCCCCCAGTCGTACAGCGCCACGGCGAGCACCAGCAGCGGGTCGGGCTCCGCGGCCTCCCAGCCGCCCCGGCGGGTGCGGGCCACCGTCCGCCCGTCCTCCAGCACCTCGGTGCGGACCAGCCCGCGGCGGACGAAGCCCAGGGTGCGGCCGCCGGACTCGAAGCGCACGTGGCGGCCGGAGCGCAGCAGGTGGCGGCTGCGGGCGGTGACGCGCAGGCGGCCCTCCCGGAAGTCGCCGTCCAGGCCGCCGCGGGCCAGCGCGACGGCGTGGACGCCGGGCCGCCCGAACCGGGGCAGTTCGCCGAGCGGGCCGCCGTCGAGTTCCAGCCGCCAGCCCTCCAGGCCCCGGGCCCTGCTGTCGACGTCCTTCGTCAGGGGCGTCCGGTGCAGCACCAGTTCGCCGAGCGGCGTCCGCGCCCTCGCCCCGTCCTTGCCCGGTACGCCCAACCTCATCAGGCCGTCCCCCTCGTGAAATCCCAGGTGGGAGCGTAACGGGCGGAGACCCGTCCCTCAGTATTCTCCGAGTGTATAGACGCGGAGTGTACGCGCGGCGTACGCTCCGACCATGAGCGTTCCTCTCACTCTCCTCGGGCTGCTCGAACGCGAGCCCAGCCACGGCTACGACCTCAAGCGCGACTACGACGCCTTCTTCGGGCGCGGCAAACCGCTGCCCTTCGGCCAGGTCTACGCGACCCTCGGGCGGCTCGCCCGGGACGGCAAGGTGGTGGTCGGCGACCCCGAGGCCGGGGACGGGCCGGACCGCAAGCGGTACGTGATCACCGAGGCGGGGGCCACCGAGTTCGAGGACTGGCTGCGTGAGCCGGTCGCCGCCGAACCCCACCTGCAGACCGTGCTGTTCAGCAAGGTCGTGCTCGCCCTGATGCTCGGCCGCGACGCCCAGCACTACCTCGACACCCAGCGCGCCGCCCACCTGCGGCGGATGCGCGAACTCACCGAGGTCAAGCGCTCCGGCAGCCTGGTCGACGCGCTGCTCGCCGACCACGGCCTCTTCCACCTGGAGTCCGACCTGCGCTGGATCGACCTCACCGCCGCCCGCCTGGACGCCCTCGCCGCGGAGGTGACGGCCCGATGACCGCCCCCCTGATCGAGGCCCGCGCCGTCACCCTCTCCTTCGGCGAGACCCCCGCCCTGCGCGGCGCCGACCTGGCCGTCGACGCCGGCGAGGTCCTCGCCGTGATGGGCCCCTCCGGCTCCGGCAAGTCCACCCTGCTGCACTGCCTGGCCGGCATCCTCGCCCCCGACGGCGGCGAGGTCCACTTCGACGGCCGCCGGATCGACCGCCTCGGCGAGCAGGAGCGCAGCGCGCTGCGCCGCGACAGCTTCGGCTTCGTCTTCCAGTTCGGCCAGCTGGTGCCCGAACTGACCGCCGAGGAGAACGTCGCCCTGCCGCTGCTGCTCGGCGGCGCCAAGCGCGCCGCCGCGCTGGCCCGGGCCCGCGCCTGGTTCCCCCGGCTCGGCCTGGACGGCCTGGAGGGCCGCCGCTCCGGCGAGCTCTCCGGCGGCCAGGCCCAGCGCGTCGCCCTCGCCCGCGGCCTGGTCGCCGAGCCGCGCGTCCTGTTCGCCGACGAACCCACCGGCGCGCTCGACTCGCTCACCGGCGAGCACGTGATGGACCTGCTGGTCGACTCCGCCCGCGCCCAGGGCACCACCGTCGTCCTGGTCACCCACGAGGCCCGGATCGCCGCCTACGCCGACCGCGAGGCCATCGTCCGCGACGGCCGCGCCACCTGCCTCACCGGGCGGGCCGCCGGATGATCCGACTCGGCCTGCGCCTCGCCGTCAGCGGCGGCCGCGACGCACTGCTCCGGCTGCTGGTCACCGCCTCGGCCGTCGCCGTCGGCGTCGGACTGCTGCTCACCACCCTCGCGGCGGTCAACGCCGTGCACGCCCAGAACGACCGCTACGCCTGGTTCAACACCGGCTTCACCAGCCGGACCGCCGCCCCCGCCCCCGCCGCCGTGCCCGCCGATCGGGAGGCGGCGGGCGCGGTGCTCGTCCAGGGCGAGGGACCGATGTGGTGGCTGACCCGGCGCGACAGCTTCCAGGGCGAGCAGATCGGCCGCGTCGACGTCGCCCTCACCGGCACGTCCGCCGCGCTCGCGCCCGGCGTCGACCGGATGCCCGCCGACGGCGAGTACTACCTCTCGCCCGCGCTGGCCCGGCTGGTCGACGCCACGCCCCCCGAGCAGCTCGCCGACCGCTTTCCCGGCCACCGGATCGGCATCCTCGGCAAGGACGCGCTGCCCGCCCCCGACAGCCTGGTCGCCCTGGTCGGCCGCTCCCCGCAGGACCTGCGGGGGATCGAGGACGCCGCCCTGGTCGACCGGGTCGCCACCACCTCGCCCGACCGGTGCGACGACTGCGTGGTCGGCATCAAGTCCAACGGCGCCGCGCTGATCCTGACCGTCGCCACCGGCGCGCTGGTCTTCCCGGTGCTGATCCTGATCGGCACCGCCACCCGGCTCACCGCCACCCAGCGCGAACGCCGCTTCGCCGCGATGCGGCTGGTCGGCGCCACCCCCCGGCAGGTCTCGGTGATCTCCGCCGTCGAGGCCACCGCCGCGGCCGCCGCCGGCGTGCTGCTCGGCTTCCTGCCCCACCTGGCGGTGCGCGGCCGGGTCGCCGGGATGTCGCTGACCGGCGAGCGGTTCTTCACCTCCGACCTCGCGCTGACCCCGCTCCAGGTCCTCGGCGTGGCCCTCGGCGTTCCGCTCGCCGCCGCCGTCACCGCCCGGATCGCGCTGCGCCGGGTGCGGATCTCCCCGCTCGGGGTGAGCCGCCGGGTCACCCCGAAGCCGCCCCGGGCCTGGCGGGTGCTGCCGCTGCTGGCCGGCCTGGCCGAGCTGCTGTTCTTCCTGGCCCGGCACCCGGAGACGGTCGACGGCCAGGTCCGCGGCTACCTCTCCGCGTTCGGCCTGATCATGCTGGGCCTGGTGCTGGCCGGCCCCTGGCTGACCGGCCGGGCCGCCGCCCTGCTGGCCCGGCGCACCCAGCGCCCGGCCACCCTGATCGCGGTGCGCCGGCTCGCCGACGACCCGACCGCCGGGTTCCGGGCCGTCAGCGGCCTGGTGCTGGCCCTGCTGGTGATGAGCGCCACCATCGGGATCATCACCGCGATGAACGACGAGCGCGGCCGGCCCGAGGGCGGCCCGCAGTTCGACCACGTCCTGGTCAACGACCTCGCCCACGGCTACACCCCCGACGGGGGCTACCGGAGTGCCGGCCGCCCCGCCCCGCCGGAACTGGTCGACGGCCTGCGCGCGCTCCCCGGCGTGCACGGCGTGCTGCTGGTGCACCCGCTCGGCAGGACGGTGCCGATCGACGCCGGCGGGGAGACCGAGGCCGCCCAGACGGTGGACTGCCGGGCCCTGGACGCCCTCCGGGTCTTCGGCCACTGCGAGCCCGGAGCGGCCACCGCGTACGTGCCGTTCGTCTGGGCCGGGTTCCGCGACTACTCCGCCACCGCGTGGCCCGCCGCCCCGTACACCGCCGAACAGGCGGCGGCGCTCCCGCTGGTGAAGGTGGTGGTCGGCACCGACGGCTCGCGGGCCGCCGTCGAGCGGGCCCGCACGATGGTGGACGCCGCGTACCCGGGGACCCGGCAGTCGATGACCCTGGCGGAGGGGATGAAGCTCTCCGGCGGCGAGATGGAGGGCTTCCGGCGGCTCGCCGACGTGGTCATCCTGGCGACCTTCCCGATCGCGGGCTGCAGCCTGGCGGTCAGCGTGGCCGCCGCCCTGGGCGAGCGCAAGCGGCCGTTCAGCCTGCTGCGGCTCAGCGGGGTGTCGCTGGCGATGCTGCGCCGAGTGGTGCTGATGGAGTCCGCGGTGCCGCTGCTGGTGGTCTCGGCGGTGGCGATCGGCGTCGGCCTGCTGGCCGCCGACCTGTTCCTGCGCTCCCAGCTCGACTACACGCTGCACGCCCTCGGCGCCGACTACTACCTGACCGTCGCGGCCGGCCTCGGCGCGGCCCTCGCGGTCATCGGCGCCACCCTGCCGCTGCTGCGCCGGATCACCGGGCCGGAGACCGCCCGGAACGAGTAGCCCTCCCGGGAGGCCGGGAGGGCGCGGCCGGGCCCGGGGCCGTCCGGGGCCCGGCCCGTCGGGCGGCGGCGGGGCGGCGGCGGGGCGGCAGGTCGTTCGGGTCCGGAGGACTCGGTGGCCCCGAACGGCCTCACGCGTTCGCCGGGTCGGGGGGTACTGCCTAGCGTGGTCGGCAACCGGGAGTAGCGGGTCGCACACGCCTCCGCTGCTCCAGTCCCGATCCCCCTGGAGGTACGGCATGCGCCCGACGCGCACCGCCGCCGCCGCACTGCTCGGCACCACCGCCCTGCTCGGCCTGGCCGGCACCGCCCCCGCGTCCGCGAAGGGCAGCGAACCCGCCTGGGTCTCGCCCGCGCAGGCACAGCCCGGGCAGTCGGTCTCGGTCAGTGTCACGTGCGCGAGCAGCACGGAGAAGACCGTCACCGCGACCTCGCTGGCCTTCGCCGGCGGTTCCACCACGCTCCGCGTGGGCCCCGACGGGAAGTACTCGGGCAGCGCCACCGTCATCTCCGAACAGGAGATGGCCGCGGCCGCCGCCAAGCGCACCACCACCGACTCGTCCTGGGGCATCGACGGCAAGTGCCCCAACGGGGACGGCTTCGTCGGTGCGGTGGCCATCGCGGTCGCCGGGACGAGCGGCTCGGCCGCCGGGGCGGGCGTCTGGGAGGGCGCCCGGCTCCCGCAGGGCCCGGTGGAGACCGGCCTGGGCGGCTCGGTCGGCGTGGACGGCACCCGGCTGGCCGTCGGCGCGGCGCTGGTCGCGTCCGGCGTCGGCGGCTTCTGGCTGCTGCGCCGTCGCGGCGCGGCCGCCGGTCAGGCCTCCTGAGCCGCCGTCCGGTACGTGCCCACCGTACCGGCGGGCCGCGGCGTCCCCCGCGGCCGACGGCACGGCGAAGGGCGGCACCCCGAGCGGGTGCCGCCCTTCGCCGCGTGCTCAGGAGTCGTCGCGCTCCACGCCGCCGGTGCGCTCCAGGGTGCCGACGGTCAGCAGGTACTGGCCGGCCAGGTAGGTCAGCATGATCAGGAAGCCGTGCGCGGGCAGGTGCCGCCAGTCGGCCAGGTCGGTGGCGATCAGGGTGTCGGAGAACAGGAACAGCGCGCCGCCCAGCCCCGCCCGCACGTTGACCTGCGAGGCGGTCACCGCGGTGGCGGTCAGCAGCAGGCTGTAGAGCGCCACCGGGACGCGCATCCCGGCGTCCAGGTCCGGCCAGAGCAGCACGATCAGGGCCGCCCAGACCACCGCGTAGCAGCCCGCGACGACCAGCGCCCGGCGCCGGTCGGCCAGCGCGCCGAGCTTCACGAACATCGTCACGTAGCAGACGTGGCCGGCCGCGAACGAGCCCATCCCGGCCAGGAAGGCGACCGTCCCGCCGATCTCCAGCAGGATGTCGCCGCCCGCCCCGAACAGCAGCGCGGGCACCAGCAGCCTCGGCGTGCCGGGCTTCGCGAGGGCCCACACCCAGGCCGCCAGCAGCGGCATCAGCAGCGGTTTGGTGCCGTACTGCAGCGGCTTGACCCCGAAGGCGATCGCCAGCAGGTGCGCGGCCGAGACGACGGTGAAGGCGGTCAGCAGGGCCCGCGCGGTGCGCGGGTCACGAAGGGCGGTCATGCGGCGGCACTCTCCGGTCCGGTGGCGGCGGTGGCGGGGGTCGCGGTGGGCGGCGCGGGCTGCCAGCCCGGTCCCTTCGCCAGGTGGCGCAGCCGGTCGCCCCAGGTGGTCGCTCCCCGTATGTCCCGGGCGATCGACGCGTACTCGTGGGTTGCGACCCGCAGCGGGTTGAAGGTGCCGATGTTCTTGGTCAGCCCGTACACCGGGCGTTCGGCCTCGGCCGCGAACGAGCCGAACAGCCGGTCGAAGACGATCAGGATGCCGCCGAAGTTGCGGTCCAGGTAGCCGCCCTGCGAGGCGTGGTGCACCCGGTGGTGCGAGGGGGTGTTGAACAGGTACTCGACCGGGCGGGGCAGCCGGCCGATCCGCTCGGTGTGGATCCAGAACTGGTACACCAGGTTCGCCGAGGAGCAGAACGCCAGCGCCGCCGGGTGGACGCCCGCCAGCACCATCGGCACGAAGAACACCCAGCTGGTGGCCGAGGTCCAGGGCTGGCGCAGCGCGGTGGACAGGTTGTAGTGCCGGCTGGAGTGGTGCACCACGTGGCACGCCCACAGCACCCGGACCACGTGGTGGCCCCGGTGCGACCAGTAGTAGAAGAAGTCCTGGGCGAGCAGCATCAGCGGCACCGTCCACCACAGCACCGGCACCCGAAGCGGCGTCAACTCGTACAGGAACGAGTAGACCGCCACGATCGGGACCTTCCAGCCCGCGTCGAACAGCAGCGAGCCCAGCCCCATGGTCAGGCTCGTCGCGGTGTCCTTCGCGGCGTAGCCCCGTTCGTCCTCGTCCGGATGGAAGCGGTACGAGACGATCTCCAGGACGGTGAGCAGCACGAAGGCCGGTATCGACCAGAGCACGACATCGGGCAGGTGTGGCATGCCCGGAACCCTAGGCGACGGCGGCGGCCGGCGGAAGGGGTTGTTACCGGCGCGTAGCGGTCGGTGCGGCGTCTAGGCTGGGGGCGACATGGAGCGGCAGCGAACAGCCGCCGGCGCCGTCGCGGCGACCGGCGGATCGGGGACGGGGCGCGCGGGCGGGGCGGGACGGCTCGCCGACCAGGCACGCCCGGACGGCCCGCTCGGCGCCGAAGTGACCGCCCGGGAGCAGGGGTTGGCCGCCCACGCCGAGCGCAGGGCCGCCACCGCACGCGAGTTGACCGCCCTCGTGCAGGCGCGGGCCGCCGCCACCCGCGGACCGGCCGCCGCCGGCGACGGTGAACCGACCGCCGACGCCGAGGAGTTGACCGCTGCCGCCGAGGAGTTGGCCGCCCGGTTCGCCGCCGCCGAACCCGCCGAGGCCGACCTGCTGGCCACCGCCGTGTTCGGCGCGTACGGCGCCCGGCACCTGGGCGGCGCGCCCCGGCAGGCCGAACCCGCGCCCGGCACCAGCTGGTGGCACGGCCCCACCGTGCACCACAGCACCTCGCCGCTGTTCCGGCCGCTCGGCTACCGCCGGATACGCCGCGAAGCGCCCGCCCAGCCCGGCGCCCGGCCCACCGGCGGCGGCCGGCACCGCAAACCCGAACGCCCCACCACCGAGCTGCGCACCGCCGCCCGGCTGCTGATGGCCCATCCGCTGGTCACCGCCGACGGACCGCACGCCGCCGGGCTCCCGCTGGTCCGCCGGCACGCCGAAGCGCTCGCCGAACGCTTCCACACCCTGCTCGGCTACCGGCTCACCCTCGGCCCCGACCACGCCCGCCTGCACAAGGCCCCGCTGCCCGGCCGCCCGCTCCCCGGCCTCGACCCGGCCGGCTACGCCGCCCTGGTCCGCGCACTGGCCGGCCGCCCCGACCCGGTCCCCGCCGCCGTCCGCGCCCTGCTGGACGACTGGCGCCCGCCCGCCGCGCTCGCCGCCGACCTGCTCACCGCGCCCCCGCTGCCCGCCGCCGGGCCCGGGATGACGGTCCGCCGCCTGCTCGCCGAGACCCCCGTCGTCCTGCACCACGACCTCGCCCCCGCCGAACGCGCCCACCTGCTCGCCGCCGCCCCCGCCGAGACCGAACGGCTCGCCGACTTCCTCGGCCTGACCGCCGAACTCCGCGCCGAGGGCGCCGCCCTGCTCGACCCCGCCGACGAACTCACCGACCTCGCCCTGCCCGGCCCCGGCACCCTCGCCCAGGCCGCCCTGCTGCTCGCCGAACGCCTGGTCGAGGACCTCCGCCCCGCCGACACCGACACCGCCCCGCCCGCCGTCCTCGTCCCCGACGCGCTCATCGACGGCACCCTCGGCGACATCACCGACGACTACGGCATGAGCGCGGGCTGGGACGCGGGCTACCTGGCCGACCTCGCCCTCTTCCGCCGCGACGCGCTCGACCTGCTCCACCGGATGGGCCTCGCCGCGCCGGCCGGCCGCACCTGGCTGCTGCGCGCCCCCGCCGCCCGCTACGCCCCGCGCGCCGAACCCGAACCCCCGGCCGGCCGGGGCCGGCACTCCCGCCCGGCCCCGGTGCCCGGGCCGGGACGGGTGCTCAGTAGGTGACCGGTCGGACCCGCTCGGCGACCGGGCGGAACTCCTGCACGGTCTCGTCGTAGCGGACCCGCTGGCCCTGGCGCAGGAGGCGGTGCGCGTCGGTGTCGGCGATGACGGAGTCGTAGTAGACGGCGACCTCCGGGCCGCCGCCGTCCGGGCTGATGTAGCCGTAGGCGTGGTGCGGGTCGAACCACTTCACGGTGCCGGTCTCCATGGCGGGACTCCCTTCGGGCCGGTCACCCTCAGTATCGGCCCGGGCCCCGGCGCCCACCACCCGTCCGGCTCAGCGGCCGCCCTGCTGACCGGCGGCCCGGGCCGCCGGGGCCTGGTGGCGGACGGTCTCCACGGTCGCGCCCACGCCGAGCGAACCCAGCGCCACGGAGGCCGCGACGGCGGCGCAGGCGAGCAGACGGCGGTGGCGCCGGGGCAGCGGGAAGCGCGGTCCTCGGGCGGCCGGGGCAGTACGGGCGTTCATGCCCCGGAGCCTGCCAGGGGGGTGTTACGCGGTCGCGAAACGCGGGTGAAGTCTGGAAGGGATCTCGGCGTCGGAACCGCCGCCCCCGCATCCGCGCAGGTCGAGCGACTGATCGTCGACGCGCGTAGGCGCGGGGTGGGCGGGGGGGCGGCGGTCGCGACGCGGCCCGCCGGTGGGCCCCGGCGGGTTCACTCCCGCAGCCGGGGCCGGTCGGGGTACTCCTGGCCGACGCTGGTGCCGACCGCGTCGCGCAGGCCGTGCGCGGGCCGGTGGCGGGACCCGCCCGCGGCCGGGTCGGTGCGCAGCTCGCGCACCAGGGCCACGCAGAGGCCCAGCATGACCAGCACGAACGGCAGGGCGACCAGGATGGTGGCGTTCTGCAGCGCGGTCAGCCCGCCCGCCAGCAGCAGCGCGGCGGCCACCCCCGCCATCAGCACGCCCCACACCACCACCAGCCAGGTGCGCGGGTGCAGGGCGCCGCCGGAGGAGAGCGAACCCAGCACCAGGGACGCCGAGTCGGCCGAGGTGATGAAGTACAGCATCACCAGCACCACCGCGACCACGCTGGTCACCGCGCCCAGCGGCAGCGCCTCCAGCATCTCGAACAGCCCGGCGTCCGCGCCCTGCGGGATGGTCGCCACCAGGTCGGCCGCGCCGGTCTCCTGCAGCCGGATCGCCGAGCCGCCCATCACCACGAACCACACCGCGGTCGCCCCGCTCGGCACCAGCAGCACGCCCACCAGGAACTGGCGCACCGTCCGGCCACGGGAGATCCGGGCGATGAAGGTGCCGACGAACGGCGCCCAGGACAGCCACCACGCCCAGTAGAAGACCGTCCAGGAGCCCAGCCAGTCCTCGTCCGTGAACGCCCCGGTCTGGGTGGCCAGCACCGCCAGGTCGGACAGGTAGCCGCCGACCGTCGAGGGCAGCGCGTCCAGCACGAAGACGGTCGGGCCGACCACGAACACGAACAGCATCAGCACGCAGGCCAGCACCACGCTGGTGGTCGACAGCCACTTCACGCCCCGGTGGACGCCCGACATCGCGGACAGCACGAACGCGCTGCCCAGCGCCGCGATCACCACCAGCTCCACGCCCTCGGTGGCCCGGACGTCGGTCACGTAGCCCAGGCCGCCCGCCACCTGGATCGCGCCCAGGCCCAGGCTGGTCGCCGAGCCGAACACCGTCGCGAACACCGACAGCAGGTCGATCAGCCGCCCCTGCCAGCCGTTCGCCCCGCGCTCGCCGATCAGCGGCACGAACGCCGCCGACATCCGGTTGCCCCGGCCCCTGCGGAAGGTGGTGTACGCCAGCGCCAGACCGGCCACCGCGTAGATCGCCCACGGGTGCAGCGTCCAGTGGAAGAGCGAGAACTCCAGCGCCCGCTGCGCCGCCGCCGGGGTCTGCGCCGGGACGCCCGAGCCCGGCTGCGGCTGCGCGTAGAGCTGCAGCGGCTCGCCGACGCCGTAGAACAGCAGGCCGATGCCCATGCCGGCGGAGAACATCATCGCGATCCAGGCCAGCGTGGAGAACTCCGGCCGTTCGCCGTCCCGGCCCAGCGGGATCCGGCCGAACCGGCTGACCGCGATGACGACGGCGAGCAGCAGGAACACGTCCGCGGCCACCACGAACAGCCAGCCGAAGTTGTGCAGCACCCAGGCCAGCGCGGTGTCCGAGGCCCGCCCCAGCGAGTCCTCCGCGAACACCCCCCAGGCCACCACCGCCAGCACGGCGGCCGCGCCGATCCCGAACACCACCCGGTCCAGCGGGAGGGCGTCCGGGTCCGGCCCGGTGGGCTGACGGTCCGTCGGGGGCTCGGCAGGTTCGGCAGATGTGGACATACCAGGCACTATGTCCACAATCCGGCATGCGGGTGGCGCGGCGCGCCGGACCGGCCGGGCGGTCGGCCCGGGCGGCGCGGGGCCGGGCCGGCGGACCGCCCGCCGGACGGCGCGCCGGCCCGGCTCAGGTCGACAGCGGGGGCGGCGGCTCGTACGGCGTCAGCACCAGCCGGACCATCTCCTCCAGCCGGGTGCGGGCGTCGTCCAGCGTCGTCCGGCCGGTCACCCAGGCCGTCAACTCGCCCTGCCAGGCGTGCCCCACCATGTGCCGCACCAGCTCCCCGGGGGCCGGCGGGACCTCCGGCAGCACCGTCCCCAGCGCCGCCCGGTCCGCCCGGGCCAGGCCCTGCAGCGCCTCGCTGGCGAACGGGTCCGTGGACGTCGCCACCGCCACCCGCAGCCGGGCCAGCTCCGGCTGCCGCTGGTACGCCCGCATCCCCCGCCGCACGAACCGCACCGCCCGCTCGGTCGGCGAGGCGCTGCGCCCCGCCCCCACCTCGCCGACCAGGTCGGCGAGCAGCAGCCGGTGCCAGTCCGCTATCGCGGCGGCGAGCAGGTGGTCCTTCGAGGAGAAGTACCGGTAGGCGGTGCCGAGGGCCACGCCAGAACGCTCCGACACCTGTTTCATCTGGAGCCGCTCCACGCCGATCTCGGTCACCAGGGCCAGGGCGGCGGACAGGAGGGAGCCGCGGCGTTCGAGCTGACGGGGGGACATCGCCTCCACCGGACGAGGTGACAGGTCAACCTTGGTCACCCGGACCATGATACGGGGCGGCCCCTCGCCGCGGTATGACACGACAGGTCACCGGTGGGTGACGGACCCGCCACCCACCGGGAGCGGCCGGGAGCGACCGGGAGCGGCCCAGGTCAGCGGGCCGACGGCTCCGCCGGGCGCAGCTCGCGCAGCAGGGTCTCCTGGACCGCGGAGGCCACCAGCACCCCGTCCCGGTCGTAGAACTCGCCCATCGCCAGCCCCCGCCCGTCCGACGCCGACGGGCTGCGCTGCGCGAACAGCAGCCACTCGTCGGCCCGGAACGGCCGGTGGAACCACATCGCGTGGTCCAGCGAGGCCAGCGCCACCCGGGGCTCCGCCACCCGGTGCACCCGGTGCGGCTGCAGGTGCAGCGCCGTGGTCGAGGCCAGCGTCAGGTCGGACAGGTACGTCAACGCGCAGACCTGCAGCAGCGGATCGTCCCCCGGCAGCGCGCCGCCCGTCCGCAGCCAGACGAACTGCTGCGGGACGCCCGGCAGTTCCGGCGGCAGACCGGGCGCGTCGGCCGGGACGAAGCGCATCTCCAGGGACCGGAAGGCCGCCGCGCCCGCGAACTCCTCCGGCGCGTCCCGCTGCCAGGCCAGGTACGGGTCCGGCAGCTCCTCCGGGCCCGGCACCGGCGGCATGGTGCGCTGCCGGTCGCCCGCCCGCTCCGGGAGCTTGAACGACGCCGACATGGTGAAGATCACCTCGCCGCGCTGCACCGCCGACACCCGCCGGGTCGCGTACGAGCGCCCGTCCCGGGCCCGGTCCACCTGGTAGACGATCGGACGGCGCGGGTCGCCCGGCCGCAGGAAGTACCCGTGCAGGCTGTGCACCCGGCGCTCCGGATCCACCGTCCGCCCCGCCGAGGTCAGCGCCTGCGCCGCGACCTGCCCGCCGAACGCGCGCAGCGGCGCGCCCGCGTGGCAGTGGCCCCGGAACAGGTTCCGCTCCAACTCCTCGATGCCGAGCAGCTCGGCGAAGGAGCGCAGCCCGGCGCGGGAATCGGGGGTCGGAGCGGCGGGGACGGTCACCCGGCTCATGCTAGAACACGTTGCAGCGGCGGGGACCGTGGGGCGCGTCACGTGCCGGACCACGGGCGCCCGCCGGGCCTGTCGGGGGCGGAGGTTAGCGTTCCGTCCATGACCGCGACCGTCCACACCCTGCGCTACCTGCGCTCCTCCGCGCTCCGACCGAGTCGGCTGGAGCTCGCCACCAGCGGCGGCGCCACCCCGCGCGGCGCGGTCCAGCACCCCCGGTTCTTCGACGGCGCGCTGCGCCACCCCGACGCCGCGGCCGCCGCCCTGCTCGCCGTCGCCGACGTCGCCGCCACCCGCTACCACCGCTCCGGCGGCGGCCCCTCGCTCGACCCCGTGGTCACCGCCGACGGCGACCGGCTGCGCTTCGAGTCCTTCTCCGGCTGCGGCGGCGTGCACGCCCGGCTCGACGTCCTGCCCGAAGGGCTCGACGGCGCCGCCACCGGCCACGGCACCACCAACGTCGACGTCAACCCCCCGCTGCGCGAGGCCCTGCGCCTGCGCGCCCCCGGCGAACGGCTGACACTCGCCGTCGGCGCCGAGGAGATGGTCGTCGGCACCGACGGCGGCACGATCGTCGAACGGAAGGTCCCGCTGCCGCCGCGCTGGCTCAAGGGCTTCGCCGAGACCCAGCTGCTCACCGCCCGCTTCGACCCGCGCGCCGGGCTCCCCGCCGCCGAAGCCGTCCGCTTCCTGCGCACCCTGCCCGCCGCCGGACGCGGCACCGTCCGCTGGGTCGTCCCGGCCGGGCCCGGCCTGCGCGCCACCTCCCGCCCCGGCCCCGGCGCGATCTGCCTGCCCGGCCCCGAACGCCTCGCCGCGCTCCGCCCGCTGCTGCGCCACACCACCGCGCTGCGCGTCTACGCCCCGCCCGGCACCCCCACCGAACCCACCGCCTCCGCCTGGGAACTCGCCTTCCCCGGCGGCCGGTTGACCCTCACCCTGTCGCCCGACAGCTCCCGCGGCTTCTCCGGCGAGGGCGGCCTGCTCGACCTGCTCGCCCAGGACGTGCCCGCCGCGGACGTCGACGCGCTCGCCGCCCTGCTCGCCTGGGAACCCCGGATCGACCCCGCCGACCTCGCCGCGGACACCGGCCTCACCGCCGAACGGGTCCGGGCCGCCCTCGCCCACCTCGCCACCGCGGGCCGGCTCGGCTACGACCTCGCCGAGGCCGCCCACTTCCACCGCCGCCTCCCGTACGACGCCGGACGGATCGAGGACCGCAACCCGCGCCTGCGCACCGCCCGCGCCCTGCTCGCCGCCGACGCCGTCGGCCCGGTGGCCGGCGACGTCCGGGTCGTCACGGTCGGCGACCACGCCCACCACGTCCGGGTCGGCGCCGACGGGACGGCCCTCGGCTGCACCTGCCGCTGGTGGGCCCGGCACCGGGGCGGCCGCGGGCCGTGCAGCCACGTGCTCGCGGTGCGGATGCTCGGCGGGGCCGAAGGCCTCGGAGGTCCGGAGGGGCCGGAAGGTTCGCAGGGGCCGCAGGGGCCGCAGGGTTCGGAAGGGGAGGAGTCGAAGTGAGCGTCGAGAACCTGCTGGTGGCGATCCGGGAGGGCAGGTTCCCGGTGGTGGCCGACCTGGTCGAGCCGATGACGGACGCCGAGCGCCGGGCCGCACTGCCCCGGCTCAAGCAGCTCCGCCGCGAACTGCGCACCGCCGAGCACGCGCGGCCCGGCGCCGTCACCGCCCTGCTGGTCGCCGGCGCCGTCTGCCACACCGCCCCCTCCGGCGCCGCCGACTGGATCGCCGGTCGCGACTTCGACGTCCCGCACTGGGCCCAGCGCCCGCTGCTCGCCCTGCTCGCCGCCCGCCCCGCCCACTGGCAGCGGGACGTCGCCCTCCGGCTCGCCCACGGCCTCTCCGCCCGCCCCGCCGACCCGATCGGCTGGGGCACCTCCGTCCCCTACGAGGTCGCCGAGTACCTGCTGCGCCGCAGCGACACCCCGCCGCCCGCCGAATCCGGCCTGGTCCAGGAGTGGATGCGCGACCGCGGCAACCCCGAACCCCGCCGCTGGCGCAACCCGCTGCCGCCCGGCCCCGACCTGTACGCCCGGCTGCGCGCCGACAGCTTCGCCCCCGTCCTCGCCCCGCTGGTCTTCGACGCCGACACCGTCCAGCAGCTCTCCGGCCCCTGGGCCGCCAAGGACCCCGAACAGCGCTGGCCCGCCGTCCTGGCCCGGCTCGTCGCCGAGGGCGTCATCGAGCGGGGGCCGTTCCTGGCACGGGGTTTCGCCAGGTTGGTGCGGGGTGGTGGCCGGGGCGAGGTGCGGACGTACCTGGAGCTGGTGCGTGGGTTGACGCCCGAGGTGGGTGAACTGTCGGACAACCGGCGGGCGTTGTTGGCGTTGCTGGACGGGGATTCGGTGGTCGCGGGGTGTGCGGTGGAGTGGTTGGTGGCGTTGGACGGTGCGGGGTTGTTGGGGGAGGGGGAGGTCGCGGAGGCGGCGGGGGTGGTGGCGGTGCGTCCGGAGAAGAAGCTGGTGCGGGCGTTGTTGGGGTGGTTGGACGGGGTGGCCGGTAGTGGCCGGGTGGGGGTGGCGTTGCGCGGGGTGGCGGGGTGCTTCGGGCATCCGGACCGGCAGGTGCAGGAGCGGGCGCTGAAGGTGCTCAAGCGTCATGTAGGGCGTGCGGAGGGGGAGTTGTTGGTGGAGTTGCGGGCGGCGGCGTTGCTGTTGGACCCGGCGAACGCGCCGGTGGCGGCCGAACTGCTGGGTGTGGTGGTCGAGTCGGCGGGGGCGGTGGAGGCGGGGGAGGACCGGCTGCCGGAGCTGCCCGGTCCGGTGGCGGTGCCCGCGCCGCCCCAGACTCCGGCGGAGGTCGCCGAGGAACTCGCCGCCGCCCTGGCCGCCGAGGACGAGAGCGTGCGCTTCGAACGCGTCCTGGACGGCCTGGTCCGGCAGGTCTGGGCGGATCGGTCCGCCCTCACCGCCGCCCTCGCCCCCGTCCTGCGCCCCGACAACGACTGGCAGGTGCTCGGCCGTCTCGCCGCCGTCGCCACCGGCGCCATCCCCGCGCCGCGCGTCCTGAACGCCCTCCGGTCCCGCCGGGGCCGGATCTTCAGCCACTGGGAATTCCGCGGCCCCCTCGGCGAGTTCCTCGCCGCCCGCCTGCACGAGACCGCCTGGCGCCTCGCCGCCGACCCCGTCCCGTTCCTGCTCGCCACCCCCACCCACGTCAACGGGGCTTTGGACGCCGGGGAGTTGGTGGCGCGGCTGGAGCGCTACGAGCAGCTGGGCGTCCGGCCGGGGCCGGTGGACTTCGCGCAGGCGCTGCTGCGGACGGCGGCGGACGGAGGCCGCGACGAGCGGGCGGAGCGGCTGACCTCGGACGCCGGCCGGCAGCTGGCGGCCTGGCTGCGCGAGGGCGGACTGCCCCGGCGGACCTCCGTCCCCGTGCCGGCCGGCACCCGGCGGCCGGGCGTCCAGGACTGGGAGCACCGCCGCTACCCCGAACAGCCCGACCTGGACGCACCGCAGCTGGCCCGGCTCGCGATCCCCGCCCTCGACGTGCCCGGCGTCGACCCCGACGCCGGGCCGCCCGAGGCCGTCCGGTTCCTGCTCGGCCCGACCGCCCCCTTCCACCGCCGCTCGGCCGTCGACGACAGCACGGCCAGCGCCCGCTGGACCGCACTGCTCCCGCACCACCGCGAGGAACTGGCCCTCCGGATCACCGGCCAACTCGCCGACTCCGCCCGGGACGCCCCCGTCCGCGGCAACGCCCGCCTGCTGCCGCTGCTCGCCGAAGCCGATGGCCCCTGCGGCTTCGCCGTCCACCAGGCGCTCGCCTACGGCCTCGGCGCCGGCCACGCCGAGGACCGCGCCGCCACCGTCGACGCCCTGCTCTCGCTCGCCGCCCAACAGCAGCTCGACCCCGGCGAGTTGGCCCGCGAAACGCTCGAACTGCTCGCCATCGGCGCCGTCAAGCCCAACCGCCTCGCCGCAACCCTCGGCGAACTCGCCGACCCCGCACCACGGTTGACCTGGCGGGTGCTGGCCGTCCTGCTCCCCGGCCTGCTCGACGGCCCACCGCCGCGCGGAGCCGCCGACCTGGTCGCCGTCGCCGTCGACACCGCCCGCCGCAGCGGCGCCCGCGGTCCGATCGACGCGGTCACCCGCACCGCCGCGCGCAAGGGCGGCACCAAACTGCTCGCGGAGACCCGCAACCTGGCGGCGCTGCTCGACGGTTGACGACCTGCCGGTTCGACGGGACCCGACCGGAAGAGAGGAACGCAGCGCAACACGGGCGACCTGGTCGTGGCGGCGGGCGGCCGCGGAGGCCGGCGGGGCTGCTGGGCTGACTCCCGGGCCCCCTAGTAGTGCTTTGTTAGGTGGTGCGTGGGCTCTGGTCCCGGGTGGGTTTCGGCTGTTCTCTGGAGGTATGACTCCGGATGAACTGGGCTCGTTA
>NZ_JBVHEH010000044.1:0-41734 GCF_055562955.1 Kitasatospora sp. NPDC015121
TCTCCGGCCGCGGCCTTGTACGGTGCGAGGCGTTCGGGAGTGAGCAGTGTATTCAGGCTCTGGATCAGGGCTGTGGAACGGTTGGGCATCTCACTCCGGCGGTTCTGTAGAGCTTTGATGTGGAAGTGCTGTAGGATTATTATCGAAGACCCCGGATCGGCCTCTGCACTATGTGCATGTCACCGGGGTTTTGATCATTTCCTGGGTAGCAGTGCTGTGTCGCCGCACTTCTTATGTGGGAGTGGAGAACGCAACCGAACTTCGCGGCCGGACCCGATGTCCGCAGCTCTGTGGGTATTTCGAAGCATGAAATCCGTCCTCCGGTTCGATAGCGGAAGTCCCCATCCGGCGGCAAGGAACTGTCGCGATCACGGCGCCTAAGCTCTTTTATCTAACCGTCGATGAGTGTGCGGATCTGATCGAGGATCTCAGCAGCCTTCGCGTCGTCTGCATCGGCAACTTCGAGAAGGAAAGTATCGTTCGATGCTCCCGGTTCGAGAACTGCGTCGATCACCTTCCCTACAGCCGAACTCTTTGCGTATATGCGCACTTCTTCCCATTGTCGCGGCTGCGGGTTGCTGTCGATGGTCTGCTTGGGGTAGTACCCGAGACCAACTCCCGCCAAAGTTGTACCTACTTCAGTTAGGACGCGCGGTCCAAGCTTCCGGTAGTCGAGCATTTCCCTCAAGTCTTGTAGTGAGGCCACTACGAGCCCAAGTTGGTCTACTTCTGACTTGAGATCATCGATATTTGAATATTCCATTTTATCCTCTTCCTTAAATGTTTCTTTAGCGGGTTTATCATATCACAAGATAAATAATATGATGAAACTGATTGGTTTGTTAATGCGGTACGGGTTCCGAACCGTGTCTCGCGGACCTGTCGGGTTTCGGCTAAATCGGGGGTCGGGGAGCAGATCCGCCCAATCCGGCGCTAAGCACGGAAACATCGAGCGGTGCTGGGCTGTAGGTGATTTCATGTCGGCGTGACCGATGAGGGCGGCTACGGCCGGTTCGGGGCGTTGTCCCGTGTTGAGCTGGAACGGTTCTTCTACCTCGATGACGAAGACCGGAAGCTGGTCGCGGGTCGGCGGCGGGACTACAACCGGTTAGGGTTCGCGCTTCAGGTCGTGACGGTCCGGCAGCTCGGGATGTTCCTGGCCGATCCGCTCGACGTGCCCCCGGAGCTGGTCGAATATCTCGCCGAGCAGTTGGGTATCGAGGATTCCTCGTGTGTGAAGCAGTACACCGAGCGGGACAAGACCAAACTCGAACATGCCTGGGAGATCCAGCGCGAGTACGGGTTGACCTCGTACAGCGAGGTCGAGTCGGAGTTGGCGGCGTGGGTCTCCGACCAGGCGTGGGTGACCGGCGACGGACCGAAAGCGATGTTCGCCGGCGCGGTCGACTGGCTACGTAAACGCCAGGCGTTGCTGCCGGGTCTGCGCACGTTGGAACGTTTGGTCACCGAGGGTCGCCAGGCCGCTGATCAGCGGTTGTGGGGTCAGCTGACCGATCAACTGACCGCCGGTTCGGCTTCAGCGCTGCTGGCGTTGCTGACCGCGCCCGAGGGCAAGCGCCGTGTCAGCGAGCTGGAACGGCTTCGCCGGGGCGTGTTCCGGACCAGTTCCAAAGGGATGCTGGCGGCATTGGACCGCCTCGCCGAGCTTATCGCGGTGGGAGGGCAGTCCCTGGATGTGTCGATGGTTCCGCAGCGCCGGGTGATTGGTCTGGCCACCTATGGATTGTCGAGCAAGGCTCCTGCGTTGCGGCGCCTCGAGCCCCGCCAGCATCGGGTGGCGGTGATGGTGGCCACGGTGAAAGTGCTGTCGGGCCGAGCGACCGATGACGTGCTGGAGTTGTTCGACCTGTTGATGGTCACGGATCTGATGTCGAAGGCCGAGCGGGAATCGCGTGAGGAGAAGTTGCGCCGGTATCCGCGGGTGTCGCGTCATGCGGGCAAGCTCGCCGCGGCGGTGAAGGTGCTGTTGGAGATGACCGAGGTCGAACCGGACCTGAGCTTGGAGATGATGTGGGATCTGATCGAGAACACCGCGACCAAGAGCGAGCTCCGTGCCGCTGTCGCGGTGATCGACGAGCTGGTTCCGGTGGATGACGTCGAGTTGAACGAGCAGCGCCTGGAAGAGTTGGCGGGGCGCCTGGCCACGGTCCGGGTGTTCCTGCCACCGATGATGCGCACCGTGGTGTTCGGGGCCACCGCGGACGGTGCGGCGGTGCTGGCGGCGATGAAGACCCTCGCCGAGTTGATGTCGGCGAAGTCGAAACTGTCCGCGAGCTGGCTCGATGCTCGTCAGGTCGACCACGATCTCATCGGTGGCGGGTGGAAGCGGCTGGTCTATCGCGAGGGCCGCCCACCGGAAACTGTCGACCGGGCCGCCTACACGCTGTGCCTGCTCGAGCAGTTCCATCGACATCTCAAGCACCGCAACATCTTTGCCCCGCACTCGACGCGATGGCGTGACCCGCGAGCCCAGTTGCTGGCCGGGCCCGCGTGGGAACGTTCCCGTGAGGCCGGGATGAACGCGTTGAACCTGCCCGATGATCCGGGTTCGTTGCTCGGCGAGCATGCTGCCGCGGTGGACACCGCCTACCGTGAGGTCGTCGCGCGGCTCGATAGCGACGGTCCGGCGACGGTCGATGAGGATGGCCGTCTGCATGTCGCCTCGTTGAAGGCGGAGCCGGATCCGCCGTCGCTGGTGGATCTGCGCCGGCGGGTCCAGGCCATGGTGCCCGAGGTCGACCTGCCCGAGCTGGTCCTGGAAGTCATGTCGTGGGTGCCCGGGTTCGCCGAGTCGTTCACCCACGCCTCGGGAAATGGTGCCCGCGTCGCCGATCTGGGGTTGTCGGTCGCCGCGGTGCTGTGCGCGCATGCGATGAATGTGGGTTTCAAGCCGGTGACCAGCCCCGGTGTGGACGCGCTGACTCGTGACCGCCTGCACCACGTCGATCAGAATTATGTTCGTTTGGAGACGTTGACCGCGGCCAACGTGGAGTTGGTCAAGGCCCAAGCCGAGATCGAGTTGGCGCAGCTGTGGGGTGGTGGGCTGCTCGCCTCGGTCGATGGCATGCGGTTCGTGGTTCCGGTCCGCACGATCCATGCGAGACCGAACCCGAAGTACTTCGGCCGTAAACGGGGTATTACCTGGTTGAACATGCTCAACGACCAGTCCGCCGGGCTGGCGGCCAAGGTGGTGTCCGGCACGCCACGCGACTCGTTGAACTTCATCGATGTCGTGCAGCTTCAGCAGGGTGGCCGCCGGCCCGAGGCCATCATTACCGATACCGGTTCCTATTCCGACATCGTGTTCGGTTTGGTGCATTTGATCGGCAAGCGGTATCGGCCGCAGTTGGCGAACCTGCCCGATCAGCGGTTGTGGCGGTTCGACCAGGGCGCCGACTACGGCCCGCTCAACCAGGCCGCACGGGGGCGAATCGACACAGGAAAAATCGCCGCGCACTGGGAGGATATGTGCCGGGTCGCGGTGTCGATCCATGAGTGTGAGGTCTCCGCTCACGACGTCACCCGCATGATCTCCCGTGACGGGAACCCCACCCCGTTGGGCCAAGGGATCGCGCACTACGGGCGGATCTTCAAAACCCTGCACATCCTGCGCCTGGCCGACGACGAACCGTATCGGCGCGAAGGCAAGGCCCAGGCCAACCTGACCGAGGGCCGCCACGACCTGGGGCGTCGCATCTACCACGGGAAGAAAGGGGAGATGACCCGCACCTATTACGAGGGCATGGAAGATCAGCTCTCCGCGCTCGGGCTGGTGCTCAACTGCACGGTTCTGTGGAATACGTTCTACACCAACCGCGCTCTGGAACAGCTACGCGCCCAAGGCTATCCGGTGCTCGACACCGACGCGCAGCGGCTGTCGGCGTTCATCCGCGCCCACATCGGCATCGACGGCCACTATGCCTTCCACCTGCCCGACTTCGGCGACCGCCACCGGCCCCTGCGCGATCCCGATGCCCCCGACAAGGACGACTGAGCACGTTCGGAACTCACTGGACAGACCGACCCGTTCTGTCATGTCCAGGCTTTCGGGTGGCCGGCGGGTCGGGTCAGCAGCTGCAGCTGGGCGGGGTGTCGCCTGTCAACAGTTGCTGGGTCAGTGGGCGGCCCAGGGCGTAGGCGTCGACGACCGGCAGGACGGTGGCGCCCGGGTGCGTGTCGAGCCACCCTCGGGCGGCGTCGGCGCTGGCGAAGAAGTGGACCTGGTTGCAGAACGCGGTGCGGATGGAGTCCGGGGCGTCGGGGGTGACGACCGAGACGACGGCGGTGGCCGGGTCGAGGTGGGCGACCCGGTCGGGTTCGACGGTGAGCCGTACCGGGGTGCCGGAGGTGTGGCAGGGGGAGGTTACCTGGGCGGTGCGGCCGAGGACGGCGGGGAAGATCAGGGTGTCCAGGGCACACCAGGTGTACAGCGTCGCGCCGCCGGTCTCGAAGCGGTGCGGGGTGGGCTTCAGGGTGATGCCGCTGCCGATGATCCGGCCGTGCTCGTCGTATTCGGTGTCGGGCATGGCTTGTAGGGCGTGGCGGATCTCCTCGGCGCTGCGGCCGGTGGCGGTGGCGAGCTGGTCGAGGGTTACGGGTTCGCCGTGGGCGAGCAGCCGCAGCAGCGACGGCCACAGCCAGGGCTGGGTATGAGCGGTGCCGAGAGTGTCGTTGAGACGGTCGGCGAGTTGCTGGATCGGGCTGTTCATGAGTGTGGGCTCCTTGTCTGGTTCGGACCCGGGGCAGGCCGGTATCTGGGGGAAACGTCCAGGGCCACAGCGTTTTCGGTGGTGTGCGCCGGGTGACTTGGCGGGGTGGCTTCGACGGTAGGGTCTGTCCCCGGGGTGAGGGTCAAGCCCGCAGGTCGCATCCGCAGAGATCGCCCACTGAACACAGGTCGTCGGCGGTCACATGCGCGCTGTGTGTTGTTTCGAATTCGTCGATGCGGTCGAGGATCTGCTGGGCGTGGCCGATCCGCTCGTGGAGTCGTTGCCGGGAACGGTGCAGCAGCTCGGCCAGGTGCGTGCCGACCGACCGGCCGCTGGTGTCACCGCCGGCGGTGAGGAGGTGCTGGATTTCGGCGATGGTGAGCCCGAGCCCGCGGAGCTCGCCGATGAACCGCACGCACCACAGGGCGTCGTCGGTGTAGAGCCGGTACCCGGCCGGGCTGCGGCCCAGGGTGCAGATCAGCCCGAGGTCGGTATACTCGCGCAACGCTTTCACCGGCACCGCGGTGCGCGCGGACAATTCCCCGATCGTCATCGTCCGTGTTGTCGTGTCCATGGGTGTTCCCGGCTTCGCGTGGGGTGGGCGTGCGCGTTCAGCCTGCACAGCAGGAGAGTTTGGTGACGTCGGTGGTGAAGGTCTGGGCGGTGAGTTTCAATGCTTCGCCCATGGTCAGATACGGCGCCCAGGTGTGGGCGAGCTGGTGCACGGTCAAGCCCGCGGTCATGGCGTAGCCGGCGGCGGTGATCAGGTCTCCGGCATTGTCGGTGAGTGCGTGCACGCCCAGAATCCGGCCCGTGCCCTGCTCGGCGATGATTTTGACCAGGCCGCGGGTGTCGCGGTTGACCAGTGCCCGCGGCACGTACGCCAAGTCCAGGACCCGGCACTGGCAGGCCAGCCCGGCCTGGGCTGCTTGGGCGTCGGTCAGTCCGACCGAGGCGATCGCGGGGCTGGTGAACGTCACGCGCGGCACGGTGGTGTAGTCCAGGGTCCGGTCTGCGCCGGTGAGGGCGTTGTCGGCGACCAGGGTGCCCTGGGCGGCGGCCACGTACACGAACTGCGGGTCCCCGGTCACGTCCCCGGCGGCCCAGATCCGCGGATTGCTGCTGGCCTGGTGATCGTCGATGACGACCGCGCCGTCGGCGTCGACTGTGACACCGACCGACTCCAGGCCCAGGCCCGCGGTGTTGGGGCGGCGGCCGGTGGCGATGAGCACGTGCTCGGCCCGCAGCTCGGTGGAGTTGCCGCCGGGGGTGCGTACGGTCATCACCTTGTGCCCGTCGACGGCCAGAACTTTCTCGACGGTGGTGGCGGTGTGCACATCGATGTGCTCGTCGGTGAAGACGGCCTCGAGCGCGGCCGAGATTTCCGGTTCCTCACCGGAGGTCAGCCGAGTGCGAGCGATCACCGTCACCGTGCTGCCCAGGCGGGCGAACAGCTGGGCTTGTTCCAGTCCCACGTACCCCGCGCCCAGCACGATCAGCGACTCCGGCAGGGTGGTCAGGTCCATGGCTGTGGTCGAAGTCAGGTATCCGGCCTCGGCGAGCCCGGCCACGGGCGGTACCGAGGGCGAAGCGCCGGTGGCGATCAGATAGTGGTCGGCCTCGATGACCCGGGTGCCGCCCCCGGTCAACTCGACTCGCAGCGCTGGCGTCGCGGGCGCCCCGTCGAATACTGCGGTGCCGGACACGATCTCCCACCCGTAATCGGTGGCCAGGTCGACGTACTTGTCGGTCCGCAGGTGCTCTACCAGCGCGTCCTTACCCGCAATCAGGTCGGCGAAGTCGACCGGCACGGTGGCGGCAGTGAGCCCGGGGAACCGGCCGGCCGCCGCGGCGGTGTGGCGGGCCTCGGCGGCGGCCAGCAGCGCCTTCGACGGCACGCACCCGACGTTGACGCAGGTGCCGCCGACGGTGCCGCGCTCCACCATCACGACACGTTTGCCGAGGTTTGTCGCCGCGATGGCGGCGGCGAACGCCGCCGATCCGGAACCGATGATCGCCAGATCGGCGCGGGAATCTGTCGGGGTCACAAGGGGCCTCCTGGTCGGGCAACCGGTGAACCATCCACGGCTGCTATTCGTATTGACGAATATCTACCGGCACCATACTATGCGTTTACACGAATAGTTCAACCCCATTTGTGGAGGCGATCCTTATGCCCCGGTCTACGACCGCCGACCTCACCGTCTCTGGTGGTGAGACGGCGTGTATGCATCTGGATACGACGGCGAAGTTCTTTCGCGCCCTGTCGGATCCGACGCGATTGAAACTGCTGGAGTTCATCCTGGCCGGTGAGCGCACCTCGGCTGACTGCGTCGAGCATGCGGGGATCTCGCAGCCACGGGTGTCGATACATCTGTCGTGCCTCGCCGACTGCGGGTATGTGGTCGCGCGCCGCGACGGCAAGAAGCTGCGGTACTCGGTCGGTGACCCACGGGTGGCGGACCTGGTAATGCTGGCCCGGTCGCTGGCTGCCGACAACGCCGCCGCCCTCGAGTGCTGCACCCGCATCCCCACGGGCGAGAACGGAGGCCAACGATGAACGCGCCCAAGCGTTCCGGCGGTGTCGCCGGGCCGCTCGCGGTCGCGGGGGGGGGGGCGCTGGCGGTGGTCGTGTGCTGTGCCGGTCCCGCCCTGATCGCCGGTGGTGTGCTCGCCGGTCTCGGTGGCGTCTTGACCAGCCCGTGGCTGCTCGGCGCCGGCTTGTTGGTCGTGGCCGCCGCCGTCGGCTACACCCTGCGGCGGCGCGCCGCAGGCAAGGCCGCCCGGTGTTGCCCGACACCACCGGGTGCGGACGGGCCCGCCGCCCCGGGCGATCACCACCTCGAGAGCGTGCGCCATGACCACCTCGAATACTGAGACCACGCCGACCGACACCCCGATGGGCGTGCGGGAGACCGTGTTGACGCTGCTCGCGCTGGCCGCAGGCGGCCTGTCGTCGCTGCTGATCGTGGCTGCGACCACCAGGGGCGGCCTGGCCTCGATGCAGGTGTTGTTCTGGGCGATCGGGCTGCCCGGCATGCTGCTGGTCTTCGCCATCGGCGGCTACGCCCATTTCGCGGAATACCCGCGGCTGGCCAACCGGATCGCGGTCGGCGTCCTCGGCGGGATCGCGCTGACCGCCGCCCTCGAGGTCGTCCGCTCTGCGGGCGTGCACCTGGGATACCTGTCGGACGATGAGCCGACGATGTTCGGTGCGATGATCACCGGCGCCGACCACATGGCCGCCCCGACCCTGGCTTCCTACACGCTGGGAATCGTCTACCACTTCTTCAATGGCATCTCTTTCGCGCTGGTGTATTCCATCGTGTTCGGCCGCACCCGCTGGTGGGGTCCGGTGGCGTTCTCGGTGTTCGTCGTGTGGGTCGGCATGATGCTGTTGCCCCCGATGGCACCCATGCTCGGCGCGTTCGGCACCGGCAAATACGCGAGCGCCTGGAACCCGTACGTGGCCGACACCCTGCTCGCCCACATCGCCATGGGCCTGGCACTGGCCGCGGTGATGCACGGGCTGGCCCGCGACCGCGGCCTGCTGCTGGCACCGCGCACCCTGCCCGGCGTGCACCATCCCCCGGCCCACGCCCACCCGAGCACCTGAACTACCCCCACCCCACCCACGGAAGGCCCGTATCCTCCGATGACCCCTTTGCTGCGTACCCGCCGCACCGCCGCCGCCGCGCTCGCGCTCACCGCCGCGCTGATGCTCACCGCCTGCAATAGCACCGACAACTCCGCACCGCCCGCCCCCGGGGCACCCACCGGCACGAGCGCACCCGCCCAGTTCACCACCGTCTCCGGTAGCACCGTGAGCGTGCCCGGTGAGAAACCGACCGCGGTGTTCTTCTTCTCCGTCGGCTGCGGGGCATGCGTCGGCGGCGCGAAGGCGCTCGCGGGTGCGGCCGAAAAGCTCGGCAGTGCAGCGTCGTTCGTGCTCGTCGACATGAATCCGGGCGAATCGGCGCAGACCGTCACCGGGTTCCAGTCCGACACCGGCACCCAGGCGATACCCGCCGTGATCGACACCGGCGCAACCCTGACCACACGGTATTCGGTGGCCGCGTTGTCGACGCTGCTGGTGATCGACCCCTCCGGGAAGGTGAGCTACCGGGCCACCGACCCGTCCACCGACCAGATCACCGACGCACTGCGCAAGGCCGGGGCCGCCTGATGGGCGGGCTCCTCGCGCTGGCCTTCACCGCCGGGATGCTCGCCCCGGTCAACCCGTGCGGATTCGCACTGCTACCCGCCTGGATCACCCACACACTCGGCGACACCACCACCGCGCCCCTGCCGATCCGCATGGGACGTGCCCTGCGCGCCGGATCCGCGCTCACCGTCGGATTCGCCGGCACCCTGGCCGCCGCCGGCCTGGCCATCAGCGCCGGAGCCAAGATATTGATCAGCGCCGCCCCAAGGCTCGGCCTGGCCGTCGGAGTCGTGCTGGTACTGCTGGGCCTGCTCATGCTCACCGGCCGCAGCCTCGGACTGCGCCTGCCCGCCCGCACCCGCCGACACGCCGCGGCGTCGACGACCGCGGGCATGATGGCCGCGGGCGCCGGGTACGCGGCGGCGTCCCTGTCGTGCACGTTCGGGGTGCTGCTGGCCGTGATCGCGCAAGCCCAGGCCACCGCCGGATGGGGCGGGCTGACCGCGGTGTTCGCCGCCTACACCGGTGGGGCCGCCACGATCCTGCTGCTGGTCGCCCTCGCCACCGCCGCCGCGGGCACCGCACTGACCCGCCGGCTGGCGGTCCTGGCACGCTACGGCACCCGCATCACCGCCCTCGTACTGGCGGCCACCGGCGCCTACCTGATCTGGTACTGGCTACCCGCCGCGACCGGCCACACCACCGGGAACTCCAGCGGATCCACTACGTGGTCGGCTACCGTCAGCAACTGGTTGCAAACCCACACCACCCTGGTCACCACCGTGACCGCGCTGGCCGTGGCCGCCACCGTTGTCGCCGTCCTCGCGCACTACACCCGCACCCGCCGCCGCGGCACCGCACCCGGCTCCGTCGACTGCTGCGCCCCCGCCACGACCCCGATCGAGGAAAGGCAGCAGCAATGAGCGAACGTTACGACACCCTGGTCCTCGGTGGCGGCATGGCCGGTCTGCCCCTCGCGTTGCGCGCCGCCCGCCACGGCCGCGTCGCGTTCGTCGAGAAGGAACTCCTCGGTGGCACCTGCCTCAACCGCGGCTGCATCCCCACCAAAACCATGATCGCCTCCGCCACCGTCGCCCATCAGACCCGCCGCGCCGCCGAATTCGGTGTCCTCGTGACAGGCCCGGTCACCGTCGACCTCGCCGCTGTCGTCGCCCGCAAAGACCAGCTCGTCGACTCCATCCGCTCGGGCTCCTACCGAGCCGTCGAGAAATCCGACGGCATCGACTTCTACCACGCGCCAGGCCATTTCACCGGAGCACGCCGCCTCACCATCGACGGCACCGACCTCACCGCCGACCGCATCGTCCTCGCGCCCGGCACCCGCACCGCCCTCCCGGACATCGACGGCCTGGACACGGTGCCCTACTACACCTCCCGCACCCTGCTCGACCTCACCGACCTGCCCGCCCACCTGCTCGTCGTCGGCGGCGGCTACGTCGGCTGCGAATTCGCCCAGATGTTCCGGCGATTCGGCGCCGCCGTGACCCTGATCCAACGGGCCGAGCGGCTGCTGCCGGGCGAGGACCCCGACATCAGCGCCGCCGTCACCGACGGCATGATCGCCGACGGCATCACCGTGCTCACCGGCACCACCTGCACCCACGCCACCGGCACTGCCGGTGACATCCGAATCGGCTGTACCGGCACCGAACCCGGCGAGTTGAAGGGCAGCCACCTACTCATCGCCACGGGCCGCACCCCCAACACCGATCGCCTCGGCCTGGAACATCTTGGCCTGCAACCGGATTCGCACGGCTTCCTCACCGTGGACGACACCCTGCACACCAGCGCCGAGGACGTGTGGGCCATCGGCGACGTGCGCGGCGGGCCGATGTTCACCCACACCGCCCGCGACGACGCCGACATCGTCTACCGCAGCGCCTACCGCGGACAGGACCGCACCGCCGCCGGTCGCATCGTTCCGCACGCGGTGTTCACCGACCCTGAAGTCGGATCCGTCGGACTCACCGAACCCGCCGCCCGCGCAGCGGGTTACGACGTCCTCATCGGCCGCCAGGACTTCACCGGCGTCGTGAAAGCCCGCGCCATCGGCAACACCCGTGGCCTGGTCAAGTTCGTCGCCGACGCCGCCACCGATGCCATCCTGGGCTGTCACATCGCCGGACCCGACGGCGGGAACCTCGTCCACGAAGCCGTCATCGCGATGACCACCGGTGCCACCTACACCCAACTCGCACAAGCCATCCACGTCCACCCCACCCTCGCCGAAGGGGTCAACACCGCGGCCGGCGGCGTCCACCGCGAAATCGGGGCATAGACACCCCACGAGCATCGCCCGGCTATCGGGTGATGCAGAACTCCGACTGCCCCGGATAACACGCTGTTATCCGGGGCGAACTGGAATCCGGTCTGCGGCGACGCGTCTGCCGCCCTGCGGTGTGCCAGTTCACCGTCACACCAGTACATTTCACGGATCATCGCCGCCGGCGGGCGGCGGGGTCGGTCTGGGCCTGCCATCGCATCAGGGACTCGGCCGACGGGTTCGCGTACCTAGCCAGCGACCGCACCGAGGTGTGGCCGCTCATGCGCATCAGCATCGGCGTGGACGCCCCGTCCTCCGCGGCGTGCGTCAAACGGCTATGGCGAAGTTGATGCAGCGTGAAGGGGCCGCGGGTGAAGTCAGCGGTGTGTGTCTCGAACAATTCCAGCGCCCGGCGATACGACAACCGCCCGCGAAGGGTCGACGGGTCGATATCGTCCACGGCCACACCGGGTTTCGCCTTCCGGTCGGTCAGGAACACCGGCCCCTTCTTCCGGCCCGCCAGCAACCGCGGCAACAGCCGCGCGGTCCCGGTCTGCCACGCGACCACATCTCTTGCCCCGCCCTTGCGGGTGACCGTGCCACATCGGTTCGCCGTGTCCAGGTCCGGGATGTCGAGCAGCAACAGCTCGTCGGCTCGGGCGGCGGTCTCGTACAGCATGGTCCACAACACCCGCTCCCGCAGCGGCACATCCTGCGCAAGCAGCCCGGTGACCTCGTCACGAGTCATCGCCCGGGAATGGTCCGGGGCCACTCTGCGCGGCACCAGCCGGACGACGGGATCGCCGAGGAGCCACTCCTGTGCCCGCCAGTACTCGCACGCCCCACGCAAGGAGGCGAGGCGGACATTGAACGTCTGTGCCGAGCTGCCGCCCCACTTGAAGGTGAACCAGCCACCGACCCGCTCGGCCTCCAGCAGTCCCACATCCGAATCGGCGCCGAAGTCGCGCACCAATTGGTTGAGGGCGACGGCGTACCCGCGTCGGGTGTTGACGCTCGGGATGGTCGACAGGTACTGATCCACCGCGTCCTTCAACCGCACCCCCCGCACCGGCAACGCCCGCACCTGCCCCACTGTCAGTCCTTCCACCCGGTCATTGAAGCCCGATCGGCGCTACCGCAGATAATTTACGGAGTCACCGCGTTCGGAGCGGGGTGAAGCGCCTGGTCGCGATCGAGGTTACCGCAGATAATAGGCCATTGTCTGCGGTAACTCCTTAGCGCCGGATCGGGCGGATATGCTCCTCGACCCCCTAAATCGGGCTGAGGGAGCGGTGCGGTTCGGCTGTGGGGGTCCACCCCTCGGTGTCGCTGCCCAAGCACTTCGAGACGTGGATCGCGGGCTCGGCTCAAGCTGTCATGTCGCGAAGTGGAGAGCTATTTCTTCGAATTATCTACTTATGCAGTAGAACTGGTTCCCGGAGGCACCGGCATGGCGGGTATCGCTATCGTCGATAATCGCGATCCGTAGCGGGTCGGGCCGCACCACCCCTACCCCGTGACGCAGACCGGGGCGGATTCGCGTGGGCGGTGCCGGTGGTGGCCAACGCGAGACCTGCCGGCGCCGGTGCGCGGTTCGCAGGCGGCACACCGCCCGGTTCCGCAGCCGGTCAGGTGTTCGGTGCGCCGTAGACGGTCAACCCGGCCCAGTACTCGGGCCAGGTGTGCCGGTGATCTGGATGCTGTTGCAGGTAGTCGAGTTTGGCGTGACGCAACGCGGCCAGGGCGGTCTCGCCGGCGGCGAGACGGTTCCAGAAGGCGATCATGATCGCGCTGGTGGCCTTGTCGTCGATGTTGTAGAGGCCACCGATGACGGTGGTCGCGCCGCGCAGCATCAATGCCAGGGGAAAGCCTCCGATCTCGATGCCGTCGGGTGCGCTGATTGGGGTGTTGCAGGAGGCCAGTACACACAACCGGGGCACGGTCCAGCTGAGGGCTTGGGCGGCGGTGACCCAGACGGTGTTTCCGTCGGCGTCGCGGAGCTTCTTCGCCTGCCCCCAGCCGTGCTCGTCGGCGCTGCCGTGCACAGCCATCGCGAGCAGAGAATACGGTTGCGCGCCGTCGACGGACATCTCGAGGTCGAGATCCTGGTGTGACTCGACCCGCCGGACTCCGTCGAGGGCGGCGAGCAAGGTGTCGAGCTCGGGCCGGGCGTGGGTGAGAGTGTGGTCGTAGAGGGCCAGCGAGGGGGTCGGGGTCCGCTGTTCGTCGAGTGCCATCAGCGACAGGGCGCTGGTCAGTGAGCCGTGGATGCTGACCAGGGCGTGGTCGAGGACAGCGGTGTCGGCGGTGACTGGGAGGGCGTCGAAAGGGATGTGGAAGAACCCGGTGGGCACGATCATCAGCCGTATCGGTGCTTCCGGATTGGTGGCAGCGAGCAGTTCGATCAACGGCTGCGGCAGCAGCCGAGGGGTGTAGTTCTCCCGCCATTCGAACGTGTCGTCGTCGCCGGGATGCAGGTCGAGGGTCAGCCGGGCGACCTCGACTCGATCGGTGAACTGCTCCGTGGGCCTTCCGGAAATGGAGATGGTGACCCTTCGCAGTAACGGCACCCACTCACCGCCGGAGCCGACTGCGTCGGTACCGCGAGACAGCGGGAGGAGCTGGAGGACGGCGGTGGGGACGGCGGTCAGGCCACGGCGGTCAAGAACAGCGGTGGCGGTGGCGGTGTAGAGATGGGACGAGTCGGCCAGAGCCGACAGGGGGCCGAGGACCGATTCGGCGGCCTTGACTGCGGCGGCCCGATCGACGGCGATCTCGTTGGATCGGCCCCGCAGCCCTCGCCCGTTCTCCTTCCCTTTGGTGTCCTCGTCGGGGTTCGTGCCGCTCAAGTCGACGGTGGCAGAGCCGGCGTCCTGCACGGCCAGTGCCGCGGCCCGGATGTTGGTGTCGACGTCGCGGTTGCGGGCCAACTCGGCCAGAAGCAGGCCCACCCGGTCCCGCCGGACGGCTTCCATGATCAGGTCGGCCGCCTCGTGATCGCCCAGGGTGACAGCCAGATCAGCCGCGTCGGTGAACAAGGCGGCGAACTTTTCCGCGATCCGGCGGCGGTCGATGGTGGTGGCGATGGTGAGCATCAGTTCGGTGACGCACCCGATCCCGCGTAGAAGCCGTCGCAATCGTTCGGTCTGTTCATCCGGTGTGGTCTCGGCCACCGCGCGGGCAGCGGCCATCCACGCGGTCGCCTCCGATTCCGGGGCCAGGCTCACTCCCTCGATACGTAGCATCTCCGTGGCGGTGAGGGCTTCGGTCTCGACCCGCACCCAGTCGATGTCGATGCCTGTGGCGGCGGCGCGCCACCACCACTCCGCTGACAGGCCAAGGGTTTTCGCGTGGGCGACGTAACTCGTTCCTAGATCGAACTCGGCGAGCCGTTCGTCGAGGCGATGACGTACCTCGTCGCTGCCGGCCACCCCATGCCGGACTGCGGAGGTGAGCGCATTCTGGGCCGTTGCCCATTGGTAGGCATTGCGGCTCGCGGTCAGCAGGTCCGTGGTCAACTCGACGGTCGGGGCGTCACCCGACATCAAGGCCAACCGTGCTCGACCGTAGAGAAGCGAGCTGACACCATTTCCGGCGAAACCATCCCACGCCGCTTCCGCCACATCCAGGAGGCCTTCCGCGTAGGCCCTGATCTGTGGATCCACGGCGGTGTCACCCGATCGGACGTAGCCGGAGGTGATGGCCCAGGCAATGTTCCCCAGCCAGGTGATCGCGGCCTTCGAGTTGAGCTGACGGTAGTGCGCCACGCAACCCATCAATTCCTCGATCGACGGCTGCCCCTCGAACATTATCCCGAGATCGTCCTTCAGACGGTTCTGCAGCCGTTGATAGCGGAACTCCTGTGCTCGGCTGAAGTCCTGGAACAGGTCCGCGTTCGCGCTCGCCTGGGTATTGGCATGACGCCGGGCAGTCGAGGACTGCGGGTACTGCGCCGCCAGGTCCCTGGACTTCTTCTCCATCCGCAGTACGGCGTGCACGTCTCGACTGCGGCGGTGCAGATGCCCTTCCAACAGCCAGGTATAGGTGAAATTGGTTGGGTCGGCATCGGCGTATCGGCGGGCGTGTTCGCGGGCAATCTCGACCTGCCGCATCGAATGCTCGACGAGGCTGACGTCGC
This sequence comes from Kitasatospora sp. NPDC015121, assembly GCF_055562955.1. NCBI lineage: Bacteria > Bacillati > Actinomycetota > Actinomycetes > Kitasatosporales > Streptomycetaceae > Kitasatospora > Kitasatospora sp. NPDC015121. The sequence continues at coordinate 15,318 of NZ_JBVHEH010000044.1, forward strand.
GGTACGCGTTGCAGAGCAACTCTGCGCGTTTGAATCCGATCTTCTCGACGAGGAAGTCACCCAGAAACGGTGCTTCGCGGAGGATTCGAGGTCGTACCTCGTCGCCGACGATCTGGCGGTCACCCGGCTGAATGTGTGTCAGGGCAGCGATGGCGTCGTGCGGCTGATTCACCCTGCGGAGGTATCGGGCGAGTTGGATTTCCACGATGGCCCGATCGACAGGGTCGCCGTGGTCGCCGAGTTCGGTGAGTGCATGCCGGCAGTTTTCGACAGCCTGGATGATTTCACCTCCGGGCGCGACAGCGGTGACCACCTTCTGCTGCGGGAATCGCAGGAGTTGCGTCCACGCCAGCGCCCGTCGCACGTGCGATCGCGCCGTGTGGGACACGGAGGTGAGGTCGAGCAGCAGTTGTGCGGCGGAGCGGACGATGCTCTTACTCGGGACGCCGGGCGGGAACCCGCCGACGCGACGTTCGTGGATCGACTCCGGGGACAGTGCCAGGGCCGCGGCGATGATCGCGGTCAGCAGGGATTCGGCGCGGTCGGGATCGGTGCCCGTGCGGGCCTGGTCGAGTACCTCCCCCCAGGTGGCGCCAGGCGCGGCGTCGATGCTCACGCGGGGCCGGCCAGCACCGAGAGGGTGAGCACCGGGTGGGTGGCTTCGATGCTCGCAGGCAGGATCGCCTTGCCGGACAGCTCGGCCAGACCCATCTGCGCGGCGGCCTCACCACGATCGACCTGGTACAGCGGAATCCGGATGCGGGCACCGTCGCCGTAGTCGATCACCGCGAGGAGCGTGATACCTGGGTCAGGGGTGCTGCGCAGCGGCAACGTCACGCTCACCGCGGTCCCGTCCGCCACCGGGGTATCGGATACAGTCAGCGACAGTGGGCCGACCGCGTCGACGCCGAGGATCGCGGTGACCAGGTCGGGGTCGGTCACCCGCACCTTCCATAGCCGGCCCTCGTCGGCGGTCGCGGCCGCGCGGGTCGAGGACACCAGTCCAAGTTCGGCGGTCCAGGTCGCCAGGACATCGGCGAGGGTGTCGTCGTCGATCCGGGCGTCCCCGATGGCCTCCTGTGCCTCGACGATCGCGCTGGCCCGGGTGAAAGCTCGCTCGGTCATCGCCAGCAGTTCCTCGTCGGAAGGCATCAGAGTGTGGTCGGGGTCGTCGGCGTGCAGCTCGGCGTCGATCAGCGCCAGCAACGCCTCGGCCTCGGCAGCCAGACGTCCGGGGTCGTTGTCGAAGTTCGTCATCGTTGTCTCTTCCTACTTTTTAGAGGGTGGGGGCGTCGGGTGCGGTCGACGGTCGATTCGGGGCCAGCTCAGCCAAGGCGGCCTGCAGTCGGGTCTTGAGCCACGAGCTGAGCTTCTTGACCTTTGACAGGCTCAATCCGGTAACGGCGGCGACCTGCTCGAGGGGCCGGAGGTCACCGTCGTCGAGGTCAAGCAGGGCCCACAGGTGGGGGCGCTGTTCAGCGTCGGGGTAGGAGTCGATCACGACTCCGATGTGGACACGGATCTCGGTGGAGAACACCACTCCCTCGGCGACGTCGCGGGTGACGTGGTCGGACGAGAGGTCGTCGAGGGCGATTTCGAAGCCGGTGTTGACCCCCAGAACAGCCTTCTGTGTCTGCCGCCGCCGATACAGGTCGATGTGCCGATTGGTCAGCACGCGCGTGAGGAAGGCCCGTCCGTTGACCGGTCGGGTGAAGGTGTATCCGATGAGCTTTACGTATGCGTCCTGGGCGAGGTCCTCGGCGTCGGCCCGGTTGCCGCGGGTCAGCTTGAGCGCGTGCGTCATCGCGAAGGCGAGGAGGTCCCTCTGCGGCTCTCCGACGAGTTCGATGTAGGCGCGGTCGATCTGCGAATGCTTCCCCGTCCGGGGAAGCACTCGGGGGAAACCTGACGTCGGGTCTGGCTGATGGGGGTCGTCCATGTATCCGCTCCTCCGTACGCCCACGCTGTTTCTGCGGGGTCTGTGTTCGATGTCGGTCGCTTGCGTGGTGTGTCAGTAGTGACGGATGAATTATGAACTCGGTTCGCCGTGTGCATGCCGATTCACCGGCACTGCCCCTGGCTCTCCAGGTATTGACGACTGATGCCACGTTCGGGTTCGCGACGGGGATGGTGCGTAAGAGCGGTTGCTGCGGTGTGCAGCACGGGCGGACCGGTGCACGGCCCGGGCCGGTCGCACCCCGCAACAGAGTGCGACCGGCCCCGGCGTCCGGGGGTCTTACTGCCGGGTCAGCACTTGTAGCCGGTGTAACCCTGGTTCTCCCAGGGGCGGACGGACATCAGAAACGCGGAGCACCAGCCGCGGTTGGCGTACTGGCGGGCGATCAGCTGGTGGCCCTTGGCCAGCGCGGTGTAGCTGACGTTGATCTGCCAGGGCAGGCCACCGGGGAGCTTCGGGGCGCGGCCGTTGCCCAAGTCTCGGGTCTCCTGCTTGTCGAGGTAGATGACGCAGCGGCCGTCACCGCAGCGGGGGGTCGCCGCCGAGGCGGTGCCGGTGGCGGCGAGGGTGGCGCCGAGTAGCACCGCGACGGCGATGGTGGCGAGGGTGATCCGCTTGACGATGGTGGCCCACAGGGTGGGTGCCGCGGTCTGTGCGGTGGCGGTGGTGGTCATGGTCTCTCCTGCCGGTGGGGCCTGCTGTTGGCGGGCCGTACATGCAGTGGTGACGAGTGACGGTGCCGTGCGGTTCGCGCAGCGGGAAGCCCACCGCCGTCATGAACACCGATCCGTGCGCATCCTGCGCTGAGCGACACCCGTTGCGCGCCTTGGTGCGATCTGTGTCAGAGGCTGCCTCCGGCAGCGGGAGTCCGTCGGCATCGCCTGACCGAGGTTCCCGCAGACGGATCACCCCGCGCGGTCCGCGAACCTCAATCGAACCCTCACTCGTCCTTTCCTGCATGGGCGACGAGGACGAACGGGGAGAACAGCGATGACCAAACGCAGCCGTGAATGGGACACCGTGATCAAGGCGATCGCTACCGCAGGGTGGTCGTACCGGCCTTGCAAGCACGGTCTCTACGTCTACCCGGCGGACCGCGCACTCCGCCCGGTCACCGTGGCCGGCACCCCGGGTGAGTTCCGGTCACTAGCTAACACCCGTGCGCAGCTGCGGCGCGCGGGGCTGGCCGGGATCTGACTGGTTGGTCACCGGTCAGATCCCGAACCCGACCGCCAGCTCGGCCGTCAACATCGACGACGGCCTTCGGTCGTCGCCCGGGGACAGCCCGGGGACAGCCCGGCCCCGCGTCATTCGACCGCGCAGCGGGGTTTCCACCGTCTACACCCCGCCTTCCGTCGAACGCGGCACGAGAGAGGACAAAACCCGTATGATCCCCATGTTCCATTATCGGATCGCCGATCCTGGTAGTGACGATTTCAACCAGTGGAAAAAAATCCGGACCCAGTTGTACCTCGAGGCCGGGTTCATCGAGTCCGACAGCATAAATCCAGGCATCGGAGTGTTCACCGACGAGTACGACGAACACTCAATCCACCTGTTGGCCTCCGACGCCGCCGGCCAGCCCGTGGGGTGCTGCCGGATGATCGAAGGCGGGATGAACACCCTTCAGGTCACCACGCAGTTCGACCTCCAGGTACCCCACTACTCCTGTGAAATCTCTGGAACAGCGGTGTTCGAGCCATTCCGCAAGACGTTCGCGACACTCGGCTTCTACCGCGCCCTCATGCATCTCGCAGAAGAACGTGGTTACGAGTACGCCTACATGGAGGTCGAGGAACCGTTCCTGGCCGCGCTTGAGGTCCTCGGACTTCCGGTGGAAGTCGTCTCGGAACCGCGGTGGGTATACAACACCTACAACGTGGCCGCGCTCGTCAGAGTCAGTAGCATCGCCGCATCCCTGACCGAGGCCGATAATGCTCGAGGAGGAACCACATCGTTCGGTGAGTACTTCCGCCGGCCGTTCACCTGGACGCTCGCCTCGCATGACATTCTGCCGCCCGCCCACACCCGCGTTCGTCATGATGTCTGAGTCCCCGCTGTCGCGGAATCGCGGCCTGATCTCGGATTCCGAGCAGAATCGACTTGCCGGGGCACGGGTACTGGTGGCGGGTGTCGGTGGTGTGGGAGGACGGGTCGCTGAGACCCTGACTCGACTCGGAGTCGGAACACTCGTGCTTGCCGACCCGGACACCTTCTCGGTCACCAACCTCAACAGGCAAGCCGCTGCCACGACCGCCACATTGGGCCGAAACAAGGCCGAAGTCGTCGCCGAACTGTGCCGAGGGATCGGCACCGGCGCGATCGTGGAGGTGGTTCGAGAAGGAATCACCCCGGACAATGTCGAGGACTTGGTTGCCTCGTCGGACTTGGTGATCGACGGCACCGACTACACCGTTCCCGATGTGGGGCTTCGGCTGGCTCGAACGGCACGCGGCGCCTCCGTATCTGTCGTTCTGGCCGTCGAGATCGGATTCGGGGTGTGGCACACAGTGATCCCTCCGGACGGAAATCGCTTCGAGCGGCTTCTCGGCTTGGCCCCCACCGTCACCTTTGATGACCTGGCATCGAGACGAGTCAGTGTCCCCCTCTGGCGGTGGGTATTGAGCATTCCCGCCTACATCGGTATGGACGTGCTCGCCCACGTCGAGCAGGGGCACTTGGAAGCGCCCGCTGTGGCTCCGGCCGTCGAACTCTCTGCCGCGGTGGTTTCGACGACAGCCATATCGCTTCTGGTTGGCCGACGCCCGCCGGCATCGGCTCCGCGTGTCCACCACTTCGATGCACGGACAGGCAAGGCGAAGACATTGCGCCCGTCGCGGGTGCGCTTCTATCTTTCTGCGGCCATCGCCTCGATTGGTCGATCGGTCGGCTGAACAAGGCGGTTGTCGTCGTGTTGTTTCGATGCCGGGGACGGCTTTAACTAGTCGAGAGTGATTGGCACACAACAGATCAAGGTCCGCATTTCACCCTTGGGTCTCGATCCATCTGCGGATCGTGACGGGCAGGTCGTCGTCCGTCGTCCGTCGGCGCCTCAGCCGATCGTCGGCGGCGCGAGGGTCAGTGCGGCTACTTCCGTTGCAGGAGTGGGATTTTCGGTCCGTGGTCTCAACCGTTGGAGTGGTGCGGTGGCGGTGACCTGCTCGTCCGGCCGCGGTGGCAGGTGGCGGTAGAGGGTGGATCGGGTTAGCCCGGTTTTGGAGGTAATCTCGGCGGTGGTGGCGCCAGCGTCGCGCAGTTGGAGGGCGTGGGCGAGCTGGGACTCGCTGACCACCGACGGGCGGCCGGTGCGCCGACCCTTCGCTGTCGCCACCGACCTGGCGTGGGCGGCGCGTTCGAGGGTGTAAGTGCGTTCCATCTGCGCGAACAGCGCGAGCAGCACGACGGCGAGTTGGGCCATCGGATCATCCGGGTTGCTCGAGTCGATCCGGATCGGGTCGGCCAGGTTACGGATTCCGACCCCACGCTCTCGCAGGTCGTGGATCAGGTTGAGAGTGTCGCGCACGTTCCGGCCTAGCCGGTCGAGTGTGTGCGTGACGATGACGTCGCCGTCGCGGGCGTACTCAAGTAGTGCGGTCAGCCCGGGGCGGTCGGTGGTGGCGCCGGACTTCTTGTCCACGTAGATATTCGCCGGGTCGATCCCCGCTTTACTGAGGGCGTCGATCTGCCGGTCGAGTTCCTGTTTGGTCGTCGACACCCGCGCATACCCCAACTCCATGCCCGGAGAGTACCGAAAGTTGTTCCCGTCTCGATTTTCCGACACGATGTTTTGGAATTAACTTCTAGGACATCATGAGCTGGGGTGATCCGATCTGGGCCGCCGGCCGCGTGTCCGTCCCAGAACCAAGGAAATGAGACTGTGCGCAGATAGGTTTGCGGCGATTCCTCATGTCGGCGAGATCAGGAAGGATCGGGAAGTTTTCTATGTCAGCCGCAGGACTCTGCGTCGGACGTCGCGGCCAAACTAGAGATGCGGTCATCGCGATATCCGCGCCAATGTCTGCATTTCTGGCAAGGCTCCGCCCCATAGTTTCTCTGCCACTGCGCGAGCTTGTGACTGGTGCAAACCCGCTCCGCCTAGAAGCATTTTGGGTTGGATTCGACTCATTATTCTGAATGTTGTGAGCACTAATAGGTTATGAACAATGTTGTTAGACTTGTGCAATGTTGTATGGTTTTGCTTATGTCTGATGAAAATTTTCTGAAAGTTGCCGAAGCTGCTTCCTACGTGGGAGTTTCCGCGCAGACCCTTCGGCGCTGGGATCGTGATGGAACGCTGAGCGCGGTAAGGCGACCTGGAAGCAATTACCGCTATTACCGCCAAGCTGACCTTGAACCCTTTCGGCTGCAGTACCGACGCGCCGAGGAAGCCGCAGCGAGCGGGGCTGACAGCAGCGTCTTCGCGACAGCGAACGCTGATGTCGAAGCTAACGCATCCCTGCGGGAACCGCAGCGCGAAGCACACCGAGCGGTCCGGGAACATTTCTCGGCCGACAGGAGTCCTGCGATCGTGCAGATTCCGGTCGGCTGCGGAAAGACCGGCATCATGGCCACACTGCCTTTCGGCATAGCCCAAGGGCGAGTCTTGGTAATCACGCCAAACCTTACGATTCGAAAAGGCGTCGCCGACGCCGTCGATGTCACCAGTCCACAATGCTTCTGGACCAAGTTTCGGGTGCTGTCTGACTTCACGGCTGGCCCCTGGATGGCCGTGCTCGACGGACCGAATGCCAACCTCCACGACGCGATCGAAAGCGACTTCGTTGTCTGTAACATCCAGCAGTTGGCGAGTCAAGCCGACCGTTGGCTTCCCCAGTTCCCCGAAGATTTCTTTGACATGATTCTCGTCGACGAAGGTCACCACGCCGCCGCAGAGAGTTGGCAGAAAGTATTCCGTCGGTTTCCCAATGCGAAGGTCGTCAGTCTGACGGCGACACCGTTCCGCTCTGATCAGCAGCAACTCCACGGCGAGATCGTTTACCGTTACCCGTTCACTCGAGCGATGGTCAACGGCTACATCAAGCAGATCCACTCCCGCAACGTCGCGCCGTCGGAAATCTACTTTAACTACTCCGACGATAACCGCCGCCATACTCTCGAAGAAGTCCTTGAGCTGCGAGAAGAGGCGTGGTTCCGCCGTGGCGTTGCGCTTAGCCCCGAATGTAACCGTCACATCGTCGAGACCAGCATCCAGCAATGCGAGCGCATGCGGGCACAAACAGGTATCCAGCATCAAATCATCGCCGCGGCATGCTCAGTCGACCACGCCCGACAAGTTGCCAGCATTTACAACGAGTGCAACTACCGGGCCGCTGAGATTCACTCGGGGATGGACCCCGACAGCCAAGACGCCGTCATCGAACGGCTGCGGCGAGGCCAACTTGACTGCATCGTGCAGGTTCAAATGCTGGGCGAAGGCTTCGATCATCCACGACTTAGCGTCGCAGCCATTTTCAGACCCTTCCGCAGTCTTGCCCCGTACATTCAGTTCGTCGGCCGAGTCATGCGCGTAGTCCAGGAGTCCGCTCCCGAGCATCCTGACAATCAAGGCCACATAGTTTCGCACGTCGGGCTGAACAACGACGCTCGTTGGTCTGAGTTTCGAGAGCTTGACCTTGATGATCAAGCACTCGTTCACTCTTGGGTTGACGGACAGACTGACAACGATGCGGAGGGCGAAAACAGCGGTCCACGCGCCCGCCGGTTCGATGGTGGAATGCTGGTCGACAGCGAGATTCTGACTCGCTTCGTTGAACAGACCTATCTCGACCCCTCCGATGACCGAGTGCTGGACGAGATGCTCGACAAGGACATTGCGCCCGGGCTGAAGTTGGGTGACCTGGTCAGCCGAGACCAGCTCCGTGAACGCCTACTCGCGCAACAGGCAGCTGCAGAAGTGCAAGTTCCGCAATCGATCCCGGTCTCGCCGCAGCGTGCCCGCCAGTCAGCCAAGACCCGTGTCAACGAGCGCACAAAATCAGTTGCCAACCGTGTACTGGCAGATCTGAAGCTGCCACCTCGCGGTCACCAGCTCATGGTCGTGAGTCCGGGTCCGCGACAGCACAATTCCGTCATCGCGATTCGTCGTGTCGCTGCTGCTATCAATCAGGAAATTGGTATGCCCAACGGGACACGCGGTGAATGGTCACACGAACAGATGACCAGCATCTTCGATCGCCTGGACGAAATCGCTGATTCAGTTCGGGATTCACTGAGAATCCAACTCGATCAACGTAACTGAGCCGCAGCGAATAAGCAGATAGGAGTTGAAATGCCCGTCAAATCAGTCCTGCGACACATCCGAGTTGAAACGCCCCGAACAAACCATCAACGTAAATGCGCAGCGCACCGGACTGGCAAGCAGGCGCATTACATACTTGCCGGTGATACCCACCTCGTCATTGTTGAGGACGGCAAGGAGATCAGGTACTGCCCGGGCGCGGCCACTGAGATTCTCGACCGCGCCCGAATAGATCTGGAACTTCTCCGAAAACAACTCAGCGCGCTGGAGTAAGTCGCGTTAACGTATTGACACTCCGCGCTGGGCCGTCGATACCTACCTGGCCGCCCACCAGGATCACCCTCAGACGTGCCACCGTCACCGCGCAGCGCAATACCGGCCGTTCTGGTGTCCTAAATCTGGGTATCTGTTTGCACGAGTGCCGCACCGAGTCTGATCCGCTCGTGCAGCGGAAGGTCAAAGCACAGGCGCCGATAGTGAAAGCGCTGAAGTGCCTTCTAGATCGGTCCGATCCGCGAGATACCGGACCGATCTGAAATTCTCGAGAAAGTACTGATAAAGACCTATTTCTAACAATCTAGATTGTTAGAGACAACGGCTACCGGAGATCGGCACTCGCCTGTTACTGATCTTTCGGCTTCTCCTTATTCGAGCGAGTCGACTACCTTCATGGTCTCGACTGCCACGGTGGTGACACGCTTGATCAGGTCGACGATGTAGGCGGGGTCGTCGTGTTCGTCGCACCAGTCGTTGGGGTCGTTGACGATCCCGGAGGCTTTATCGGTCTTGGCTTGGTAGCGGTCGATGATCCACGCCAGCGCTGAACGCGAGCCGAGCATGTACCGCTCAGCCTCTTCCGGAATCCCTGAGATGGTGACCTTCGGGTTGTAGACGAGCGTGGTGCGGTCGTCTACATTCTTGCCGGTCTCGGGGTCTTTCTTCTTGCCCCACTTCATCTTCGAGACCCGCCACGTCTCACGGTCTTCGGCCGATGAGCCCGTCTTGAGTTGTACGTCAAGGGGATACGGATCGACGCTCTCGTAGCCGACGTGCAGATCTGCCAGGCGACGACCGGCGGAGAGCAACTGCTCGAACCGCTCTCGGGACTCGGGTGTCGGAATGTGCGGGAGCATCTTCTTCAGATCTGACGCGTAAGCCTGGCGATACGCCGGATCGTGCAGCAGGCCGTAGGCATAGAAAAAGATGTCGTCCTTGGTGACCTGGTTGCCAAACGCGTCCCGATAGAGCGCGAGGATTCCGTCAGTGATGTTGTCGATACGGCGGTATCCGTGCTCGTCGACCTGGAGTGTGTCGGAGGAAGCGAGATCGAGCTCGCAGTCCGGAGATTCGTACTTCTCGTAGGTCCAGCGGGGATAGAAGTTGACTGCGCTGATCCCGGCGGCACCGAGGTCCGGTATTGAATCAGTCATGAGGCACATGAACTGCGGAGCAAGGTTTCCTGGATTCGGGATGTAGATTCCGATGTTCCTGTGTTGCGGAGTCGGAAACATCCGGGGCAGCTTGCCTCGCCGATCGTTGAGATCGTCGTCGAAGTACGCGTACTGCTTGCAGAAGGGCCGATAGACGCTAACTCGGCGATGTTCGGACTGATACTGGAGGCGCCGGCCACGCTCAACTTTCGGAATCAACCCTGACGACCAGCTAATTCGCTTGTCGTTGTAGGACACAGTGTCCTTGGCGCCAGACTGAGAGCCGCTCTTCACCGCTTCTTCATAGGCGTCAACCTGCTCGTTGTAGAAGTCGACCGTGCCCTTGATTTTCTCTCCAAGGGCTTCGCGCGAAAATGCGTAAACCCAGGCATCCCTGTTGGTCTTCAATCCACCAGAGTAATCAGCGAAGAAAGTTGTCTCGATTCCCGCGGTCTTCTTGACTGCTATTGGTGTATATGCGCCGAATGCTGCGTTCCTTTGATCGACCCAGTCCCCTTCAGGATTTGGGTTGATACTGGCCCAGTCAATTGTGCTGAGGCTTGCTCCGCCAACAATCGCCAGCTTCTCCTCGCGACTCAGGTAGTCACCGATGTCGCGGTAGTGGATACGGCACGGTCCACTGTGAGAAGGATCCTTCACCGCAATGAGAACCGCAATCGTGGCCTGTGAGCCTTCGCCGAATACCTTGCCTCCCTCCTTTTTCCAGTCGCCGCGCTGGTTTCCTCTCAAGTTGTAGAGGTAGATAGTCGAGTACTCGTCGGCCAGTGACAAGCGAATTCCGTCGGCGGTGTTTCCGTTGATCCACCCTCCATTTGTCACATAGGCGACTACGCCGGAGTCACCGATACGGTCCGTCGCCCACCGGATCGCCCTAATGTACGAGTCGTACAGCTTGCTCTTCAATGTCGCAGTCGACTTCGCCGCGTACGAACTCTGGATGGCGCGGTCGAGCGTGGGATAGGCGCGATTCGCATTGTTTTCGCTGGCATTCGATTGCCCAGCGGAGTACGGCGGGTTTCCGATCACGACGTTGATCGGGGTGGCGTTCTGGCGGATGATGCGATCGTTGTTCTGCGGGAACATCTCGGAGTCGAGGCTGTCACCGTTTTCGGTGATCTGAAAGGTATCGGCGAGGACGATACCCTCGAACGGCATGTATGTTGCGTCGCCGCCCTGATCGACGAGCGCGTGGTACGTGGTTTCGATGTTCACAGCCGCCACATAGTAGGCGAGGAGCGTGATCTCGTTGGCGTGCAACTCGTTCGTGTACTTACGCGCCAAATCTTCGGGGTTGATCAGCCCGGACTGCAGCAACCGCGTCATGAACGTACCGGTTCCCGTGAACGGGTCCAGGACATGCACGTCTTCGTCGGTCAGACCACGCCCGAACGAATCCCGCAAGGCTGCGTCGGCGGCGCGGAGGATGAAGTCGACGATCTCCACCGGCGTGTAGACGATGCCGAGGGCGTCGGACTGCTTCTTGAACCCGATCTTGAAGAATCGCTCATACAGTTCTGCGATGACTTTCTGCTTGCCTTCGGCGCTGGTCACCTCGGTCGCGCGGACGCGGACGGAGGCGTAGAAGCCGTCGAGGCCGGCGGTTTCCGCTTCTAGCCCGGTGTCGTCGAGGGTATCGACCATCGACTGCATCACCCGCGAGACGGGGTTATGGGAGGCGAAGTCGTGCTCTGCGAACAAGGCATCGAATACCGGTTTGGTGATCAGATGCTGCGAAAGCATGCTGATCGCGTCGTCGCGGCTGATCGAATCGTTGAGGTTGTCGCGCAGTCCGGTGAGGAACCGCTCGAACTCCTCGGCGACTGAGGTGTCGGCGCCGGCGAGGAGGGCGTTGATGCGGGTGATCTGCGCGGCGGCGATGTCGGAGACGTCGCCGGCCCAGTCTTCCCAGTAGGCGCGGGTGCCGACCTTGTCGACGATCTTCGCGTAGATCGCTTCCTGCCATTCGGAGAGGGAGAACAACGCCATCTGCGTTGCCATCCCCCCACCGGAGTCTCCGGTGGGGGTGGCACCTTCGGCAGAATCTGCACTGGTGGAAGCGACGTCAGCACTGCTTCCACTGCTACGGCTGCCGTTGTCGAAGCTCTCGCCGACCTCGACGAGGGGTCCGATGCGCCCACCGAGTAGGCGATCGTTGCCCTTACCGTCCTTCTTGTCCGAGGTGGCGTTCAATGCGATGGAGTTGACCATCGCATTGAACCGATCATCATGCGCGCGAAGCGCATTGAGTACCTGCCAGACGACCTTGAACCGGGTGTTGTTCGACAACGCCTCGGACGGGCTGACACCGGCCGGAACCGCAACGGGCAAGATGATGTAGCCGTAATCCTTGCCGTCGGATTTGCGCATCACCCGGCCCACGGACTGCACCACATCGACCTGAGAGTTGCGGGGGTGCAGGAACATCACCGCATCCAACGCCGGTACGTCGACTCCTTCGGAGAGGCAGCGGGCGTTGGTCAGGATCCGGGCTTCCCCCTCTGGCAGGGGGGCTTTGAGCCAGGAGAGTTGCTCGTTGCGTTGTAGCGCATTGAACGTGCCGTCCACATGGTGCACCGAACACGTCAAGTCCAGGTTGGTGGAATCGACAGTGCGCCCGTCATTTTCGCTGCCCTCGAGTAGATCGCGGTAGGCATCGACAACAGTGGGGAACACTTCGGCGACCTGCTTGGACGCGGCGATGTCCTTCGCGAACGCGACCGCGCGGCGCATCGGCGCCGCACCCGGTGCGAAGCCTGTTCCTTCGGGGGTTTCGCCAGCACGCTTGGCCAGTGCATTCCAGCAGCCGATGATCTTCGACGCGTCGTCGAGCCGTAGTTCGCTGTGCACCCCGGCAAGCTGATCCTGCAGCGGCGCTGCCACCAGGGATTCGTCGACGGTCAGCACGATCACTTTGTAATCGGTGAGCAGACCTCGCTCGACGGCCTCACCGAATGAGAGTCGGTGGAACTCGGGACCGTAAACGGTTTCGTCGTCCATCGAGGTGAGCTCGGCGGAATGCTCTTCCGCCTTCTCTTTGACGTCGTCCACGAATATCTTCGGTGTCGCCGTCATGTACAGCCGGCGGGCGGCGTTGAGGAAGTCGGCGTCGTGGACGCGGACGAAGTTCGAATCGTCCTCACCGAACAGCGTGACGCCGGTGGTGCGGTGCGCTTCGTCGCAGATCACCAGATCGAACGGATCCACCCCCAGCTCTTGTGCTTTCGCGACGGTGGGCAGGGACTGGTACGTGGTGAACACCACAGTCAAACCTTTGGCGCGCTTACGGTGCGCCATCTCCGCAGCCAACTTCACCGGATCGGTGGTGACGGGGATCGCGACGTCGTGGATGTTGACGTCTTCGGCCGAGCGGGACACTTTGGTGTCCGAGCACACCGCGAACGCCCGCAGATCCAACTGCGTTTGCGCGGTCCACTCCCGCAGAGTTTGCGAGAGCAGCGAGATCGACGGCACCGCAAACAGAATCCGGGCGTTGCCGCCGTTCTCCAACGCTGCACGTTCGGCAATCTTGAGGGCGGTGAAGGTTTTACCGGTACCGCAGGCCATGATCAGTTTGCCGCGGTCGTTTCCGGCCTCGAAGCCTGCGAAGACGGCGTCGATGGCGGACTGTTGATGCAGGCGGGGTTCGTGACGTTTCGCTTCGGCCAGGTTGACCTGCAGCTCGCCCTGCGGCCAGGCGATGTCCCAGTCGATCGGCGATTCCGCGATCTCGGCCAGCCCGATCCGCTGCACGGGGATTGACTGCCCCTCGAGGGCGTCTTCGGCGTTCTTGCCCCAGCGGTCGGTGGTGGAGATGATGACCCGGTTGGAGAACGGCGTTTTTCCGGATGCGGTGAAGAAGGAGTCGATGTCGCCTTTGGCAAGGGTGTGGGTGGGTTCGTAGAACTTGCACTGAATCGCGGTGAATTCGCCGGTGTCGCGTTCACGGGCGACGAGGTCGATACCGGTGTCGGGCTTGCCCTTGCGGCCCGGCCAGTCGGTCCACCGCCACACCTTCTCGTACTGCTGCGAGAGCAGTGGGTCGAGTTCGAAGTACCGGACCATCAACTGCTCGAACTTCGTGCCCCGCTCCGAATTCGACGGTGCCTGCCGAAACGCCTCGATGACCTCGTGCACTGAACCCATGAACCCAATCCCTCCGCGACAACAAACGTGCTCGGATCATCCTTGCCCACCCCTCAGTCGAGGAACAGCGCAGGTGCTATTTCTTTTCGCACCTAGGAGACGGCGTACGAATCACTAGGTCTCGTAAGGACGGGTGTGAGAGGCAGCGCTCGACGACTACTTGTCCGCGCGACTGAAACGAGTGAGGTTTCTACGGAGACTGTTGGGGATTGGTCGTTCGACACGCATGCTAGATAGCTATTTCTAACAATTTAGATTGTTAGAGTATTGGTTATGACTGTGGTTGCTGTTGTTAATCAGAAGGGTGGGTCTAGCAAGACCACCACCGTGCTCGGGCTTGCCTCAGCAGCGAGCGCCCGCGGGATCGAAACTCTGGTGATCGATCTCGACCCGCAGTGCAACGCGTCAGAGGCGCTCGGTATCGAGTACCCGCTCGCAGGCAAGACCGCCGCGAATTTACTCGCTCAGGAGCTTCGCGGTAGCGCAGCCGATGCGGTGCACACCTCGACGTGGGACCACGTCAGCGTGATCCCCTCGGATCTGGATCTGGCCGACTTGGACGCGGTCTCCGGGCTTGGAGTCGAACAGCGTCTGCGAGCAGCGCTCGACTCCGACGATCTTCGCCAGCGATACCCACTGGTGCTGATCGACTGCCCTCCCAGCGTCGGCAAACTTGTTTCCAATGCTCTCATCGCCGCCGACACTGCACTGATCGCGACTGAACCATCGTTCATGGCTAGCCGTGGAGTGTCGAAGATTCTGGACGCGATAGAGACGATTACCCGCTACTACAACCCCGGCCTCACCGTCTCCGGTGTCCTGCTCGGCAGGGTTCCGGCGCAGGGTCGAGAAGCTACGCATCGGGCCAGCGAAATTCGGGAGGCGTTGGGAGAGATGGTGTTGCCGATGGTGGTCCCCCAACGTGCTGCGGTCGCCGAAGCTACTGGTGACCATCTCCCGGTGCACAGCGTCCGTCCAGCAGTTCATGAGGTGACAGTTGCATTCGACGCGGCTCTGGACCGAGTGCTCTCTACGGTGACCGTCGCATGAGTACCGCCAAGAAGAAGCCATCCGCGTTCGCAACACCACGAGTCACCGAGACCGCTAGACCCCACCCATTTACTCCGCAACTCGCTCGGGAGGTTGCGGCGGCGCCGCCCACACTTCCAAAGGACGCCACGGTGACCGCTTTCGCGACCCGGCTTCCGCCTGATCTGCAGCGAATGGTCAAAACCGCCTGCGCACAGCGAGGGATCCGCATGCAGGACGCTGTGTACGAGGCGCTTTGGCAGTGGCTCAACAACCAAGAAACGCAAGTACAATCATCGTTTCTAACAAAATAACTTTCTAGAGTTTCTTGGTGTAGCCCATACCACGAAGGCGAAGGCACGCAGGTTAGTTTGGTGATCAGTTGGAACTCGCGGTGCACTCGTCTTGAGTAGGCCACCACGTATCAGGGTCTTCTTCTTGTAGCGAGGTAATGATCTACCCGGACCACCTACCTGCGCTGCGGCGTGGCTGGATCGTGGTCGCTAGTTATCGTGAGCTCCCATGTTTCTGCAGGGAGTAGCCGGGTTGCCTCTTTGATAAAGAATTCCCGGTCGTCGGGCTGCGTGAACCGGAAGGTGGCGTGCTTACGAGCTGCCAGCCAGTGATTGACTTTGGTGCCTCCCCAGGCGATCTGTGGGTAGGTTCCTGATTCGCAGTACTGAGCGAGTCCTCTCAGCATGCTCAGGACAGCTTCATCCGTCACCTTCAAGGTGGCGCTGTGCTTGCAGGCTGCGTAGTTAGTGGGGGGCATCTTTCCTCGTCCTTGGTTGAACGGATATTTTGCAGGTTGCAGATTGTTTCTAACAATAAAGCTTTCTAGAAATTTTGAGTTTTGGAGTATTCGATGCCTGGACCAGGATGCAAGCCAGTTTGCTCTCAGTCCTAAGTACAGTCCTACGTAGTGGGGTTAAGAGGATTATCGAACTGTCCGAGCATCCAGTACCGGGCGTTCTGGATCTGCTCGTCGGTGACATCGGCTTCGGAGCTGAGACCATGCAGAGCCGCGGTGATCTCCACGAGAAGGCTGTAGACGTCGCGGGTCTCGGCTTGAGCCATCATCTCGTCTTCTGGGTGTTCGGCGAGTTCACGGTCGAGGAAATTCAGCGCGTAATGAATAGTGCGGATCAGTGCACTCGGATACTGCATCGGCACGGTAGACGCAGCGCGCAAGTGAGCAGGGTTCGGCTGCCACGGGGGACCGCTCAGGTCAGCAGGCGTCACGGACCGGGTTTTCCTTCTCTTCGATTTTGCGGGCGTCATGCAGTATCCGCCCGACGGCTCCGATGGTGATGTCCATTTCCTCGGCGATGTCCCGGTATTTCATGCCTTGGTTTCGTAGTGACACCACGCGGTCACGGCGGACCTTGGCGCGCTCGAGGAACTCATCCCGTGGTTCGGCGATGAGGCGTCGAGCGGTTCGCTCGGAAGACCCCAGGCGTTCCGCGAGTTCTCGTGCAGTGATGGTTCGACGTTGCTTGGCTCGTGCTCCACCTTGGCTCATAGCGCGTACTCCATTGCTGTGGCGAGATCGAACTTCGTGGCTCGTTTCCGGTTTGCTTCGATCTTTGCAGGTGTCATGACCTTGCCACCTTTACGTCCGAGGTGAGCTTGGCGTGCGCGGTAGGCGGCTTCGTCGAAGTTGCGCCAGATCCATTTACCGATGGAGTACGCGGTCGCCCGAACCTCGACGAAGGGCAGGGGATCGGCGAACTCGGTGTTGACGGCGTGGCAGTGCTGCAGGACAAGACGTAGCCACTGATCGGCGGTGCCGTTCCGGTGATGCCACCACTGGGGGTAGGCCCATTTGCGGGCGGTGTCGAACATGGTGACGTTGCGGCCGAGGCCGGCCGCGCGATCGGGGCGGCGGGGTGCCTGGCGGGGGGTGTGGATGGTGGCCAGTTGCCGCAGCGTGTACGGAGTGGACGGTCCGTAGATGGTTTCCCAGTCGGGGTGAATGGGGTTTTTGGTGAGTTGCCCGCCGTAGGCGAAGTCGCCGCCGACGGAGACCTTGAGCCCGGTCTCGATGCGGTGCGCGTAACGAATGGGGGTCAAGCGGGCGGAGTCGGTGCGGCAGACGTGGTTGGGTCCGAGCCACCAGCCGAGGTGCGCGCGTCCGGAGGGGGACTGGGCGACCCAGTTCGGGGCGGGATGGTCCGAGGGTTTCTCGAAGGCTCGCATCGCCGCATCTGGATGGTCGCAGTCGATGACGATCGAGCCGAGCAGTGCGTGGGGGGAGTGCTCGACGTAACGCATCGTCAGGGCGTCGTCGCGGTGCATCCGGTACTGGCCACGCTCGAGGTAGTTCGTCGCGTAGGGGCGGTGTGGGAGGAGTACCTCGTCAGCCCACTGCGTGTCATTGAGTAACAGTGCCCCCGAGGTGTCCATGGGGACAGCGTGCCGCATCACGATCACTATTCAGGTCGGACACGCCGAGCCATATAGAAAATTATTCGGGTGGGACGTGCCAAGCCATATCAGGTATCCCGGCCCCCCACCCAAAATCCGCGCGCTTGGCCTCCTGCTGGAAAGCTACGTCTACGGAATTTCCCTGACCGGGTCTGGAGAGCATCCGTCTATCGAAGTGGAGCTGCTGAATGTTCGATCTTGCACCGTACGTGGAGTCGTGGATGGAACGACTCGGTAAAGAGCGGCCTCTGTTCCACTCGGAGAGCGACTTCCAGCTTGCGCTGGCAACGGTGATGGCGGATGAGGTGGAGCAGGTTCGGTTGGAGAAGAAGGTGGCCGTCAGTGAGCGGGTGGGCGGACGGTCTCGGCTGGCGGTCGATGTGCTCGGGCGGCTCGGTGGTCGTCGTATCGCGTTGGAGCTGAAGTACCCGAAGAAGCGTCTGCTGGCGGACGTCGACGGTGAGGTGTTCGAGCTTTCTTCTTCGGGGGCGCCGGATCTCGATACGGCGGCAACCTGGCGGGACGCTCAACGCGTCGAACGGCTCATTCTCGACGGAAGTGTCGAGGCCGGGGCTTCTCTGACGTTGACGAACTACCCGTTTTGGAGTGAGCGGAATTCCACGGTGCGCTCGCAGGCGCACGAGTTCCGGTTGTGGGAGGGCCGTCGTGTCGAACCCGGATCGTTGCAGTGGCAGCTCAAGAACGACCGGGTCGGGGAGAGCTTGGGGTTCGAATCGGGGTATCGGTGTTCGTGGCGGGACTACGGCGGTACGCAGTCCTTCGGACTCAGGTATCTGCTTCTGCAACCTTCACTGCGGCGGCAGACGTAGGGAGGGGTGATCAGCGATCTGCACGGACACTGATCGACCCGGTCAATCCGGTGGTCTCGTTTCGCATCGTCACGTGGAGGCATCGCCACAGCGGGGTGGGTGGAAAGTTTTTCGGTGTCGGGTGTCAGTGCCGACTTTTTCCGGTGCTGCGCTGCAGTGCCCGCCGCTGTTGACGAGACAAGGCAGCGGCGGCTCCGTTTTTCGGTGTCGCCTCGGCCGCCGGCGCACGGGTGCGCCGGATGTAATCGGCCAGGAGCGGTGCGAGTTCGACGGCGGCGTCGTGCATGGGGCCGGGGAGTTGACGGTCGATGCTGCGGGGGCCGAGGTTGGCGGT
This sequence comes from Kitasatospora sp. NPDC015121, assembly GCF_055562955.1. Classification (NCBI taxonomy): domain Bacteria; kingdom Bacillati; phylum Actinomycetota; class Actinomycetes; order Kitasatosporales; family Streptomycetaceae; genus Kitasatospora; species Kitasatospora sp. NPDC015121. The sequence continues at coordinate 33,748 of NZ_JBVHEH010000044.1, forward strand.
GACCACACGCAGGACGCGGGCGATCAGTTCGGGGGAGTGGGTGACGTGCAGGAGCGCGTCGGCGGGGTCGAACGTCTCGGATGCGGCGCCGGGTCTTTCGGTCGGCTGCACGGGTGGGGCCGAGGGTGCGACGGTCTCCGTCTGCCGGATCACGCGCATTCCGACGACGCCGGCGCGGGCTGCTTTGCGGGCGTTGTGCGCATCGCGTCGGCATTGATCCGAGCACCACACCCGCGGCCGTCCTCGTGTCGGTGGGCTGATCGCGCGGTGACACCACGGGCAGATTCCCCGTGCGCCGCCCTCCTCGAGCAGAGCACCTCGAGCAGAGCAAGATATTGCAAAACCCCGTGGTTTTGGATTCCGCCCGTGCGGTCGGGTGCGCGAGCGGTCGCGCCGAACTCCGCGGGGGAGGCAACGGAGCAAGATAGAAACTTAGGTGCCCTAAGTCGGCTACCGCGGCCTGCCGGCCGCGTCCCGGTGTCCGGGGCGCTGCGCTGGGCAACGAGAAACCGACACCTCGATAACCGTCGACCAGAGAGCTGGCTACGGTCGCTCACGCGCAGAGCAGCTCGACAGAATCTGCCGGTGAATCGGTCACGCGTCGTTTCCGGCATCACATCCGCGCCCGCCCAGCGCGGGGTTTCTGTTGCGAAGCCGCGAGACGCTCCGGCGTGCTCGTGCCGGTGTTCTTCGATTGGGGCCGCCGAGGGTCTCGGCTATGTGCCGGTCTCGATCCAGCAGATGGCGATGTCGGGCGGTGCCGGCTTCCCGATCACCTCGAGGTAGTCGAGGACCATCGCGCGGGCGCGGTCGAGATCGCGGGTTCGGTAGGTCTGGGTCGGGGTGCTGTATCCCTCGATGTGGAGCACCAACCCCGGCGCCCGGGTGCCGGCGCGCCACCACAGTCGGCGCGATTCCCATCGACTGACTTTCACCCGAATTTCTTGCACGCCTTCGAGCATCGCAGCACCTGCCGACAACGACCTACTCCCTGAAAGGGTCCATGGCAACGCGCGTCGCTGTCCGTGACGACCTCACCCAGATATTTCAGACACACCTCTTGCTGAATTTCAGACTGCGGGGGCGTACTTTCGTGCGACGAAATGTTTTTCAGGCGGCGGACGCCGTTCCGGACCTCGGCACCAGGCGATGAACCTGCCGGGCTCGGGTGCCGTTCCCGGCTTACCTCCCCAGTTCTCGACGCCTTCTCATCGCCCGCGCTGCTCTCCTGGCCGTGCTCGCTCGTCACGCGCTTCTGCCCACATCTACCGATCTCTACCGATCTCTACCGCCCTCTATCCCGAAGGGTTCTTTCTCGCTCGCCCCAGGTGCCACACACCTCTTGCATTCAGGTGACGAGACTGACAATGTTTTCGGGCGACGAAATGTTTATGCTGACGAAATGGACCCGAACCTGTGCCCACGCTGCGGTAACTCGGTCACCGTCAAGCCACGTGGCCGGCCGGCCCGGTGGTGTTCGGATCGTTGCCGCAAACTCGCCTCCGAGGAGCGTCGCGCCGGCGAACGCGGCGCGATCGGGTTGCAGATCCGCGACCACACGCGGGTGGTGGAGAAACCGGTTCCGGAGCGGATGAGCGCGACCGTCGCGGCGGCCCGCGCGGCCGAGGACATCGACGCGGCACTGTCGGTGCTCAGCGCTCTGCAACGCAGGCTCGTTGCCGACGAGGTCGCCCTCACCGACCTCGACCGGCTGTACCGGGGTATCAACGATCTGCGGGCGACGTTCCGCCGAACCGTCCCCCCGCATGCCGTGGGCCTCATCAGTTACCGGACCGAAAGCCCCGCTGCGCCGGACCCGAAGACGGCGGTGCCCATCGTGCTGGGTAGTCCCCGCGCCTGCGCGGAAGTGATCGCCGCACTCACCGAGCGCGTGCGTACCGGCGACCTCGCCCACGACCCCCGGCACGACCGGACCCGGCGCGCTGTGGCAGACCTCATCCGTACCGCGCACGTCCGCCGATAGTTGCGCTGTGTGGGTGAGATGCACCGATCCGTTCACGACAAGGGTCGACGGGTAGGTGCGGCGTGGGCCGAACGAAATCATGTCGTCGACGTCCATGTCGCCGGCGCGGCGGAGGCTTGAAGCCGGCCGTTCCGGGCATTGATCCGCCAGGGTGGTACCGCTTCAGGCCCGCGCGGAGTCCACGAAAATGGTGTGGAATCAGCACTCGACGATGGCAGGCTCGCTGTCGTTCCCTCCACCGATGTACTGATGGTGATGGGATGGAGCCACCGTCGATGACGGTGGACTGGATCAGGGAGCGAGAGGAGAGCGGTAGTGGCGGCACAGCGAGGTGTGACCGAGGCGCAGGCGGATTCGGAGCTCGCCGCGCTCACCCCGATCATGGCGGTGGAGGGCCGCACGATGGACGAGCACAGCCAACAACTGCTCATGCAGCTGCTGCAGGAGAGCATCAGCCTGTGCGATGCCCTCGATGCGATCATCCGGCGACGATCCGATATCGCCTCGAGCGCACCCCCACCCGCCGACTGAGACCGCCCGGGGGAAGCCGGGTGTGCCCGTCCTTTCCGATGCCCTCGACGCTGTCCGATGCGGTGCAGCACGCGGTGGGGGTTTGCCGACCCGGCGCGGTTCGCGTCTTCGCCGGAGGTGTTGCCGGTCTCGATGTCAGATGTGGTTGGTCGCGATGGACGAGAAGTGCGCTGCGATGGCATCGTCGATTCGGGTCGACAGGCTGACCTCGTCGCAGTCCGCGGGAATCGCTTGTGTGGCGCCGATTGTTCCCGCCCACAGGTTCCAGGCGAGTCGATGTACCGCCGGGGTTTCACGGACGTCGCCGGCCTCGATGGCGCGTGCGACGAGGTCGTCGGTGTTCTCTACCCACCGCAGGTAGGTCTGGTGCGAGCCCTCGATCGAGGGTTCGAGGCTGAGTTTCATTCCGGCCCGGAGGATCTGGTTCGCGTCGAGGCGGCGGGCGAGTATCCGAAAGATCATCTCCACCTGCGCCAGGGCGGTAGATCGGGTCGCTTTGGCATCTGCGAAAGCGTGGTGCACCGCGCGGGACCATTCTTCGATGAGGTTTTGCGCCATCGATTCTTTGGATGCGAAATGGAAGTACATTCCACCTTTGGTGGTTTCGGCGTCGGCGATGACGGTGTTGACGTTGGCGAGTGTGTAGCCTTCGGCGTCGAATCGTGCGGCTGCCGCGGCGAGGAGTTTTCCTCGCGTTCGTTCGGCTCGAGGTTGCAAGGGTTTACGGTCGGCGACGACGTACGTCCCGTTGCGCTCGGTCATCTCACCAGTCCAATCAGGGTCGCTCGGTCTCGGGCGGTGCGAGGACCACCGCTCCGCAGAATTTCGTACAGCTCATTCCGAACGCCCGAGGGCACGACCGTGCGCGGCCCCGTACTCGCCATGCCCATCAGTGAACTCCCTTTTCCCGATCGTGGGCGGCAAAGCCGTCACATCTTTGTCGAGATCAATAGTGCCGAACAATCGAGGACCGTCACGGCCACAAGCTCACAAATCCCGATCGAGCGAGAGCAGCAGCCTCCGATGTAGCCGACCCCAAGTGTGGCGGCACCGAGAAACCCGACCCGACAGCGACCGACGAAACAGGAGCTTGGGCGTATCGGAATCGACCCAAATGGGTGGCGCCAGTCCCAGGACCCGCGCGAGGTTTCGGTATCGGTGGTCGTGTGTGAATCTCAGACTCGCCTTCGGCCGGACGTCAGATTTTTTTGGTGGCACCCGTCGCCCGCAGTGATTGCCGGACACTTCTCTGCGCGCCGCAAACGTTCGGCCATGTCGAGGACCAGCCCTGCGGACGATTCGGAAAGACCGTCCACGCAGGACAACAAGCGCCGCAGCGGCCCCTGTTCGAGCCGGTCGATGACGGCCGACGCGTCCGTGGACTCGCTGCCGGCCGGCCGAAAAAAGTAGTCGTGATCGACTCCGAAGTAATCCGCAAGCACGGCAACGACATCCGGAGAAGGGCTCGTCCGCAGACCTCGGCGTAACTGAGACAAGTAGGGCCGCGACATACGCCAGCCGCCGGCTGTCAGATCGTCTGCCACCTCTGCTTGGGTGACGGGGTGACCGAGTCGCGGTGAATCCTCGAACAACATATTCAACCGGTCAGCGAACATACGATTCCTCACGTCGAAAAGGCCGAAAACAGTACCGAGCGGAAAACGAGAACCAGGGGCCGACCGCCGCTCGGCACGCCGGGCACGCCGTGTCCGAACGGTTCCACCATGCGGGCACAGAATGCGAATTTCCCTCGACTTATCGCTGCGGTTGCGCACAATGCCCTGAACAGCCGACTCTCCCCTTCCCCATACCGACGGGCCGTCGGCCGATGCCGGCTCCCCAGCCGCTGAACCTTGGGACTGTATCGGATGAGATGGGTCTGTCCAGAAAACGGTGTAATTGATTGATTTCTAACTACTTTCGTCCGGCAGACAGCCGTCCGTCGAACGTTATCTCGAAGGCATTCAGTGCTGCCTTCCATCGGTTGGACCAGCGTTGGCGGGCGGTGCCTTTCGGGTCGAGGCTCATGATGGCCAGATACACGCATTTCAAGGCCGCGGCCTCGGTCGGAAAGTGTCCACGGGCCTTGATAGCCCTGCGGATTCGGGCGTTGACACTTTCGATGGCGTTGGTCGTGTAGATGACCTGCCGGATGGCGTTGTCGAATTGTAGGAACGGCACGAACTCAGCCCAGGCATTGGTCCAGAGCCTGATGATCGCGGGATAGCGTTTCTCCCATTTGTCACTGAACTCTGCGAATCGGTCGAGCGCGGCCTGCTCCGACGGCGCCGTGTAGACGGGTTTGAGGTCCTTGGCGATCTCGGACCAGTCCTTGCGGGAGGCATAGGCGTAGGTGTTACGGAGAAGATGGACCACACAAGTCTGCACGATGGTCTGTGGCCACACTTGCTCGATCGAGTCGGGTAGATGCTTGAGACCGTCGCACACGACGATCAGAACATCCTGCACACCACGGTTTTTCAGCTCGGACAACACCCGAAGCCAGTACTTCGCCCCTTCCCCGTCGCCGTGCTCACCGGCCCACAATCCGAGGATGTCGCGGGTGCCGTCGACAGTCACCCCCATCGCGACGTAGATCGGCCGGTTGGCGACGTTGCCCTCGCGAATCTTGACGTGGATGCAGTCGATGAACAGCACCGGGTACACAGGGTCCAACGGCCGGTTCTGCCACTCGGCCATGCCTTCCATCACCCGCTCGGTGATCGTCGAGATCGTCTGCTTGGACACATCGGCTCCGTACACCTCGGCCAGGTGTGCAGCGATCTCACCGGTCGTCAAACCCTTGGATGACAACGAGATCACCATGTCCTCCACGCCTGAGAGCCGACGCTGCCGCTTGGCCACGATCTTCGGTTCGAAGGAGGAATCCCGGTCACGGGGCACCTCGAGTTCGACCGGGCCGGCCTCGGTCAACACGTTCTTGGTGCGTCTACCGTTGCGGGAGTTGCCGCTGCCCCTGCCTGCCGGGTCGCTCTTGCCGTATCCGAGGTGGTCGTCCATCTCGCCTTCGAGCGCGGACTCCACGACTAGCTTGGTCAGCTTCGACAGCAATCCACCATCTCCGGTCAACTGCAGCCCTTCGGCTCGCGCCTGCTCGACCAGCTCTTTGAGCCGCGCATCGCTGATACCCGGCTGAGCCGAGTTCGTCTCTGTCTCACGATCAATCACATCAGTCATAGTGGCGTATCTCCTTTCAGAGTTACACCGTTGTTCTTACAGTCCCGATGAGATCGCGCCGCCCCCCGTTCGCCGGCTGAGACTGTTCGGGGAGGTGGGCCCGTCTTTTCCGGTGCCTCGACGGGTGTGGGTTCAGGTGTTGTTGCGGTGAGCGCGGCGCACCCGGTCGGCGTCGGTGATCTGTGTGCGCCAGTGGTGGGTGAGCCACATTTCGACGAGTTCGGCGGTGGTGTCGGCTTGTCGGGCCCAGTGGTGGAGCAGGTCGGTGTAGCGGGTGTAGCGGGCGACGGTGAACTGGGGGACCGAGGGGTTTTCCAGCCAGCCGTGCTGGAGCAGGGTCGACACGGATTGTTGATCGAGAAGTTGCGGTCGCCAGATGCTGTCGGGGTGGGTGGCCCAGCAGTACAACGAGAACAGTGACGGCCCGACGCCGGGGGTTTTCGGCCATCCGGACCATTGCCGGAACGGGCCGGCGTCGGTCAGCGCCGGGGATCGCTCGCACGCGGCGAACGCTTCGGTGATGACCCGGAACGGTTGATCCGGGGTGCTCGGGGTGCGGACGTCGACGAAGCGCCGTGCCCGGCCCCGGTGCGGGTGCGCGTAGAGCCACGCCGCGCACAGGTAGAGGGCGCTCAGATCCCGCCAACCGTCGACTTCGAGGGTGCCGCTCTCGCACTGAAGATCACTGCGGCTCAGATACGCTGTCCCGGTGTCTATCTGGTGTCCGTCGCGGTCGTGGCCGGCGATCCGCACCGGGATCCGGTGGCGATCGAGGCGGGTGTTCCACCAGTCGAGGTCGACGAGGGCCATGTCGTCGAGCACCGCAAGACCTTGATCGCGGGCGCTGCACCACCGAACGCAGTCGTCGGGAACGGTCAACGGTTCATCACGGGGGTCCATGGGAACATCGTGACAGTACCCACCGACAGTCCAGTGTGTTCGGAATCTGTTGCAGCACTGCATTTTTTCGCGCCGGTGCTCTGGTGTTCGTCGGGGTCGGTGTGTGTCAGCTTCGCGGCGTGGCGCAGGAGTGGTCGTACTTCGTCCAGAACCGTGCCCGCAACCGGTATCGGATCTTCTCGTCCAGGTCGTACTTCTGGGTGACGTCGCAGGCGTCCCGCAGAAGTGCGCGGTCGATGTCCGGTGGAATCGAGGGCCGCGCCGCCTGAAGTTCGAGTTGGTCCTCACCGGTCGCGCTTTCCTGAAACGCTGTGAGAACGCGGGAGACGACGTCGTCGATCAGTGGGCCGTGCTCGTCGTTGTCGTCACCGTACCCGTGCGGGTTGTGGGCGGGCGATCCCGTTGAAACACTGTACGCCAGAACCGATGTCGGTCGCGGCGTTGTCGGGGTGTGCTGAGGCCTCGCGAGGTCGAGGGGAGTGCGAGTGGGCGGGTGCGCCGCCGCTGCGGTCGTCGTCGACATCGACGGCCGGTGCGGGGGTCTCGGCGCCGGCCCGGGGTGGCGATCGACTTTGACCACTGCGGCATCGAGCGCCGCGCCGTCGATGTTGTCGAGGTCATCGGCCGCGGACCAGATGCCGGCTCACGCCGTGCGCTTTACCGTCGGCGGTCGGTACCGCGAGCAGCAGGACCTGCACTCCGTGCACCTGGGCCTCTTCGACTGCTTCGGCGAGGTCGTCGTCGCCGGAGACGAGGAAGAACACATCGGATGCCCTGTTGCGGGCATGGGCCACCAGGTCGAGGCCGATCCGAAGATCGACGCCCTTCTGCTCGCCGTTGACGCCGAACCGTCCGAGTCGGAGCTTCACTTTCGGGAGTTCGCCGATGCGTTCCTGCTGCGCGTCCGGGATCCCGTTGCGGGCAGAGTCGTACCAATACACCCGCAACATCGGCAGTTCGAGTAGAGCGCCGGCGAGCCTTTTCGATGTCCTTCTGGGATTCCTGGCCGAATATTGTTCTGAAATACCAAGGCACGTCGTTGTTTTCGCGCTGATTCCAGATTATGAGCTGGTTGTGGCAGGCGTTGCGTAGCGCGACTTCGAGGTAACCGAGGTCTTCGAACACTGCAGCGCTGATGCGACTGTTCCATTCGTAGAGATCCAGTGCACCTTCGATGTCGTCTCCGGCCGCGGCCTTGTACGGTGCGAGGCGTTCGGGAGTGAGCAGTGTATTCAGGCTCTGGATCAGGGCTGTGGAACGGTTGGGCATCTCACTGTCGTCTCCGGCCGCGGCCTTGTACGGTGCGAGGCGTTCGGGAGTGAGCAGTGTATTCAGGCTCTGGATCAGGGCTGTGGAACGGTTGGGCATCTCACT
>NZ_JBVHEH010000045.1:0-39771 GCF_055562955.1 Kitasatospora sp. NPDC015121
CGGCGACCTGCGCTCCGCCGCCGACGCCATCCGCCTCTCCCGCCGCACCCTCACCACCATCAAGGGCAACCTCTTCTGGGCCTTCGCCTACAACATCGCCGCCCTCCCCCTCGCCGCCACCGGCCTCCTCAACCCCATGATCGCCGGCGCCGCCATGGCCTTCTCCTCCGTCTTCGTGGTCGGCAACAGCCTGCGGCTGCGGACCTTCAAGGCCCGCTGAACCGCGCGGCGGACCCACCGGGTCCGGTCCGGGGACCGTCCCGGACCGGACCCGGTCAGTTTCCGAGAAGCCGCCCGGGCCCCGTCGTTCCTAAGATCGAAGACGTCAGCAGGGAACGGGCACGGCAACGGGAGGACCGGTCATGGCGGAGAAGCACGAGGGTTTCACGGCGGACGAGCGCGCGGCGATGAAGGAGCGCGCCAAGGAGATGAAGGCGGAGACCAAGCGGGCGTCCGCCGCGGCGAAGGCCGCCGAGGCGGAGCAGGACCTGCTGGAGAAGATCGAGGAGATGCCGGAGGAGGACCGGGTGCTGGCCCGGCGCTTCCACCAGATCGTCGCCGAGGCCGCGCCGCAGCTGGCTCCGAAGACCTGGTACGGCATGCCCGCCTACAACAACGCCGACGGCAAGCCCGTCTGCTTCTTCCAGAGCGCCGCCAAGTTCAAGTCCCGCTACGCGATGATCGGCTTCAGCGACAACGCCAAGCTGGACGACGGCGCGATGTGGCCGACCTACTTCGCGATCGCCGACCTGGGCGAGGCGGAGGCAGCCCGGATCGCCGAGCTGGTGAAGCGCGCCGTCTCCTGAGGCGACGTCCACGGCACCGCCCGCGCCTGCGGATCGACGCGGGGCGGTGGATCAATCCGAGCGTGACGGTCGACCTGACCGACCGTCATCAATTGACTGATGACGCTGCCTGGGATTGATCTTCGTCAGTTGGCTGACATCCGTCAGCGGGCGGCGAACAGCCCGTTGAGCGCACCGAAGTCGAGCGCGCCGCCCAGCGCGCCGTACGTGCCGGGGCCGAGCAGTTCGGCGGCGGCCCGGTGGGCGGCGGTGTACGCGGCCTGGGCGAGGGCGGTGCCCAGGCTGATCCGGCGGACTCCGGCGGCGGTGAGCTGGGCAACGGTCGGGCCGCCCGGGACGGCCATCGCGTTGACCGGCAGCGGGGAGGCGGCGGTCAGCTCCTCCAGTGCGGCGAGGTCGAGCAGGCCGGGGACGAACAGCGAGTCGGCGCCGGCCTCCGCGTACGCCTCGGCCCGGCGGAGGAGTTCGGCCGGGCGGCCCTCCGGGGCGCCGATGCCGAACAGGTGGACGTCGGTGCGGGCGTTGAGCAGCAGGTCGGGCAGGCCGGCTCCGGTGGCGGCGGCCCGGGCGGCGCGCAGGCGGGCGGCCTGGTCGGCGACGGTGAACAGCGGACCGCCCGGAGCCGTGGAGTCCTCCAGGTTGACGCCGACCGCGCCCGCCGCGACCACCGCGCGGACGGTCCCGGCCACGTCCTCGGCCGTCGGACCGTAGCCGCCCTCGATGTCGGCGGTCACCGGCACGTCCACGGCGGCGGCGATCCGGCGCACCGCCTCGGCCATCGCCGCCCGGTCCAGGCCCTGCCCGTCGCCGCGTCCCGCCGACCAGGAGACGCCGCCGCTGGTGGTGGCGATCGCGGGCGCGCCGGCCGCGGCGATCACCGCCGCGCTGCCCGCGTCCCAGGCGTTCGGGAGCAGCAGCGGCGCGTCGGCCGCCGCGAGGGCGCGCAGGGCGGCGGCGTGCTCGGTGGAGCGGGCGGGAAGGGCGGGGAGGGCGGTCGTCCGGGACATCGGGGGCTCGCTTTCGTACGGTCGGGATGGGCTGGTCGGGCGGGCAGAGCTGGGCGGGGTACGGGTCGATGCTGCCGGGCCGGTCGGTGGGGGCGGATTGATTAAGCTGGGGCCGAATCCACGGCGAGGGCGGAGGTGCGGGGACGGTGCGGACCGGGCTGCTGTTGTCGGTGGGCGACCTGGCGCTGACCAGGTTCGCGGTCTCCCCGATGTGGGAGGTGGTGGCCGCGTTCCGCGCGCTGGCCGCCGATCCCGTGCCCGCGCCGCACCGCCGCTGGGCCGCGCAGGTCCGGCCGCGGCTGGCCGCCGCCGGACTGGACCGCGGCTGGCTGGCCGAACTGATCCCGCCGTACGGGCACCTGCCGGACTTCCTCAACCCCGTCCCGACCCGGCGGGTGGCGGTGCTGGCGGAGGAGTTGGCGGCGGTCCGGGCCACCGGCCCCGAACTGCTCCGGCACGACCTGGCGTGCCTGCGCACCGACCGGACCGGCCGCGCCGAGCAGGCCGACCGCGCCGGCCGGGGCAGCGGGCGGCTGCGGGTGCTGGAGCGGGAGCCCGAGGCGGCGCTGCGGCGGATCACCGTCGAGGTCGAGGCGTTCTGGGAGCTGGCGCTCGCCCCGTACTGGTCGCGGATCCGGGCGGTGCTGGAGGCCGACGTGCTGCAGCGGGCCCGGCAGGCCGCCGAGCGGGGCAGCGCGGGCATGCTCGGCGAGCTGCACGGCACGGTGCGCTGGGCGGACGGCACCCTGCACCTGTCGGAGCGGCACTGCGCCGTCACCCGGATCGCGACCGGCGCCGGGCTGCTGCTCGTCCCCTCGGTGTTCGCCTGGCCCCGGCTGCTGACCCGCACCGTCGCGCCGGACCCGCCGCAGCTCTGCTACCCGGCGCTGGCGGCCGCGACCGTCTGGGAGCAGCGTCCGCGCCCGCGCGCCGAGGCGCTGGTGCCCGTGCTGGGCCGCACCCGCACCCGGCTGCTGACCGAGCTGGACGTCCCGGCCTCCACCACCGAGCTGGCGGCCCGCTGCGGGGTCTCCGCCCCGGCGGTCTCCCAGCACCTGTCCGCCCTGCGCACGGCCGGCCTGGTCTCCTCGCACCGGGCCGGCCGCCAGGTGCTGTACGCCCGCACCGGTACGGCGGACGGCTGGCTGGACGCGCTGCCGTAGCTGCCGGGGAGGGGTCTAGCCGTACGCGCGGAGGGTGAGCAGGGCGGACAGGGTGACGCCCGGGCGGGCCTCGTTCTCGGTGGCGGCGGACCAGCGGGCCCAGTTGATCGGCCAGCCGCCGTCCGGGAGTTGGCGGGTGGCGAGGTGGTCGAGGCCGCGGTCGAGTTCGGTGTCGGTGAACCAGGCCCGGGCCAGGCTGTCCGGGTGGGACGCGTAGTCGTGCGGGAGGTGGAACTCGCCGGGCGCGTAGCCGGGGGCGAGCCGGACCTGCTCGGGGTGGGCCGGGTCGAGGAGCACCAGCCGCTGCGCGCGCACCGACTCGCCGAGGCGGGCGGCCTGTTCGGCGGCCCAGGCCCGGTCGGGGGCGGCGTCGAGGAAGCCGACGGCGGTGATCACCTCGTACGGGTGGGTGGTGCCGATCGCCTCGATGGCGCGGCGGCAGAAGGCCTCCGCGCCGGTCAGCCAGGGGTGGCGCAGGCCGGAGCGGAGCAGCGGGGCGGCGATCTGGCCGGTGGCGAGCAGTTCGGCGGGCGGGTCGTCGGCGATCGGCAGGAAGGGCGGGTGCGGGTAGTCGCGCAGGCTCGGCAGGACGGCCGGGACGCCGCCCTCCTCGGTGGTCAGGGTGTCGGCCCAGTCGCAGAGTTCGGTGCCGCGCGGGCCGTTCAGGGCGTCGGCCTCGGCGAGGATCCGGGCGGCGGCGCCGGCCGCGAGGGGCTGGGCGGCGGGTCCGCGGACGTCGGGTTCCAGGCCGTACGCCCAGCCGCCGCCGGGCGCCCGGTAGGCGTCCAGGGCGGCGAGGACGCCCGCCGGGTCGGGGGCGGGGCCGAAGTGGTGGGCGAAGCGGCGCTGTTCGAGCACCCGGCCCGCCGTCCACAGGTAGTCGGCTGCCCGGGCGATCGCGCTGTCGTCGATGCGTGCCATGGGCCGACCGTACGCGGCCCGGGAAGTTTTCTCCCGGGGACCGATCAGTTCCGCCGGGGTGTCCCGTCTACTCCTGTGACGGCGGAACGAGCGGTGCGAACGAACGAAGCGAACGGAACGGACGGAGCGGTGAGATGAGCGACCAGCGGACGAGCGTCAAGGGACCGGCCAGCTACTTCCCCTCGATCGAGCGGAAGTACGGGCGTCCGATCGCCGAGTGGCAGCAGTTGATCACCGACTCGCCGCTGACCAGGCACATGGAGCTGGTCGGCTGGCTGAAGAGCGAGTACGGGCTGGGGCACGGCCACGCGAACGCGCTGGTCGCGCACACCCTGGCGAGCGGTGCGAAGTGAGCCGGACGGGCACCGTGGACAGTGACAGGACGATGGATGAGGGAGTGGGAATGACCGAGTACGTGACCTCCGCCGACGGCACCCGGATCGCCTACCAGGTGGCCGGTGGCGAAGGGCCGGCCGTGGTGGTCGTGGACGGGGCGATGTGCCACCGGGCGTTCGGTCCGGCCGGTGGGCTGGCGGCGGAACTGGCCGGTGCGCACCGGGTGTTCAGCTACGACCGGCGCGGGCGCGGCGAGAGCGGCGCGGGCGGCCGGTACGCCGTGGAGCGGGAGGTGGAGGACCTGGCGGCGGTGATCGCGGCGGCGGGCGGCCGGGCGGCGCTGCTGGGTCTGTCCTCGGGCGCGGCGCTGGCGCTGCGGGCGGCGGGGGCGGGCGTCGGGGTGGAGCGGGTGGTGGCGTACGAGCCGCCGTTCAGCACCTCGGACGGGCAGCGCGCCCGGTTCGCGGAGTACCGGGCGGACGTCGAGCGGGACGTGCTGGCGGGCGATCCGGGCGGGGCGGTGGCCCGGTTCATGCGCTTCGTCGGCTCCCCCGAACCGGTGGTCGCGCGGCTGCGCGAGTCGCCGGTGTGGCCGGCCTTCGTGGCGGTGGCGCCGACGCTGGTGCACGACGCCGAGGTGCTGGACGGGGCGGCGGGCGCGCCGGTGCCGGCCGGGGCGCTGGCCGCGCTGCCGGTGCCGCTGCTGGTGGTCGACGGCGGGGAGAGCCCGGCCCTGCTGCGTGACGCGGCCTCGGCGACTGCCGCCGCGGCGGGCGCGGAGCACCGCACCCTGGCGGGGCAGACCCACGAGGTCGCGCCGGGTGTGCTGGGGCCGGTGGTGGCCGAGTTCGTCGCCCGGGGCTGAGGCCGCTCGGCCCCGGCGGGGCTACGGCGCGTCGACCAGTCGGCGCAGCAGGCGGCTGAGGCCCTCGCCGTCCAGGGCGGGCGCGCCGTGCGCGGCCGGGGCGAAGAAGGCGTGGTCGACGGCCTCGACGGCCGGGATCGCGGCGCGGGCGAGGGCGGTGCCGCGCGGGGTGATGCGCAGGCGGCGGGCGCGGGTGTCGTCCGGGTCGGTGGTGCGGTCGAGCAGGCCCTTGGCCTCCAGTTTCCGCACCACCTGGGAGGTGGTGCGGACGTCGGTGCCGGCCTGGGCGGAGAGCTCCTGCTGGTTGGGGACGGCGCCCTGCTCGTTGAGCCACCACGCGCAGGAGAGCAGGACGAACTGCGGGTGGGTCAGGTCGTGCGGGGCGAGGGCGGCGGCGACCTCGCGCTGCCAGCGCAGCGTGGCGTGCCAGAGCCAGAAGCCGGGGCTGTTCGCCGGGCCCTCGACCAGTCCGTCCATGGTGGCGTGCTCCTTCGGTGCGGTTGCGCTCCGGTGTCGTTCCGCCCGGGGCGGTCGGGCTATGAGGCTACGGGGCGGCCGGGCGGTCGGGCGGTGGGGCTACGGCCGGTGGGGCTGCGGGGTCAGGCGGTCCGTTCGGCGCGGGCGAGCAGGCCGGCCATCGCCTGCGGGAAGTCCTCGGTGATCATCGGACCGAGTTCGGGGCCGAGCCGGCCGGCCTCCGGACCGGTGATCTCCAGGCGGTGGACGACCCGGGTGCCGCCGTCGGGGCGGGCGGTCAGGGTGTGCGAGAAGTCCAGCACGGCGCCGCCGAACTCGGTGCGGTCGGCGTAGGCGCGGCCGGGTTCGATCCGGGTGATGACCGAGACGATCGGCTCCTGGCCGGTCGGGGTCATCACGACCCGGCCGCCGACCTCGAACGGGCCGTCCAGGGCGACGGCCTCCATCGAGGTGTCCCAGTCCGTCCAGCGGTCCAGGTCGCTGAGCACGGCCCAGACGGCGTGCGGCGCGGCGGCGGTCTCGGCGGTGTACTCGTGCTGCCACATGGCGGTTCCCCTCGGTCGACGTTCCCTGCCGAATTCATCTATGCGAAGACTATCTCCGCAGGGATCATCTCGGCAAGGGCGAGGGGCGGATGGCGCGCGCACCGGACGGATATGGCGCTGCACCGCTTTCCCCGCCCCTGCTACGGTCGGGACGAATCCGCCCGGCAGTGGTTCCGGCGGTGTCCGCCCGACCGAGGGAGAACCGACTCCGATGCATGATGCCCGCGTCCTGATCGACCTGGGGGACGAAGCCGTCCGGCTTCTGGCACGTCGCGGCTACGCGCTCGACCTGTCCGCGCTGGAGGCGCTGCAGTCCCGCCGCAACAGCGGCATCCAGGCCGGCGATGAGCTGCGGGCCCGTTCGAAGCAGGTCGCCCAGGAGGTGCAGCGCACCGCCAAGCAGGGCGGGGACGTCAGCGAGCTGAAGGAGAGCGCCCGCGCGCTCAAGGAGCAGGTCCAGCAGAACGAGGCGGAGCTGGAGCGGGTCCAGCAGGAGCTGACCGACCTGCTGCTGACCGTCCCCAACCTGCCGGACGACGAGGCCCCCGACGGCTTCTCCGACGAGGACGCCCGCGAGCTGCGCCGGGTCGGCGAGCCGCCGCGCTTCGACTTCGCGCCCAAGGACCACGTCGACCTGGGCGAGGCCATGGGCATCCTGGACTTCGGCCGGGCCGCCAAGCTGTCGGGCTCGCGCTTCAGCGTGCTGCGCGGCACCGGTGCCGCGCTGGAGCGGGCGATCGCCTCGCTGCTGCTGGACGTGCACACCCGCCGGCACGGGTACGTCGAGCACTCGGTGCCGTACCTGGTGAACCGGCGCACCATGACCGGCACCGGGCAGCTGCCGAAGTTCGAGGAGGACCTGTTCAGGACGGGCGTCGCGGACCGGGACCTGTTCCTGATCCCGACCGCCGAGGTCCCGCTGACCAACCTGTACGCGGACGAGATCGTCCCGCCGGCCGAGCTGCCGCTGGCGCTCACCGCGTACACCCCGTGCTTCCGTTCGGAGGCCGGCTCGTACGGGCGGGACACCCGCGGGCTGATCCGGATGCACCAGTTCTCGAAGGTCGAGATGGTGCGGATCTGCGCGGCCGAGCAGGCGCGGGAGCAGATGGAGCTGATGGTCTCGCACGCCGAGGCCTGCCTGCGGGAGCTCGAACTCTCGTACCGCGTCGTCATGCTGGCGGCCGGTGACACCGGGTTCTCCGCGCGGCTGACCTACGACCTGGAGGTGTGGCTGCCCAGCCAGGACACCTACCGGGAGATCTCCTCGGTGTCGGACTTCGGCACCTTCCAGGGCCGCCGGGCCGGCATCCGCACCCGGGACGAGAAGGGCAAGCCGACCCCGGCCGCCACCGTCAACGGCTCGGGCCTGCCGCTGGGCCGCACCATCGCGGCGGTGCTGGAGCAGCACCAGCAGGCGGACGGCTCGGTGCTGCTGCCCAAGGCCCTGCACCCGTACCTGGGCTTCACCCGGATCGCCGCCGACGGCACGCCCGCCGAGTAGCGGAACCGGGCCGGAGAGCAGGCGAGTTGACGGCGCGCGGCGGAATGCCGCGCGCCGTCGGCGTGTCCGGGGGCGGGACCGGGCCAGCGGCCGGCCCGGGGCGGGTGGCGTGCGTCCTGCCGGGCGGGGTAGCTGACACGGCGTTACCGTCGACGGATGGGAGAGGCGGCGAAGCCGGTGTGGCTGGCGAGGGCGGCGATCGGGTGCGGGTTGGCGGCGGTGCTGGTGCTCGCCGCCGGGGCGGGGCTGCGCGGGGCCCTGGTGGTGGCGGTCGGGGCGGCGGCGCTGGTGCTGATGGCCGTCGGCGTGTGGTGGGCGCTGTCGCGGCGCGGTCCGGTGCGCTGGCTCGGCGTCCTGCTGGCGGTGGCCGCCCCGGCGGGCGCGCTGGCGGTGTACGTCGGCAACGGGACGTGGCCGTGGGTGCTGGGCGCGGTGGCGCTGTGGGCGGTGGGCCTGGGACTGGCGAGGGCGGCGCTGCGCTCGGCGCGGCACACCCGGGAGATGCCGGAGCGCGAGGTCGATCCGCCGCGCCGACCCGTCCTGATCATGAATCCGAAGTCCGGCGGCGGGAAGGTCGAGAAGTTCGACCTGGCCGGGCGGGCCCGTGAGCTGGGCGCGGAGGTCGTCCTGCTCGACCCGTCCGCCGAGCAGGACGTCACCGAACTGGCGGAGCGGGCCGTCGCGGACGGCGCGGACCTGCTGGGCGTGGCGGGCGGCGACGGCACCCAGGCGCTGGTCGCGCAGGTCGCGGCCCGGCACGGACTGCCGTTCCTGGTGGTGTCGGCCGGCACCCGCAACCACTTCGCGCTCGACCTCGGCCTGGACCGCAACGACCCGGCCAGCTGCCTGGACGCACTGACCGACGGCGTCGAGCTGCTGGTCGACCTGGGCGAGGTCGCGGGCCGGGCCTTCGTCAACAACGTGTCGTTCGGCACCTACGCGGAGGTCGTCCAGAACCCCGAGTACCGGGATGCGAAGGCCACCACGATCCTCGCCATGCTGCCGGACCTGCTGGTCGGCTACGCGGGCGCGCAGCTCACCGCCGAGACCGGCGGCGAGCGGCTGGAACGCCCGCAGGCGGTGCTGGTCAGCAACAACCCGTACGACGCGGGCGACCTGCTCGACCCCGGGCGGCGCTCCCGGATGGACCTCGGGCGCCTGGGCGTGCTGGGCGTGCGGGTGGACGGCGCGGCGCAGGCCGCGGACCTGGCGCTGCGTGGTACGAGTGCGGAGGCGGTGACGGTGCTGGTCGGCCGCGAGGTGGTGGTGACGGCGGACGTCGCGACCATTCCCGTCGCGGTGGACGGCGAGGCCCTGGAGCTGGACGTGCCGGTGCGCTGCGTGATCCGTCCCCGCGTGCTGCGGGTCCGGGTCCCGCGCGAGCGGCCGGGCACGGTGGCCCCGGCCCCGACCCTGAAGTGGAGCCGGCTGGCGCACCTGGCGTCGGGCCGGACGGAGAAGACGAACGGCGGTGTGCGGTGAAGGTGTCGAAGCAGTGGGTGCCGACCGGACGGCGGGTGGTGGAGGACCTGTCGGCGGTGGACCTGGCGGTGTACGTCGCGGTGGCCGCGACGCCGACCCCGACCCTGGACGAACGGCTGCGGCAGCTCTCCACCGCGGCGAACCACTCGAAGATCTCGATCGCCCTGGCCTGCGGGCTGGCGCTGGTCCCGGGCCGGCCGCGCCGGGCGGCGGTGGTCGGGCTGGCGTCGGTGGCGGTGGCCTCGGCGGCGGCGAACCTGCTGGGCAAGTCGCTGGCCCGGCGCAAGCGGCCGGACCGGGAGGCGGGCAAGGTCCCCGAGGCCCGGTTCGTGCCGATGCCGGAGTCGGCGTCCTTCCCCTCCGGCCACACCGCGTCCGCGTTCGCCTTCGCCACCGGCGTCTCCTCCCAACTCCCCTGGGCGGCGGCACCGTTGGGCCTGCTGGCGACCACGGTCGGCTACTCCCGCGTCCACACGGGCGTGCACTACCCGGGGGACGTCATCGCGGGCGCGCTGCTGGGGACGGTCGCGGGGAGCGTGGTGGCGGGCGTCGACGCGTGGTGGCCGAGGCGCTGAGGACGCCCCCGGCGGGGCTCCGCCGCTGGCCGGACACGCGGTCGGCCGGCCCGGACGGGGGAGCGTCCGGGCCGGCTGACCTGTTCCTTCGCGTGGGCGACGGAGAGGTGTGGGTCGAGACCGGAACCGGAGGCGGTCGGGTCGTAGCCGCCGGCGGACGGGCGGGCCGGTTCGTCCGGGTCGGTCGGGTCGGCCTTCGGCAGGTCGATGGCCTGGCCGATCCGGGCGGAGCCGACCGGCCTGCCGTCGGCCTTCACGAGTGAGCCGTCGGCCTTGCCGGCGAAGGCGAGTCGGCTGGCGCCGGTGACCAGCAGCGGGTAGCGGCCGGGCCGGGCGCCCGGCGGACGGGGCTCCCCGGATCAGGCCAGGCCGACGGTCAGGGCGGTCAGCGTGGTCAGGGTCTCGCCGAGCGGGGCGTCGATCCGGGCGGTGGCGAGGTCGTCGCCGCGGGTGGTGCCGCGGGTGACGATGGCGACCGGCTTGCCGGTCCGCGCGGCGTGGCGGACGAAGCGCAGACCGGACATCACGGCGAGCGAGGAGCCGAGGACCAGCAGGGCGCGGCCCTCGTCGACCAGGCGGTAGCAGTGCTCGACCCGGCCCTTGGGCACGTTCTCGCCGAAGAACACCACGTCCGGCTTGAGGACGCCGCCGCAGGCCGTGCAGGGGGCGACGGCGAAGGAGGCGACCAGGTCGTCCGGCAGTTCGACGTCGCCGTCCGGGTTGATCCGCGAACCGGCGTCCCGGAAGGCCGGGTTGAGGGCGGCAAGGCGGTCGTCGAGGGCGGTGCGGGCGGTGACGGCGCCGCAGTCGAGGCAGACCACCCGGTCCAGGCCGCCGTGCAGTTCGACCGCGTCGGCGGTGCCGGCGGCGCGGTGCAGGCCGTCCACGTTCTGGGTGATCACGGCGGAGACCCGGCCGGCCGCCCGCAGCCGGGCCACCGCGAGGTGCCCGGCGTTCGGCCGGGCCCGGGCGATCACCGCCCGCCCGGCATGGCTGCGCGCCCAGTAGCGGCGGCGGGCCGGCTCCCCCGCGAGGAACTCCTGGTACGTCATCGGCGCCCGGTTGCGGCGCACCCCGTCCGGCCCCCGGTAGTCCGGGATCCCGGACTCGGTGGACAGCCCGGCCCCGCTCAGCACCACCACCCCGCCGCCGTCCAGCAGCCGGGCCACCTCGGGGAGTCCGTCCTCGTCCGCGCTCATGCCGTCCATTGTGGATCGCCCGGCACGCGAACGGGACCGGATCGGGAGCCGGGGCGGGCGGACAGGCGGCCCAGGCAGTGCCCCCACGCACCGCCCGGGCCGCTCCAGGCGCGGACGCTCCGGCCCCCACAGCCCGAACTTCCGCCGCTTCCTTTGTACTTCGGTTCACCGCCGGTGCAGAAGATGCGTACGGATCTTTCTTGGGAGCGCTTCCAAGGCACCACCGTGCGCCGGGCGCCCGGCGGGGCGCCGACGGCGGCGGTCAGCCGCGGCCGACCAGCGCGCGCAGTTCGGCGTCGACCGCGCGTCCGGTCGACGCGTCCAGGATCCGCGCGAGTTCGGGGCGGGGCACGACCAGGACCGGGCAGCGGGAGCGGCGCACGCAGCGGGCGGGGACGGAGCCGCGCAGACCGCGGCGCCACCAGGAGCCGGCCGGGCCGAGTACCAGCAGGTCGTCGGGGCGGTCGGCGGCGGCGAGCAGCGCGGCGGCGGGCGCGGCGCGCACCGTCAGCGCGGTGACCGGCACGCCGGCCCGGTCGGCACCGCTCGCGGCGAGTGCCTCGCGCAACCGCTGCTCGGCGGCCTCCCGGACGGCGGACAGCAGCGGCGGGAAGGGTGAGCGCCGGTAACCGAACTCGCCGCCGGGCGGCTCCCAGGCGTGCAGCGCCAGCACCCGCGCCGGGCCGCCGCCGGCGTCCGCCGCCCGCCGCGCCTCGGCGACGGCGCGGTGCAGCGCGGCCAGGCCGCCGAACGACCCGCTGACTCCGACCACGACGCGCATCCGCTGTGCCTCCCCTTCCTCCGTCCGGTCCCCGGGTGCGGGCCGCGGACCCCGGGCTTCCGGGCCGGGGTCCGCGCCCCGGGCCCCAGCAGACCACCCGGAACGGCCGCCGGGCCCGGCCTTGACACCTCCCTGACGCCCACCGCCGCTTTCCCTACGCCCTCCTGACGCCCGGCGGGCCCGGGCGCCGCCGAAGGGGGACGGCGGCGTGGAGGCTCACCAGCAGGGCAGGTTCACCAGGCAGCCCGAGGAAGGCGGAGGCGATGACGGAGTGCGGGGCTGTGCCGCTGCCGGCAGCAGCACGGCGGGTGCCGGTCTCGGCGGAGACGGCCCGGGCGACCCGCCGCCGTCCGGCGCGCGGGAGCACCGTCACTACGCGCGCGGCGGACGGGATGGGCGGTTCACCGGGCACCCCGGCGGCAGGCGGCGGAGACGGCGGCCCGGCGGGTGCCGATCGCGACGGTCTGGGCGGCCAGTAGCCCGGACATCCTGCTGCCGCCCGACGCGCGGGAGCACCACCACTACGCGCGCGGCGGACGGGATGGGTGGTTCGCCGGGCAACCCGGCGGCAGGCGGTAGCCCGGCGGGTGCCGATCACGGTGCTGCGGTGGCCGGACGGCGGGCGGCCGGGCGTGGTGGTGGTGCGCCCAGCGGTGGCGGTCGGCGGCCCGGGCGGCCTGCCGCCGCTCGTCCGCGCGGGAACGCCGCCCCCGCGTGCGCGGCGCCCGCGCCGAGCAGCGCGGCCGCTCGTCCCGAGAGGGCCCTCGTCCGGGCAGCGTGAATCGTCAACTCGCTTTGCTCATAGGCGAGTTGACGACAAGCGCCGGAAGCGGTTCGAATGGTTCCGCAACCTGCCAGACAGGGCCTTCGCGCCCTCAGCACCGCCCCGGGAGCGCCACCATGCACGTCACGCTGTTCCGCCAGGTCCGCCCGTTCGGCGGCCCGGTCACCGACCTGGTCGCCGTGGACGGCGTCCTGGTCGGCGGGCTCCCGCCGGGTGCCGAGCCGTCCGCCGTCGTGGAGGGCGGTGGCCGGATCGCGCTGCCGACCCTGGTGGACGCGCACGTCCACCCGGACAAGACCAGCTGGGGCGAGCCCTGGTACAGCCGCCGTCCGGCGCGGGGTCTCGCCGACTTCGTGGCGGGCGACGTCGACCTGTACGAGCGGCAGCGCGCCCCGATCGGCGTCCGCGCGCACCGCCTGCTGGCGCACGCCGTGACCCGCGGCACCCGCGCCGTCCGCGCGCACGTGGACGTCGCCCCCGCGTACGGCCTGGCGGGCGTCACCGGTCTGCGGGAGGCCGCCGAGCGGCTGGCCGGGCGGCTGGACGTGCAGTCGGTGGCGTTCCCGCAGCACGGCGTGGTGCGCGCCCCGGGCACGGCGGAGCTGCTGACCGAGGCGGCCCGCGAGCGGCTGGTGGACGCGGTCGGCGGTCTCGACCCGGCCGGGTTCGACGGCGGCGGTCCGGACGGCCGCGAGCAGCTCGACCTGCTGTTCGGCCTCGCCGAGCGGTACGGCGTCCTGCTCGACGTGCACCTGCACGACCGCGGCGCCACCGGTCTGGGCCCGCTGCGCGAGCTCGCCGCCCGCACGGTCGCGGCCGGCCTGCAGGGCCGGGTGACGGCCAGCCACGCGTTCTGTCTGCCCGAGCTGGCCGCCGACGAACTGGAGCGGACCGCGGACCTGCTGGCGGACGCCGGGGTCGCGCTGACCACCGTCGCCCCGTCCGCCCACCAGGTGCTGCCGTTCCGGGAGTTGCGGGCGCGCGGCGTGCGGGTCGGCCTCGGTTCGGACGGCGTCCGCGACTCCTGGAGCCCGTACGGCAACGCCGACATGCTGCACCGGGCGCACCTGCTCGGCTGGACCACCGACGCCCGCACCGACGCCGAGCTGACCGACTGCCTGGAGCTGGCCGCGCACGGCGGCGCCGAGCTGCTCGGCCTGCCGAGGGCCGACCTGGCGCCCGGCGCGCCCGCCGACTTCCTGCTGGTGGACGGCGAGTGCGTGCCGCAGGTGGTGGTCGACCTGCCGGCCCGCGAGCTGGTGGTGAAGGCCGGCCGGGTGGTCGCCGAGCACGGGGTGCTGCTGGGCTGACGCACGCCGCGACGGCGGTGCACGCCCGTTCCCGGGGGCGGGCACCGCCGTCCGCGCGCCCGCTCAGTCGCGTTCGACGTCCACCTCGGTCAGCTTGGCGAAGCGCTCCGGGTCGGTGCGCCGGATCCGCCGGGCGACCAGCCAGCCGGCCGCCGCGACCACCGGCATCGGCACCAGCAGCAGCCAGTTGACCAGGCCGGTGCGCCCGGTCAGCAGGTCGAAGTTGAACAGCGCCAGCACCGTCAGCACGGCCAGCCCGGCCGCGGCCAGCAGCGGCGCCCACACCACCCGGAACGCGGACAGCCCGCGCCGGTCCTTCCGGAAGAACGCGAACACCGCGACCGCCGCCAGCGCCTGCATCACCATGATGCCGAGCACGCCGACGCTGTTCGACCAGAGCAGCACCACCAGGTACGGGTCGGCGGCGAGCACCGCGCCCAGGCCGACCACCAGCACGTTGAACACCGACTGCGCCAGCACCGCCGGGCCCGGCGAGCCGGTCCGCGGCGACACCCGGCCGAGCCCGCGCGGCAGCAGGCCCTCGCGGCCCAGCGCGTACAGGTAGCGGGCGGCGGCGTTGTGGAAGGCCAGCGCGGACGCGAACGCCGACACGATGATCAGCACGTGCATGGTGTCCGACAGCCACAGGCCGACGAACCGCTCGGCGGCCCGGAAGGTCAGGTCGGGGCCGCCGTCGGCGCGGGCCTGCGCGACCGCCTCGTCGGTGCCGTACGCGCCCATCACGATCCAGGTGCCCAGCGCGTAGAACACCGCCAGGAAGCCGATCGCGACGAAGGTGGCGCGCGGTACGGTGCGGGCCGGGTCGCGGGCCTCCTCGGCGTAGATCGCGGTCGCCTCGAAGCCGGTGAACGCGCCGATCACCAGCACGAACATGCCCGCCACGCCGGCCTGGGTGAGCAGCGACGGGTCGAAGGAGACCGGGTCGAGCGCGGCCGTCCCCCGCTCGGCCAGCACCCCGCCCTCCATCAGCAGCAGCGACAGCACCTCCAGCACCAGCGCCACGCCGAGCACCTTCGCCGACAGGGTGACCTTCAGCCAGCCGAGCACGCCGACCACGGCCACGCAGCCGCCGGACAGCAGCCACCACGGCACGTGCGCGCCGGTGCGCTGTTCGAGGTGACCGGCCGCGAAGTAGCCGAACGCGGCCGCCACGCCCGGGGTGATCAGGTTGTAGCTGACCACCGCCACGTAGGCGGTGACCACGCCGAGGGTCCGGCCGAGCCCGCGCGCCACGTACGCGTAGAACGCGCCGGCGTTGCGCACGTACCGGCTCATCGCGGTGAACCCGGCGGCGAACAGCACCAGCAGCGCGCCCGAGACCAGGTACGCGGCGGGTGCGGACGCCCCGCCGACGCCGATCGCGAACGGGGCGATGCCGGCCAGCACGGTCAGCGGCGCGGCGGCGGCGACCACGAAGAACACCAGGTCGGTGGTGCCGATCAGGCCCTTGGCCAGTCGGCCCGCGGCGGGCGCGGCGGCCGGGTCGGGCGGTTCGGCCGGGGCGGGGGCCCGGCCCACGGAGGGGGTGAGGGACATGGTGGGGGATCCTTCCGGGGTACGGCGCATGGGGGCGTGGGGGTGTGGGGCGTGGGGGTGTGGGGCGCGGGGGGGGGGAACTGACTTACCGCGGAGGGCCGTCGAGCCGGTCCAGGACGGTGCGGCCGCGGTGCAGCACCAGCAGCCGCTCGGGGTGGGCGGCGACCGCCTCGGGCACCGAGCCCGCGGCCACGGCCACCAGGCTCGCGGGTCGGCCGACGGCGATCCCGTACTCCTCGACGCCGAGCGCCCGGGCGGCGTGACCGGTGGCGAACTCGGCCGCCAGGCACAGTTCCCGATCGGTCATCAGCTCGCCCTGCAGGCCGATGACGGTGGTCCGCTCCAGCATGTCGCCGGTGCCGTACGGCCACCACGCGTCGCGGATGTTGTCGGAGCCCGCGAAGACCAGCACGCCGAGCTCGTGCAGCAGCTTCACCGGGGGCATCGTCCGGGCCGGCCCGTTGGTCATCACGGCCACCCCGGCCTCCGCCAACGCCGTGGCGGTGCGGGTGAGTTCGGGTTCGGCCAGCTGGCCCAGGCAGTACGCGTGGCTGACCGCGACCCGCCCGCCCAGGCCCAGCGCCGCCGTCCGCCCGGCGATCGCCCGCAGCTGCGCCGCGCCGACCTCGCCGCCGTCGTGCAGGTGGATGTCGACGCCCGCGCCGTGCCGCTCCGCCAGGCCGAAGACCGCGTCGAGCTGGCCGTCCACGTCGTTGTCGAAGCCGAACGGGTCGAGCCCGCCGATCAGTTCGGCGCCCTCGCGGAGCGCCGCGTCCAGCAGCCGGACCACCCCGGGCTCGGCCACCACGCCGCTCTGCGGGAACGCCACCAGCTGCACGTCGAGCAGGTCCCGGACCCGCTCGCGCGCCTCCAGCACCGCGTGGAGGTGGTCCAGCCCGGTGTCCGGGTCGACGTCCACGTGCGAGCGGACGAAGCCGGTGCCCAGCGCGGCCATCCGGCGGGCCAGTGCCTCCGCCCGCTCGGCCACCGGCGCCTGCTCGGCGACCTCCCGGCGCAGCTGCCGCTCGGCGGTGATCCGCCCGCGCAGGTCGTCCGCCTCGCGGTGCGGCTGCCAGGGCGCGCCGAGGAAGGTCTTGTCGAGGTGCGCGTGCCCGTCGACCAGGGCGGGCAGCAGCAGCGCGCCGTCCAGCGCGCGGGCGCCCGGGCCCGGCTCGGCCCGCTCGCGCCCGGCCGGGACGGGGGTGAGGGCCGCGATCCGGCCGTCCTCGATCCGCAGGTCCGCGCGGGACCCGTCCGGGAGGGTGGCGTCCAGCAGCAGCCGGGGGCCGGGGGGAGGAAGGGCGGGCACGGGTGCCTCCGGGGCGGTCGGGGGAGGGTGAGCGGTCAAGGTATCTGGTATACCGAATACCAGACAAGGGGGTGGCTCACCCGGATCTGGAATGATCTGATCTACTGCCCGCGCCGTCCGCCCGCTGCCGCCTGGAGCCCCCGATGCCCGACACCCTCGGCGACGCCCACCAGTCGCTGGCGGACCTCGTCTACGTCCAGCTGCGCGAACGGATCATCGAGGGCGAGCACCCGGCTGGGCAGCGCCTGGTCGAGCGCGAACTCGCCGACGGCATGGGCGTCTCCCGGATCCCGGTCCGCGAGGCCATGCAGCGCCTGGAACGCGAGGGCTTCCTCACCGTCCAGGCCCGCCGGGGCGCCGTCGTCGCCGACTTCGGCCCCGAGGAGGCCGAGCACTTCTTCGCCGTCCGCGAGTCCCTGGAGGCGCTCGCCGCCAGCCTCGCCGCCCGGCACGCCACCCCCGCCGGCGTCCGCGGCCTGGAACGGATCCTGGCCCGCACCCGCAAGGCCGCCGAGGCCGGCCGGCTGCGCGAGACCGTCAGCCTGAACGCCGACTTCCACCGCGAGATCGTCGAGCTCTCCGGCAACCCGCTGCTGCGCGACATGATGGCCCCGCTCGACGGCCGCCTGCGCCGCCTGTTCCGGCTCACCTCCGACGACGAGACCAGCCTCCCGATGTGCACCGAGCACCAGCGGCTGCTCGACGCCATCAAGGCCCGCGACCCCGAGACCGCCGCCGCCCTCGCCCGCCACCACGTCGCCGGCACCCGCGCCTTCGCCCGCCAGGCCCTCGGCGGATAGCCCTCCCGCACCGGCGGGTGCCCGCGCGCCCGCCGGTGCGGGACTCCGGCGCGCCCGCCGCGAACGGCCACCGCACGCCCCCGGCGCTCACCCGAACTGCGCGAATGGCCGCGTAGGCCCCACCTCGGCACACCCCCTCCTCATATGATCGGAGCGACATGCGTCATCCTTGGTGGTGAGTAGCACTGCCCATGACACCAGCAGGAGGAAGCTCGTGGACGACGTTCTGCGGCGCGCCGCGCTGTTCGCGGCACTCGACGACGACCAGGCTGCCGAGCTCCGCGCTTCCATGACCGAGGTGACGCTCGCCCGCGGCGAGTCGCTGTTCCACGAGGGCGACCCGGGCGACCGGCTGTACGTCGTGGTCGAGGGCAAGGTCAAGCTGCACCGCGCCTCCCCCGACGGCCGCGAGAACATGCTCGCCGTACTCGGCCCCTCCGAGATGATCGGCGAGCTCTCGCTCTTCGACCCGGGCCCGCGCACCGCCACCGCCACCGCCCTCACCGAGGTCAAGCTCCTCGGCCTCGGCCACGGCGACCTGCTCCCGCTGCTGCACGCCCGCCCCGAGGTCTCCATCGCCCTGCTGCGCGCGATCGCCCGTCGGCTGCGCCGCACCAACGACGTGATGTCCGACCTGGTCTTCTCCGACGTGCCCGGCCGCGTCGCCAAGGCCCTGCTCGACCTCTCCCGCCGCTTCGGCGTCCAGTCCGACGAGGGCATCCACGTCGCCCACGACCTCACCCAGGAGGAGCTCGCCCAGCTGGTCGGCGC
The DNA here is from genome assembly GCF_055562955.1 of Kitasatospora sp. NPDC015121. Classification (NCBI taxonomy): domain Bacteria; kingdom Bacillati; phylum Actinomycetota; class Actinomycetes; order Kitasatosporales; family Streptomycetaceae; genus Kitasatospora; species Kitasatospora sp. NPDC015121. Next base: position 18,193 of record NZ_JBVHEH010000045.1, read on the forward strand.
CTCCCGCGAGACGGTCAACAAGGCGCTCGCCGACTTCGCCGGCCGCGGCTGGCTCAAGCTGGAGGCCCGCGCGGTCGTCCTGCTCGACGTCGAACGGCTCTCCCGCCGCTCGCGCTGAACCTCCGCCGCAGCCGCGCCCGACCGCACCCCGCGTGCACCCGGGCGCGGTTCCGCGTTCCCGGGCCCCAGCACCTCCGGGTCCGGGCCCCAGAACGGGACCGGGCCTCAGGCCTCCGGGATCAGGCCGCGGTCCGTCAGGTAGGTGAGCTGGGCGCGCACCGAGAGCTCCGCCGCGGGCCACAGCGCCGGGTCGACGTCCGCGTACACCCGGGCGACCACCTCGGCGGCGGTGCGGCAGCCGGCCTCGACGGCGGTCTCGACCTGGGCGAGCCGGGCGGCGCGGTGGGCCAGGTAGTAGTCGACGGCGCCCAGCGCGTCGGCGAGGACGGGGCCGTGGCCGGGCAGGACGGTGCGGACGCCGTGCTCGGCGGCCATCGCGTGCAGGCGGCGCAGCGAGTCGAGGTAGTCGCCGAGGCGGCCGTCGGGGTGGGCGACCATCGTGGTGCCGCGGCCCAGGACGGTGTCGCCGGTGAGGATCGCGCCGTCCGCGGGCAGGTGGAAGGTCAGCGAGTCCGAGGTGTGCCCGGGGGTGGCGACGACCCGCAGGTCGAGGCCGCCGACGTCCAGGCGCTGGCCACCGTGCAGGCCCTCCTCGCCGAGCCGCAGCGCCGGGTCGAGGGCGCGGACGGGCGTGCCGGTGAGTTCGGCGAAGCGGGCGGCGCCCTCGGCGTGGTCGGCGTGGCCGTGGGTGAGCAGGGTGAGGGCGATCCGCTTGCCCTGCCGCTCGGCGGTGTCGACGATCCGGCGAAGGTGGGCCTCGTCGAGCGGGCCCGGGTCGACGACGGCGGCGAGGTCGGAGCCGGGCTCGGAGAGCAGCCAGGTGTTGGTGCCGTCCAGCGTCATCGGGGACGGGTTGGGGGCGAGCACGCACTGGGCGCGCGGGGTGGCGGCCCCGCCGACGGTGTCGGCGGGGCTGCCCGGAAGCGGGCCGCTCACGCGGCGTCCGCCGTACCGCCGGGGCCGGCGCTCACGCGGCGTCCCGTTCGTCGCGGCTGATCCGGCGCGACGGGAGCGGGCGGACCAGGGCGCGCGGCGGCAGGTCGCGGGTCAGCGGACGGCTGGTCTCCCGGGGCGTCGCCTCGTCGTGGGCGACGGCGCGGGGGGTGACGGGGCGGGCGGGCGTGGCCGAGGTCCGGCGAGCCACGTCGTTGTGGGTCATCGGAGTCTCCTTCCGAGGTCAGGGCGGTGCGGTGCGCTTGTCGGTCAACGGTACGGGCCGGGTGGGACCGGCCCGGAACGGCCGCTCCGGCGGAGCCGGTGATCGTTCCGGGGGAAGGTTCTCACGCCGGGAAGACGCCGTCGATAGTCAGCTCGTCATACCCGTCCCAGCGCACCGTCATGCGGTCCCCCGCCACCTCCGCCCGCCCCAGCACCGGGACGACCCTCCGGTCCGCCGCGGCGGCCGCCACTGCGGCCGCGGTGCGCAGCGGCAGCAGCTCGCGCAGCACCGTGACGGTCGGCGGCAGCATCCCGAACTCGCCCGCAGCGAAGCCGTCCAGCGCCGCCGCCGGGCTCAGCCAGGCGACCCGGTCGGCCTCCCCGACGGTGTCCGCGGCGGCCTGCCCGGGCGGCAGCGCGGCGACGAAGAACCAGGTGTCGAAGCGCCGCTCCTCGAACTCCGGGGTGACCCAGCGCGCCCACGCCGCCAGCAGGTCGCTGCGCAGCACCAGCCGGTGCTCCGTCAGGAACTCCGCCAGCGAGACCTCGTGCCGCTCCAGCGCGGCCCGCTCGGCCGCCCAGTCCCGCGGCTCCACCAGCGTCCGCGCGTCCGGCCCGGCCAGCAGCACGCCGGCCTCCTCGAAGGTCTCCCGGACGGCCGCGCACAGCACCGCGCACGCCGTCGCCTCGTCCACCCCCAGCCGCCCGGCCCACTCGGCCGCGGACGGCCCGGCCCACGGCGGGCGCACCTCCCGGTCCCGCGGGTCCACCCCGCCCCCGGGGTAGGCGTACATGCCCCCGGCGAACGCCATCGTGGCGCGCCGCCGCAGCAGGTACGCCTCCGGCCCGGCCGCGCCCTCGCGCAGCAGCACCACGGTGGCGGACGGCTTGGCCGGCGCGGGGACGAGCTCCCCGGTGGTCAGGGCGCGGATACGGGCGGGCCAGGACGGCGGCATCTGGGGCATGCTCACGGATGTTAACGGCCGTTACCGGGAACGCGAAGGGCCGCCGGCGGCGCGCACGCGAAGGGCCCGCCGCTGCCGAGCAGCGACGGGCCCGTGCGAAGCGGCCGGATCAGTCCCGGACCCGGACCGTCAGCTCGACCTCGACCGGCGCGTCCAGCGGCAGCACCGCCACGCCGACGGCGCTGCGGGCGTGCACGCCCTTGTCGCCGAAGACCTCGCCCAGCAGCTCGCTGGTGCCGTTGACCACGCCGGGCTGGCCGGTGAAGTCGGGCGCGGAGGCGACGAAGCCGACCACCTTCACGACCTGCTCGACCCGGTCGAGGTCGCCGACCACCGACTTGACCGCGGCCAGCGCGTTCAGCGCGCAGACCCGCGCCAGCTCCTTGGCCTCCTCCGCGGTGACCTCGGCGCCGACCTTGCCGGTCAGCTGGAGCTTCCCGGCGACCATCGGCAGCTGGCCGGACGTCAGGACGTGCTCCCCGTCGCGCAGCGCCGGAACGTACGCGGCGACCGGGGCGGCGACCTCGGGCAGCGTCAGCCCGAGCTCGGCGAGCCTCTGCTCGACCTGGCTCATGACTACTCCTTCTCGCGCTTGAGGTACGCGACCAGCTGCTCCGGGTTCGGCCCGGGGACGACCTGGACGAGCTCCCAGCCGTCCTGGCCCCAGGTGTCGAGGATCTGCTTGGTGGCGTGCACGAGCAGCGGCACGGTGACGTATTCCCACTTGGTCATGGGGTGACTCTAGTGCCCGGCGGGCCCCCCGCGCCGTCAGGCGGCGGTCTCCGGCCCGCGCCCCGCCGCCCGCCCGGACCGGTGTGAGGTGGGACACAAACCGGGCATGATTCACCGGGGGCACCGGGATGCTCCCGGCATCCGGAGCGCTCGCTGGTTACCCTCGCGGTGAGGGGCCCGCCTCGGGTGCCCGGCGAGAGCGACGGACGGAGAGCGGGCGTGGCGGGCACCAGCGGCACGGCGGGGCCGACCGAGCAGGCAGCGCCGCGGGAGCCGGACTGGGAGGGCGTCAGGCTGCACGTGGTCAGCGGGAAGGGCGGCACCGGCAAGACCACGCTGGCCGCCGCGCTGGCCCTCGCGCTGGCCGCCGACGGCGGCCGCACCCTGCTGATCGAGGTGGAGGGCCGGCAGGGCATCGCCGAGCTGTTCCGGATCGCCGCGCTGCCGTACGAGGAGCGCCGGATCGCCACCGTCACGCCCGCCCAGCTCGGCCTGCCCGGCAAGGGCCACGGCGAGGTGCACGCGCTGGCGATCGACACCGAGCAGGCGCTGCTGGAGTACCTGGAGATGTTCTACAAGCTGGGCCGGGCCGGGAAGGCCCTGCAGAAGGTCGGCTTCGTGGACTTCGCGACCACCGTCGCCCCCGGCGTGCGCGACGTGCTGCTCACCGGCAAGGCCTGCGAGGCGGCCCGCCGCAAGGGCCCGGACGGGCGCCGCCGCTACGACGCGGTGGTGATGGACGCCCCGCCGACCGGGCGGCTGACCCGCTTCCTGAACGTCAACTCCGAGGTCGCCGGCCTGGCCCGGATAGGGCCGATCCACTCCCAGGCGCAGGCGGTGATGCGGGTGCTGCGCTCGCCCGAGACGGCGGTGCACTTCACCACCCTGCTGGAGGAGATGCCGGTCCAGGAGACCGTGGACGGGATCACCGAACTGCGCGAGTCCGGCCTGCCGGTCGGCGGCGTGCTGGTCAACATGGTGCGCCCGCCGGTGCTGGACGCGGCGGCGGTGGCGGCCGCCGACGGCGACCACCGCGAGGAGGTCGCGCTGGCCCTCGGCGAGGCCGGCCTGGGCGGGCGCTCGCGCAAGCCGGAGACCGTCCGGGCGAACGTCGCGCCGCTGCTCGACCCGCTGCTGGAGCAGGCCAGGGAGCACGCCGAACGGGTCGAGCTGGAACGGTCCCAGCGGGTTGACCTCCAGCAACTGCGGTTGCCCACCTACGAGTTGCCACTGATCGGCGAGGGTGTCGACCTGGCCGGGCTGTACCGCCTGGCGGGCGAGTTGAAGCGACAGGGAGCGGCATGACGGCGGGGAACCGGGCAGCGACGGACGGTGGCGCCACGGCGGACGGCGGCGGGGCGCGGGCCGCCGGGCTCGACGTCGACACCCTGATCGACGACCCGACGACCCGGATCGTGGTCTGCTGCGGCTCCGGCGGCGTCGGCAAGACCACCACCGCCGCCGCGATCGGCCTGCGGGCCGCCGAGCGCGGCCGCCGCGTCGTGGTGCTGACCATCGACCCGGCCCGCCGGCTCGCCCAGTCGATGGGCCTGAGCGAGCTGGACAACACCCCGCGGGTGGTCAAGGGCACCCGCGGCGACGGCGAGCTCCAGGCCATGATGCTGGACATGAAGCGGACCTTCGACGAGGTCGTGCTGGCCCACGCGGAGCCCGACCGGGCCCGGGCGATCATGGAGAACCCGTTCTACCAGTCGCTGTCGGCCGGCTTCGCGGGCACCCAGGAGTACATGGCGATGGAGAAGCTGGGCCAGCTCCGCGCCGAGGACCGCTGGGACCTGATCGTCGTCGACACCCCGCCGTCCCGCTCCGCGCTGGACTTCCTGGACGCCCCGACCCGCCTCGGGTCCTTCCTGGACGGCAAGGTGATCCGGCTGCTGACCGCCCCCGCCAAGGTCGGCGGGCGCTCCGCGATGAAGTTCCTGAACGTCGGCATGGGACTGATCACCGGCACCCTGGGCAAGATCTTCGGCGCCCAACTGCTCACCGACATCCAGACCTTCGTCTCCGCGACGGACTCGATGTTCGGCGGCTTCCGGGAGCGCGCCGACCGCACCTACCAGCTGCTGAAGGCCGAGGGCACCGCGTTCCTGGTGGTCGCCGCCCCCGAGCGGGACGCGCTGCGCGAGGCCGCGTACTTCGTCGACCGGCTGGCCGCCGACGACATGCCGCTGGCCGGCCTGGTGCTCAACCGGGTGCACACCACCGGCGCCCCGCAGCTCACCGCCGAACGGGCGCTGGCCGCCGCCGAGGCGCTGGAGGAGAACGGCGCGCCGCGGGCCGGCGCCGAGGCCGAGACCCTGGCCGCCGGACTGCTGCGGCTGCACGCCGAGCGGATGCAGATCATGGCGAGGGAGCGGCGCACCCGCAACCGCTTCGCCTCGGTCTACCCGGACGTACCGATCGTCGAGGTGGCCGCCCTCCCCGGCGACGTCCACGACCTGGACGGCCTGCGGGCGGTCGGTGACCGACTCGGCTCCCCCACCGAGTGACCCACCGGCCCGCCCGCCGACCGCTGCTGACGGAGCGTCAGCCCGCCTGGGCGTAGTCCCGCAGGACCACGCCGGTCGCCAGCGACTCCTCGTACTCGGTGCGCGCGGTCTCCAGCAGCCGGCGCCAGGAGTCCACGGTCGGCCGACGGCGCAGCAGCGCCCGCCGCTCGCGCTCCGTCATTCCGCCCCAGACGCCGAACTCGACCCGGTTGTCGAGCGCGTCCGCGAGGCACTCGGTGCGCACCGGACACCCGCTGCACACCGCCTTGGCGCGGTTCTGCGCCGCCCCCTGCACGAACAGTTCATCCGGATCGCTCGTGCGGCACGCCGCCTGCGCGCTCCAGTCGTCCACCCAGCCCATCCCGGCGCCGTCCTCTCCCGATTCGGGGCTCCCCCACGGCGGCAACGGCATATTCACCGTTGCCAGTTGAGGACGTTACGGAAGAACGGCACGACGCAACAGCCCCTGTGTGCCCAATCTCGCATGACCCGATCGGACTATGGGTGTCCAGCAGCTCACTCGTTGGAGTGACCGCAGGTCGGGGGCCTTGCCGGGGGCGGCAGGGGGGTATTCGTAGCGGTGCGTGACAGCGACCCGCCCGACACTCGTCCGGATCACGGACAAAGGCCCGCGAAACGGACAAAGCTCATCACTCACAAGAGTGATGACGATGAACAGAGCGAAGCTGTCGCAGTTCTGTGACAAGCGTAGGCGAACACCTGCCCCCCTGTACGGGATTCCGCGACGTAGGGTTCTCCCCATGGCACCTACGCGATCCACCGGCACCCTGATGGACAAGGCAGGGCACGGCGTCAAGTTCCTGGGCGGCTCGGTCCTCGCCGGCGTCCTGGTCGCCGGAATGGCGCTGCCGGCGGTCGGGGCGTTCGGCCTGACCGCCAAGGACACCGCCGAGTCGTTCGACAACATCCCGGACGACTTCAAGCAGCCCACCCTCTCCCAGGCGTCGATGATCTACGACGCCAAGGGCGGCCTGATCGCCAAGGTGTACGACCGCGACCGCACCATCCTCACCGCCGACCAGATGGCCCCGGTGATGCGGCAGGCCCAGGTCGACATCGAGGACGCCCGCTTCTACGAGCACGGCGCCGTCGACCTCAAGGGCGTGCTGCGCGCCGCCACCAAGAACGCCGAGTCCGGCACCACCGCGCAGGGCGCCTCCACGCTCACCCAGCAGTACGTGAAGAACGTCTTCGTCGAGCAGGCCGGCGACGACCAGGCCGCCTTCCTCGAAGCCACCAAGAAGAGCCTGGGCCGCAAGATCCAGGAACTCAAGTACGCCATCAAGCTGGAAGAGGACCTGAGCAAGGACCAGATCCTCACCAACTACCTGAACATCACCTTCTACGGCCACCAGGCGTACGGCATCGAGGCCGCCTCCAACCGGTACTTCAGCAAGAGCGCCAAGGACCTCACCGTCCCCGAGGCCGCGATGCTGGCCGGCCTGGTCCAGAACCCCACGGCGTACGACCCGATCGCCCACCCGCAGGCCGCGCAGACCCGCCGCAACACGGTGATCAACAAGCTGCTGGAGTACAAGCACATCACCCCCGAGCAGGCCAAGGCCGCGCTCGACGCCCCGCTCGGCATCAAGTACTCCGAGCCGCAGAACGGCTGCATCACCGCGCAGAACGGCATGGGCTTCTTCTGCGACTACGTGCGCCACGTCATCAAGCAGGACCCGGCGTTCGGCAAGACCGCCGCGGACCGCCAGAAGCTGTGGTCGCAGGGCGGGTTGAAGATCAACACCACCATCGACCCGGACAAGCAGAGCGCGATGTACAACGCGGTCACCAAGAAGGTCCGGGTGACCGACCCGGTGTCCGCCGCCGGCAGCATGGTCGAACCCGGCACCGGCAAGATCCTCGCCATGGCGCAGACCCGCCCGTACGGCCTGGACACCTCGAAGAACCAGATCGTGCTGAACCTCAACGTCGGCGCCTCGATGGGCGGCGGCAACGGCTTCTCGCCCGGCTCGACCTTCAAGCCGATCATGGCGGCGGCCGCGCTGGAGTCCGGCGTGCCGATCACCCAGGAGTTCTCCTCGCCCAACAGCATGGAGTACCCCAGGATGACCACCTGCGAGGGCACCACCCACGACCCGAAGACGCTCACCAACGAGTCGCCGGAGGAGAAGGGCCCGTACAGCCTCCAGGTCGCCATGCAGAAGTCGGTCAACACCTACTTCATCCAGCTGGAGGAGCAGGTCGGCCTCTGCCCGATGAAGCAGATGGCCGACAAGCTCGGCCTCGGCACCCTGGCCAACGGCACCAAGATCAAGCAGGTCGCCTCCATGGTGCTCGGCACCCAGGAGGTCAGCCCGCTCCAGATGGCCGGCGCCTACGCGGCGTTCGCCGCCCGCGGCCTCTACTGCGCGCCGGTCGCGCTCACCTCGGTCACCGGCGCCGACGGCAAGGAGATCGCCGTCCCCAGCGCCAACTGCAACCAGGCGATGTCGCAGACCACCGCGGACGGCGTCAACACCCTGCTGCTCGGCGTCACCGAGAAGGGCACCGGCTCCGCCCTCGGCCTCGACGACGGCCGCCAGATCGCCGGCAAGACCGGCACCACCGACTTCCGCTTCGCCGCCTGGTTCACCGGCTACACCCCGAACCTGGCCACCTCGGTCTGGCTCGGCGGCGTCGGCGGCAACGTCTCGATGAAGAACATCACCATCGGCGGCCACCCCTTCAAGGCGGTCTACGGCGCCGACGGCCCCGGCCCGATCTGGCAGCTCGCCATGAACGACGCCCTGAGCGGCAGCCCCAAGGCCACCTTCCAGAAAGTCGACATCCCGCAGCCGACCCAGCCGCCCGCCACCCCCGGCCCGGGCGACAACCAGTCCCCGCCGTCCGGCGACAACGCCCAGGGCGGCGGCAACGGCTGGCCCACCGGCGGCAACAACCCCATCGGCGGCGTCACCCTCCCGCCGAACGTCATCGGCGGGAACACCGGCAAGCCCGGCCGGCACTGACCCCGGCGGGACGACGGACGCGGAGCGGCCCGCGAGGAGATCCTCCTCGCGGGCCGCTCCGCTCTCCGCTTCTTGCCCGTCCGTCCAGCCAGCCAGCCGACCTCAGCCGGCCAGGGCGGCCTTCACGGCGGCGGCCACCCGGCCGCCCTCCGCCTTGCCCTCCACCTGCGGACGGACCAGCTTCATCACGGCGCCCATGCCCTGCGGGCCGCTCGCCCCGGACTCCGCCACCGCGGCGGCCACCAGCGCGGCCAGCTCCTCGTCCGAGAGCTGCTTCGGCAGGTAGGCGTCCAGCACCTCGCCCTCGGAGCGCTCCCGCGCCGCCTGGTCGGCCCGGCCCGCGCCCTCGAACGCCTCTGCGGCCTCCCGGCGCTTCTTCGCCTCCTTGCCGATCACCTGCAGCACCTCGGCGTCGGACAGCTCCTTCTTCTGCTTGCCCGCCACCTCCGCACTGGTGACCGCGGACAGCGTCAGCCGGAGGGTGGACGAGCGCAGCTCGTCCCGTGCCTTGATCGCAGCCGTGAGGTCCTCCTGCAGCTGCTCCTTGAGCGTCGTCATGCCGCCGATTCTGGCACCTGCCCCGCTCTGCCGCCGCCCCTTTACCGCCCGCCCCGCCCCCCGCCCGCGCCCTTCCTCCGTTCTTGCCCTCCCTTCTTGCCCTCCCTCTCATCTCCCCCTTCCGTCCCCGGCCCGCTCCTCCCCCGGGTCCCCGTCGGGCCGTTCCGGGGGTCTGCGACCATGGACCGATGCGACCGCTGTACTCCGTCCCGCTCGGCATCGCCGCCACCGGCGCCGCCTGTCTCGTCTACGCCGCCGGGTACGAGGTCCGCTCGTTCCGGCTGCGCCGCGTCGAGGTCCCGGTGCTGCCCGCCGGGGCCCGGCCGATCCGGATCCTCCAGGTCTCCGACATCCACATGGTCAACGGCCAGGCCAAGAAGCAGCGCTGGCTGCACAGCCTGGCGGGCCTCCGCCCCGACCTGGTCGTCAACACCGGCGACAACCTCTCCGACCCGCTCGGCGTCCCCGCCGTCCTGGACGCCCTCGGCCCGCTGATGGACTTCCCCGGCGTCTACGTCTTCGGCTCCAACGACTACTACGGCCCCGCCCGCAAGAGCCCCACCCGCTACCTCAAGGCCCTCCGCAGCGGCGCCCACGGCACCAACAACGCCGACGGCAGCGGCCGCCGGGGCATCACCGGCGCCATCCACAACCCCTGGCAGAAACTCCGCGACGGCTTCGACCAGGCCGGCTGGCTCAACCTCAACAACGCCCGCGGCCGCCTCACCGTCGCCGGCCTCGACATCGAGTTCACCGGCCTCGACGACCCGCACATCCGCCACGACGACTACACCGCCGTCGCCGGCGGCCCCTCCCCCGACGCCGACCTCTCCCTCGCGGTCGTCCACGCCCCCTACCTCCGCAGCCTCGACGCCTTCACCGCCGACGGCTACCCCCTCATCCTGGCCGGCCACACCCACGGCGGCCAGCTCTGCATCCCCTTCTACGGCGCCCTCGTCACCAACTGCGACCTCGACCCCGCCCGCGTCAAGGGCCTCTCCACCCACACCACCCCCCACCACCGCTCCTACCTCCACGTCTCCGCAGGCTGCGGCACCAACCGCTACACCCCCGTCCGCTTCGCCTGCCCCCCCGAGGCCACCCTCCTCACCCTCACCCCCGCCCCACGCTGACCAGCCCCTAAACCGGATTTCGTCTCTGGCCCCACCTCCTGTAGAGTTCTACTCGTTGCGCCGGACACGGAAGGCAACACAGCAGGACCGGGGTATAGCGCAGCTTGGTAGCGCGCTTCGTTCGGGACGAAGAGGCCGTGGGTTCAAATCCCGCTACCCCGACTTCGTAGTAGCAGGCAAGGGCCCTGCCGGAGAGATCCGGCAGGGCCCTTCCTCGTTGTGCGGGTCTAACTGAGTGACTACCCCTCTGCTGCGGGTCCGAAGACGTCGTCCATGACGGTCGCGCCGGTCTGGATCACCGGGCGGATCTGCTTCCGGTAGACCTCCTCCGTGACGCTGGTGCTGGAGTGGCCGACCAGCCGCGAGATCTCCTCCAGCGGGACGCCCTGGTCGGAGAGGATCGACACGAAGCTGTGCCGCAGCTCGCGGGGCGTCCAGTCGGCGGCGTTGATCCCCTCCGCCTTGGCGATGGCCGTCCGGAAGGCGCGGCGGACGTGCGACGGATCCAGCTCGGTACCTACGGCGGAGTGGAAGACGAGGCCGTTCTCCTGCCACTTGTCGCCGGCGGCGAGCCGGTCCCAGCCCTGGTCCACCCAGTGGTCCAGCAAGGCTTCGACGCACCGGGCGGGCAGAGCGAGGGTGCGCCGGGACTTCCGGGTCTTGGTGTCGCCCCCGGCCCGGACAGAGCGCCACACCGCGATGTGCGGCGGGACGCCGGCCGGGGTGCCCTTGAGGAAGGCGTGGTCCCAGGTGAGCGCCCGCAGCTCCTCGGTCCGGGCGCCGGTCAGCAGCGAGACCACGATGTAGGCGTACATGCCGGTCTTCTCGGCCGCCTTGAGGACCGCCTCCGCCTGAGCCAGTGTCAGGGCCTTGGAGGGCCGTCCAGGGCGGCCGGTGGGCACCGTGCAGAGCTCCACCACGTTGCGCTTCACCTTGTCCCGGGCCATCGCGCGCTTCACCGCCCGGTTGAGGCAGGAGTGCAGCGCTTGGAGGGTGCGGGTGCTCAGCTCCTTGGCCTTGGCCGCCAACCAGCGGTCGACGTCTTCGGCGCCCAGGTCGCGGAGCTTGCGGGCGCCCAGCGCCGGGATCACGTGGGTGCGGCACAGGGTGGTGCAGGTCTCGACAGTCCCGGCGTCGCGGCCAGCCAGCCCGTACGTCAGCCAGTCGTTCACCGCGTTGCCCACGGTGTAGTTGGTCGGCGCGATGGCGAGGCCGTCCTCGTGGTCGCGCAGGATCTCCTTGAGCTTGGCCTTCGCCTCGGTCTTGGTCCGGCCGCTCCCCCGCTTCACGATGCGCTTCCCGGCCGGGTCGAACCCGAGACTCGCGCTGGCGATCCAGCGCTGACGCTTCTCGTCCCAGTGGAGGCCGCCGTCCCCGCGGCTGCGGCGGGTGGTCACTGCTGCCCCCTCGCTTCGCGCTCCAGCAGCGCCACGTACTCGTTGATGGCGGAGGCCGGGACCAGGCGCGACCGGCCCTCCTTGACCGTGCGGAGGCGACCGGCGCGGATCAGGTCGTAGACCACGGTGCGGCTCAGCCTCAGCAGCTGCACCACGTCGTCCACCCGGTAGAGCACCGGCAGCTCGGTAGCGGTGGTCATCGGTTCTCCCCTTCGGCCGCGAGCTGGGCCAGCAGTTCCTGTCGGTCGTTGGTGCGGCGGTCGTGCAGCTCCCGCGCGACGGCGGCGGCGAGCATGGATTCCCCAGGGCTGTTGCCTGCTCCGGCGAAGGACCAGTGGGCGACGACGAGGGTTTCGGCGTCGGCCAGGTCGTCGAGGTCCGGAAGGCCGGCGGCGAGGAGGCGTGCGCGGAGGTCGGTCCGGGCCTGCTCGGCGCGGAAGTCGGCGCGGACCTGGCGGAGCGCGCCGAGGGTGGTCGAGTAGCCGGGCGACTTGGACGAGAAGTGACCGCGGAAGCCGAGCATGTGCGACCAGTGGGCGAGGAGCCGTTGCGGGTAGAGCGGATCGAGGTCCCAGCAGGCTTCGATCAGGCGGCGAGTGTGGTCCGGGAGGTCGTGCCGGTCTAGTTCGTGGCGCTCCAGGACGCGGCGGTCGACGGTCTCGGTGGTCTCGGCGCTCTTGGTGGCGTACTTGGCGACGTACGAGGCGACGGCCTGTTCGCTGATCTCGCCCGAGCCAAACGCACCGATCGGCCGGACGTCGAGCTGCTTGCCCCAGCGCAGCACCCGGGCGGGTAGGTCACCGGCGGCGGCCAGGGGGACGCCGACGCGGCGGGCAGCGGCCCGGATGGCGTCGTCCAGCAGCGGAACGGTGGCCCAGTCGGGCGGGGCGGTGTCGGCGCCCTCGGGCCCGTCGAGGCGGATCACGGCGTGGAAGTGGACCGCGCCCCGGCGCTGGTACTCGGCGACCTTGCCGAACGAGACCTTGGCCCTCTCGCGGAACTCACCGAGCGTCAGGCCGGCGCGGCGGGCGACTTCGCGGCGCAGGTAGATGGTGAAGCGCCGCCACAGGTCGGGGGCGTGGTTGTTCCAGAGCACGGCGTGCGCGTAGTCGTAGGCGTCCGGGTCGAGTGGGCTGCCCAGGACGGGCGAGCCTGCCGGATGGGCGGTACCGCAGCGGCAGTGGCCGTGGTCGGGCCGGTTGTGGACGGGGCCGAACGAGGGGGCGGTGAGGGTGGCGAAGACGCGGGGGTGCGAGCGCACCGTCTCCGGGACGCCCTTGGTGTCGTCGCCCGCGAGTCCGGCGCGGATCAGGTGGTAGGTGTCGGCCGAGTAGGTGCGGGCGCAGGCGGGGCAGCGGGAGGCACGTCGGTTGCCGCACGCGACCTTGAGCCGGTGGCCGGGCTCGTGGTCGGTCGAGTAGAGGTGCCATACGGCCTTCGTGGAGGCGTGCAGGAGGGTGCGGAAGCCCTTGAGGTGGATCGGGTTGGCGCACCCTCCGGTCCGGCGGATCTGGTCTTCCAGCCGGGGCAAGTCGCCGCGGGCGGCGAGCCGGGCGAGGTCGTGCAGAGCGAGGTCGGGTCGCTCGGTGAGCTGGTTCTTCATGGGCACCTCCCTTGACGGGAAAAGCCCGGGGCCGATGGAGCGCGGCAGCCCCGGGCGCAGGTCGGCGGGGCTGGTCAGCTCTGGGCGGCGGTAAGCGCGGCGCGGCGGGCGGTGCCGCTGCCCTGGCAGGCCGGGCAGGTGACCGGGGCGGTGGTGCGGCTGCCGTCCGGGCGGCGGCTGCCGGTGGCGATGGCGACGCGGGGGAAGCCGTCGCAGTTCGGGCAGATGCGGCCCTGGGCGTGGTGGTGCTGCGTCATGATGGTGGTCTCCTTCGCGGACTTCGGTTCGGGGAGGGTTGAGGTCCCCGGCGCGGCGGGATGCTTGGCGGCTTGCTGCCGTGCCGGGGACCGGTCTTGTGTCAGCGGCGGCGCGCGGTGCGGGCGCCGGGCTTGGCGGCGTACATCTGGCGGTCGGCCGCCGAAAGCGCCTCGGTGAGCAGCAGGGTGGCCGGGTGCGAGGTGCCGACGGAGGCGCCGATGTTCAGCAGCTCGGTGCCGTGGAGTACGGGGTGCTGGAGCTGGTCGTTCAGGTCGGGGACGCGGTGTTCGGCGTTCAGGACGACGGCGGCGAACTCGTCTCCGCCGAGGCGGGCGGCGATGCCGTCGGTGCCGCACCAGGTGGCCAGTCGGCGGGCGGTGGCGATCAGGACGGCGTCTCCGGCGGCGTGGCCGTGGGTGTCGTTGACGGCCTTGAAGTCGTCCAGGTCGATCAGCAGGACGGTGGTGCGCTCGGGGTGGCGGCGGATGATCCGCTCGGCGCGGGTGGTGAAGCCGTCGCGGGTCAGGAGCCCGGTGAGCGGGTCGCGGCGGGCGGTAGCGAGGCGGCGGGCGAGGACGGTGCTGTGGGTGGTCCAGCCGAGCAGGGGGACGCCGGCGGCGAGGAGCGGGGCGAGGTGCATGGCGGTCCTTCCGGAGCGGGTCGAGGTCTCCGGGGCGGCGGGATGGCTTGGCGGCTTGCTACCGCCCCGGGGACCGGTTCAGATGCCGAGGGAGCGCGCGCGGGCGGAGGCCCGGTCGAGCAGGTGGTGCACGTCGGCCTGGCGGGTGCCGGGGGCGTCGTTGAAGGCGTCCGGGGAGGCGACAGGCCGTCCGGTGGTGTGCAGGACTTCCATCACCTGGGTACGGGCTCGGCTGACCGTGTACGGGGTGCCGTAGCCGTTGAGCAGGACGGCGGCTTGGGCGCCGAGGAGGCAGACGCGGCCGGCGGAGTCCCACAGGACGCCCTGGACCCAGCCGACTTCGGCGAGGTAGCGGGAGGTCAGCCGCAGGTGGTCCGCGACGGTGACGGCGACCGGTCGGGCGGGGCGGCGCGCGAGGCGGTCCAGTAGGGACAGCCGCGGCTGCGGGAAGCCTGCGTTCCACCGCTGCACGGTGCTGCCGTAGTCGCAGATGAACGGCCTGACCGCGCGGGCCTGGACGGGCAACGTGGCGAGGTATGCCTCGATCTCCGCGACCAGGGCCGAGCCTTCGGGGGTGAGCGACAGCGCGCCCGGCAGCAGGAGGGTGGCGTTCACGGTCGTCCCCCGGTCACTTCTGCTGGGTGGTGTTGATGACGTCGACGCCGGAACGGGTGGTGCCGTCGATGACCGGGGCGAGGAAGGTGTTCGCCAGGTAGAAGCCGAACAGGCCGATGACGACGGCGACCCAGATGCGGATGTTGAGGAAGCGGACGACGGCCCAGGCGCCGACGCCGAGGACGAACACGAGCGGAAGGGTGACGTTCATGGCAGGTCTCCTGTCAGCGGACGGTGCAGCGGTGGGTGCGGGCGGCGATCTCGGCGGCGGCGCGACTGTCGTAGTCGGCGGAGAAGCCGCAGCGCGGGGCGGTGCAGGCGGCGGTGTGCTTCTCGCGGCCGCGGTTGTCGTAGTAGGTGCCGACCTGGACGGGGCCGATGCGCATCACGTTGCGCAGGCGGATCGGGCGGGGCATGGGTGACCTCTCAGGTGAGCTGGGCGGCGATGGCGGTGGCGAAGTGCGGCGGGACGCCGAGCCGGACGCGCAGGGTCTCGGTGTCGATCGGCTCGCCGGTCCGGACCCGGTGGTCGTCGGCGACCTTGCGAGCGTGGTCGACCAGCGCGGCCGGGACGGCGACGGTGGGCGTGGGTGCCGGCGCGGGAGCGGCGAGCAGAGCAGCAGGGGCAGGGGGTGCTTCGACGGCTTCCGGTTCGGGCTCGGCGTCCGGGAGATCGGTCGATGGATCGGGCTCGTACACCGGCAAGTCGACTTCCTCGACGGCTAGTTCGGGCTCTGTCGCCGTGCTGTTCCCGTGGGCGAGCAGAGTGCCGCCGAAGAACGCGAGAGCCGGCCAACCGGCGACCAGGATGCGGAGCCAGGCCGGGACGTCGGTGAGGTCGAGGAGTCCGGCGGTGGCGACGTTCGCGCCGAGCGAGGCGGCGAGCGCGATTCCGAACCAGGTCCAGGCCGAACCCACCGGCTCCCCGGCGGACTTGAGGTGGCGCATCCGCCGCCAGGCCGCGACCAACAGCAGGTCGACGGAGACGGGGTACGCCCACGCCTTCCAGTCGTGCTGGCCGGCGGCTTCGGCGACGTCGTGCAGGTGGGCGAAGGACAGCGCACCGGCGATGGCGGCTTGGACGAGTACGGCGTCCGGGCGGAGCAGTCGCATCGGTCGGTCCTCCTTCCGTTGGTTGGGCCGGGGCCGGGTGGGGCGTGAGGGCCGATCGCCCGGTCTCGGCGGTTCGGGCGGCTACGCGGTGGCGGTCTCGGCGGCGAAGCGCTCCAGGGCGGCCAGGTAGGCCGCGCTCTCGGCGGCCAGGTCCCGGGCGAAGGCCAGGTGCTCGGCGAGCGGGAGCTTGTCGTGCGCGCTGATCGTCAGGGTGTTGGGGGCCTGCCAGACGGCCAGGATCGGGGTGCGCTTGGTGCCGTAGTCGTGGCAGGTCACGCGGGTTCCGGACTCGACGTGGAAGGACATGGACGCGGTCATGGCGTGGTCCTCTCAGGGACGCGGGCATAGCGGGGTAGGGACGTGGCGCGGGTACGGTCACGCCGACCGTGGGGTGCGGGTGGGTTACTCGGTGACCTGTGAAGCCGAGAAGCGCGGCGGGAAGGACGGCTTCGGCGGGACGACAGCCGCGGGCGGAACGTAGGGGCGGAACCGTTCCAACTGGTCGATCGCGGGCGTGCGGTGGGCGTTCGCCCGGCAGATGGCGGCCGCTTCGGCGAGCGTCAGGTGCGGGGTGCGGATGCGGGACCAGCCGCCGGAGGAGTCACCGGCGACCGCGACGCCGGGCAGGTCCAGCGGGATCTGGGTGGCGGCGAAGACGGCGTCCGGTGAGACGTCGCCGAGTCCCATCTCGGCCGTGGCCTTGTCGTTGACCCGGTGCACCACCCGGCCGGTGAGCTGGGCCCGGAGCATGGTCGCCCCTTTGCCCAGCTCGGCTCCGAACCGCTGGCCGCAGGCTTCGACGTAGATGTGTGCGGCCCGGCCGAGCTGGGCGAGGCGGATCAGCTGGGTGACCATCCGGTCCCGCCGTTCCTCGTCCTTGCGGGTGGCGGCCATGAACAGTTCGGCCACCTCGTCCACCAGCAGGACGACCGGCACAGGCCGGAGTTTGGCCGGCAGGCCCCAGACGTCCGAGGTGATGTCCTCCGTCGGGATCGCGGACGGGATGCTCTGGTGGGCGCGGATCAGGCCGTAGCGCTCCTCCATCAGCTCAACGAGCTTGTCCAGTAGGTCACTTGCCATCGCCGGGTCGGTCGCCAGCGCCGTCAGCCGGGAGGCGAACGGGGCCTGTTCGACGCCGCGCTTGCAGTCGATGCCAGCCAACGCGACTTCGGTGCGGGCGAGTTGGGCGACCAGGTTCCGCAGGTACATCGACTTGCCGGACAGTGTGGCCCCGAGCGTCAGCGCGTGCGGCACCGCCCGGTAGTCGCGGACGAAGGCCGTGCCGTCCTCGCGCAGGGCGACGGGGACGACCAGCTCACCGGACTGCGAGGTGCGCGGCATCCGCACCTTGCGGAGCACGTCGTACCCGGTCATCCGCAGTTCGACGACGCCGGGCTTGATCACCGCGACGTGGACGCTGTGGACGCCCCAGGCGTGCCGCAGCCGCTCTGCCGAGGCCAGCAGGTCCGCCGGTTCCTGGCCGGGAGCCAGCCGGAGCCTGACCTTGAGGCCGGTGGTCGTCGGCCGGACGCGGCGGATCCGGGGCGGCACCGGCCGGATCTCCCGCCGGGTGGTCGCCCGGGTGATGGCGATCCGCAGCGTGGACGGGGCGACGGTCAGGCCGCAGGCGTCCATGGTGCTGCTGTACGTCACGGAGAAGCGTGCCGTGACAATCGGGAGGCCGATGGCCGACCAGTACAGCGCCGGAGCCTTGCCCCGGGCGTACGCGGCCCCGCCCCCGAGAGCGGCGAGCGGGACGCCCACCTCAGCGAGTGCCAGAACCCCCGACACGACGTCAGCCCTGGACCGGAACGAGCGAGGTGACGGCCGCCGCGCGGAACGAGATCCCGTGCCGCTTCTGCCCGTTGAACTCGTTCTCCCAGTCCCGCGCCTTGAGGCCGGTGAGCGCGACCGGCATCCCGACCGCCAGCGACTCGGACAGGCCGGTCTCCGGCACCGAGACGGTGTAGAGGTTCGCCTCGCCCTCGTCGGCGATGGTCAGCCCGACGGTCATCATCTTCGCGCCGGTCTCCCGGTCGACGGCGATCTCACCCGTCTGCCGGTTCACGACCTTCGGGGCGGGCGGGACGGCGACGAACACGAAGGCGGTGGAGGTGTCTACCTTGAACACAGCCATGGCTGCATCTCCTCTAGATGAGGTCATCTCCTGTACTCATGTACAGGAGTTACGAGTAGAAGAGTGCCCGACTCCTGTACATAAGTAAACCCGCCGCGAGAAGAAACCCGCGACGGGTTAAGGAACTTGAGCTTCCGTCAGTCGGTGGCGGCGAACCGGTAGTCGAGAACGAACTGGTCAGCAGCCATGAGCGTGTCGCAGACCTCCACCACGCGGCCGGCGGTGGTGACGGCCTCCCGCACCAGATGGATCACCGCCGCACCCGGACTCAGCGCCAGCGCGGTCGCCTCGGCCTTGGTCGCCAGCCGGGCCCGGACGGTCTCCCCGTACTCGGCAAGCGTGAAGCCGTGATCCTCCAGGCGCTGGTAGATCCCGCCACCACCCGGATTCTCCGCGAACAGCTCCGGGATGTCCTTCGCCACGTCCCACGGCAGGTACGAGGTCGCCTCCTCGGTCGGCACGCCGTCCCGGAAGTACCGGCGCCGACGGGCGAGGACCTGGGTGCCCGCGGGGATCTGGAGCCGCTCGGCGATATCGGCCGGCGCTTCGGTCGGCCCGATGAACAGCACCGTGACGGAGGGCTTGCTGCCGGACGCCTCGGTCTCGGCGATGTAGGCCGCCTTGCCCGCCTTGCGGTGGGCCCGCCGGAAGCGGTCGGACGACTTGCGCTGCACCGGGGGGCGGGAGCGGACGAAAGAGCCCTTCCCGTGCCGGGTCTCGATGAGCTGTGCCGTCCGCAGCTCGGCGATGGCGTTGCGCACGGTGCCAGAGGCGACCCCGTAACGCTCCATCAGGTCGGCTTCACTCGGCACCGAGTCACCCGGCCGGAGGGTGCCCGCCTTGATCTCTGCGGCCAGGTCGTCGGCGATCTGCAGGTACTTCTTCGCCTTCGCCGACCCAGCCAGCTCGCTACTCGCCATAGTCCTTCAGGGCTCCTATTCTCCTGTACATGAGTAACAGCGCCCCGAAGCCGCAGTCAACGCCCCTCCACTCCGTGTCCGTTGCCGGAGCCGTGGTGCGCGAAGACGGCCGGGTGCTGGCGATCCGCCGCGCCGACAACGGCACCTGGGAGCCCCCCGGCGGCATCCTGGAGCTGACGGAGACCGTCGAGGACGGCGTGCGCCGCGAGATCTACGAGGAGACCGGCCTCAAGGTCGGCGTCGAACGGCTCACCGGCGTCTACAAGAACGTCACCCGCGGCGTGGTCGCCTTAGTCTTCCGGTGCCATCTCGAAGGCGGCGACGAGCAGCTGTCCGACGAGTCCACCGCGATCGAGTGGCTGACGCCGGCCGAAGTCTCCGACCGCATGGCCGAGGTGTACGCGGTCCGCGTCCTGGACGCGCTGAGCGACGAGGCAGCCCCGAGCATTCGTACCCACGACGGCCGGCAGTGGCTCACCGAGCATGCGGCAGCGAGCTGATCAGGCCCACCGGCACCGTCAGAATCTGACAGTGGTCACCCCCCTGCATGCCCACACCCTGCGCCAAGCTCCGTCGGGGTGAGTGAGGTGGAGGGGATGGGGTGTTACGAGTTTCGCTACTTCATCAAGGCGCGCACAGCGCGCCAGCGCGCGGCCCTGGCCGCTCGCCTCCGCTCCTGTCTTCGCCCCGCGCCGGCGGCGGCCCAGCCGCGCACGTGGCAAGTCCGAGTGCGAGGGCAGAGGCCCCAAACCCCGCCGTGGCTGGGGCGGGCGGCTCCACGGTTTTACCCACCTGCCAGGACCGGGCCCCGCGTCGAGCAAGAACGGGGGGCCACTCGGCCACATTGCGGTCAGGCCCAAAAAGCCCTGACCGAGTCGCAACAGCTTACGACCCCCCGATCATGCTCGACCCCAGACCAGGCAGGACACCGGCCAAAACCGCTCCACCGCCCAGATCGATACCGTTGCGCCAGCGATATAGCTAGGAGGCTTGACGGGTCAGGTCTAGCGCTTCCTTGAATCCGGCATGAACGCGGAAAACTTCGGACGTCGCATTGAACCGAGCCCGCGGATCGCGGTAGCGCCAAACGTATTCAGAGCCGCCACCTCGCCCACCAGGCTTCAGGTAGCCTACGACTGAAAATTCAAACAACTGACCGAGGGCGATTGTGGCGTCGAGGCCAGCAAGGCTCACACGCCGAGAAAATGCTTCCTGGAATTCAGACAAGGAGAACTGGGTGGAGCCGATTTCCTTTACCACCTCCAGGTACTCCTTGTACTGCGGGACATGCTTTGCAATTTCATCATCGAGCTCATTCAAGAGATAGTCCGAATACCCCGAACGCGCCTCATGGACCGCCTCATTGTCAAACTGTTCACCAAAGAGCGATGAATTATACTTCTTGAGGACCTCGTTGCAGAATTTGATCATGTCGCGCGGGCGCAGGAAAGTCCGGTCGCAGATATGCCTATATTTGGTCTGTCTGCTGGGCATCTCTCGGTTCTCATCAAAGACGTCTCCCCAAAAAACCGGAGACCCTCCGTCCGCCTCCAAGACGACACTGAACCGACTCTCCATCAGCCGCTTCAAAGTCAGGCCACTTCCCGACTCACTCCACTCAACGAGTTCCGAGAAGTTCTCGGTAATCTTATTCTTATCTTCGAACTGAAGGTCCTGATAGATATCATCTCGCAGGAACACTACAATATTGAGCTTCTTGCCACGATTCCTGCCGGCCAAAAAGAGGTCACGCGCGGCAAGAATCAAGCCGATCAAGCGCTGGCCGTACGCTTGGTCGGACTTCGTGAACCCCAGGTCGAGCTGGTCAAAACAGATGAAGTATGAGTTGTCCGGGTTGAGCGAACGCAAAATATGCTCCTGGATCGCTCGATTTACCTCTTGAATATGCGGAGCAAGCTCCCGCACCCGAAGCCTTTCGCCAGACACGTCAAGGAAGGGGATCTTCAAGGTTCCCTTTAGGCGAAGCTCCTTGTCTGGGCTAAAAAGCTGTCGTACATCCGGATCGCGAGAGCCGTAAGAGTCAACAACGAAGTCCTCCAGAGCCTGGAGTGAATGCATCGACTCTTCATCCCAAGGCTGACTTTGATCCTGATTCAAAAGAATCTTTGCCAAGCCGATCAGAATTAGGTACTTCCAGCTATGGAAATACCTCCGTTCCTCCGGCACTCCCGTCTGAGCCTGAAGGTCATGATGCTGCCACGGGTAGTCCTCAAAGGAGTGACCGTAGGAGAATTCGTTGAACTCACGCTCGGTCATGAACCGCTTAAATATGGCGGTTTTCCCCGAGCCCTTCCTTCCAAGGATCAAAAACTTTTTGTTTCCCTTCGCGGCGAGATACGCCGGATGATCCTGGAAACAGTCTCGGAGCAACTCATCTGCATCTGCATCAATTGCCCCAAAGTTCTCAACCTCGGAGAGACTTAGCATCGCGCTCCACTCTTAGACGGAACTTGGCCTGGCGGATTGGTAGCGTACCGGCGGAGCGGCTGAGACGTCAGAGGTTTGCCCATCAGCGTTCCCGGGTGAGGCCAAGCCCGTACCGCCCTTGGCCTACGCGGGCGAGAGCTAGACGAGTAGTTCCGAAGTCGGTCAGTGGTCGTAGGCGATCAGGGAGCGGGTGACGGGTCGGCCGGTGGTTCGGTTGTGCCAGATCGCGCAGGTCATCGCGAGCAGTCGCTGGCCGACCCGGGCGCCGAGGCCCTCGAT
>NZ_JBVHEH010000046.1:0-39184 GCF_055562955.1 Kitasatospora sp. NPDC015121
GGGGAAAAACAACTGGCCGCCACCGGGGAGAACCCGTGGCCACCAGCGGGGAGAACTACTGGCCGCCTACGGGGAGAACTTCGTGGCCATTGACACACCATCGGAGCCGCCAACGCATCAGCAACCCTGCGAGAAGACATCGACCTCGCAACCCGCATCGAAGACGCGGTAACAGCGCAGCTGCGCAATGCACTCACACCCGCCTGACCCAAACTACGGGTACCGACCTCAACAAAAAGCGGCGAAATTGCTTGAGGGACAACTAGACCGACAACCTATGTGCCATTGACTTAACGATCGGACCCCACTCGCGTCGAGCTCAGTTCTCGACCCGAGGGGTCCGATCGCTGGCTTCCCGCTCGATCCGCGCAAGCTGGATATTGGTATACAACGACGAACGCTTCAAACCCGTGTTCTTACACAGAGTTTCGATCTTGAACTGACCCGTCTCATAAATTTGCAGCAGATACGCACGCTCCTCCGGCGAGAGCTTGTGCGGCCTACCTTTCATCTTCCCAGCAGCCGTCGCGGCGGCAACAGCATCACGCGTGCGCGAACGAATCAGATCCGACTCGAACTCCGCCATCAACGCAAGAATGCCAATGAACATCTTCCCCATCGGATCAGCCGGGTCATACACCTGACCATCAATCGACAGCGACACACCCTTCTCCGCGATCCGCTCCACCGTCTCATGCAAATCCTTCGCCGACCGAGACAACCGATCGAGCTTCGTCACACAAAACACATCGCCGGCCCGAGCCGCGTTGATCGCATTATCCAAACCAGGCCGACGAGCCTGCCGGCCACTGACACCATGATCGACATAGACCATGTCACGATCCACACCGGCCTTCACCAGAAGATCCACCTGAACCGCCGTGTCCTGCCGGACCGTACTGCACCGCGCATACCCGATTTTCACGCTACCCCCACTGCCGAACACGAATTGTCCACTAGAGCCTATGCCATAACGGACAAATCCAACGGACACCAAAATTGGACGTTTCGGCCCGAAATTTCGCCACGTCAGTTGTCAGTTTCAGAAGACGACTGCATTTTTCAGAAGACGACTGCGCGTTCGGCGGAAGCATCATCACTGAGTCATTCCCTGACTGCTGAACCTCGAGTCGGGGAATTGATCGGGTGTTCCTATCGAAGCCACCGGGTCCATCAATCGTTCGTTGTCGAGACAGTGTCAGGTGAGACATCGTGGAGTCCTAAGGGAATTCCCAGTGCAGCCAGCCCTCGTCGATGCTCGGAACCCAACCGCGACACGGGCGTCCATCCTCGAGTGAAGCAACAACCTCCTCCAGAAGCGAGTCGATGGATGCCCAACTTTCGCCCTGATCGTTGTCTTCTCCCATAAATCCGCGTACGCATCCACTGGAGTGGCCAGCTCGGGTGTCGACGAACAAAAGATCGCCTCGAATGTTGAAGGCGATCGGGATATACGCGGACAAGTAAGTTCCAGAGACCTCCCCCGCAGGCTCGTCGAGCAAACTGAGGCCGCCGACTGCTGCCGTCGTATCTGCCCACATTTCCGTCATCGATGCCCATCGAGATGCGACGAGATCCAACGGTAGCGGTTGGTATTCCGGAAATATCAGGGCGGAGTGCCTTCCGTCCGGGTTCCCGTTCTGGAGACCGAACCATGTCCGTAGTTCGGTCGGCCACTTTCTGCCAGTCAATGCTTCGACCTCGTCCACGAAACTTTGGCCCGCTGGTGGGTCGATCGCCGCGGCCGTTATCGGGGCTTCCCGCAAGCACCAATCGTGAAGCCTCAGCCAGTTCTCTTCCACGCTCATGAACGCACGCTACCCAACGAGCCTTTTCGAGGGTGTCAGTTTCAGAAGACGACTGCACTCTCGGCGAGAGCATCACTACCGCTCATGGATGTCTCTTCACAAGGGACCTTCGATGAGTTCGAGCAGCTCCGCGAGGAGTCGGTCGGCTCGGTCCTCGATTTCGTCGAGGGCCGATGTGACACTGCCGAGGGTGTGGTGTGCGTGTTTGCGGGCAGCGATTCCGTGTTCGTAGTAGTCGTCGCCGAGCGGCTCTATAGCATCCGATTGCGTTGTTGAGCTGTTGTTTTCGGGGCTCTTTCGTTGGGGTGGGTGGATGTGTCGCGGTGCCTGACCGGATAGGTGCGCGGCGGTGATGTCGGCTACTGCGCGAGCGGTGAGCGGCGTGGCGGTCAGTGGGGTGTGGCCCCATCGGTCGATCGGGGTCAGTAGCGGCCGCTGATCGGCCGGGTCGATGCGTCCGTCGTGTCCGGTGAGTTCGTTGCCGTCGCCGGTGTCCATGAGGCCCGCGAGCATGTGGGTGCTGAAATACCGGTCCGAGAATCCGAGAACTTCCATCCACCGCCGATACACCCGCGCCGGGGAGGCCCCGGCTGCTACGAGCCCCGGCGGGATCACCGCTACACGGTCGACCGCGTCGACGTGTAGGGCATCGGTGACAGGATCGGCGGTGACGTCGCAGATACGCAGCGCCGCGATCTGCGTGTACGTCAGTCCGGTAGGAGCGAGGGTGAGGATCATGGCGTCGCGGCGGGCAAACAACGCTGCCGGCCAACCCGTTTCGGGAAGCCGTGAGATCACCTCACCGGTACGGGCGGCGAGATTGTCGAGGCGTGCCCTGCGCGTCGCGTCAAGGGCGGCGCGGATATTGTCGCTGCGCCCCGGCGCCGGGAAGCCATAGCGGTGATGGGCTGTGTCGATGACGGAGATACGCCGGCGCTGCGTGACCGTACCTGCGGGGTGGGCGGAGAGGAACTGGGCCAAAAGTTCCGGCGTTGTCGGCAACGACGGTTGGTCGTGGGCGGCGCACCAGTCCGTGAACAACATCCAGGTGTGCCGATCCCGTGCCGGGAGTTGCGAATCCGGAGGTTGGGGTGCGAGATGGGTAGCACTGGTGGTGTTATCGATGGTGCTCGACTCGGTGGTCATGTCCTCACCTGCATCGACGTGGGTGGTCATAGGCCGAGATCGTTGACGGCATTGCCTATCAAGGGCGCATTTTCTCTCGCGTACACCTCGACCATGGCGGGGGTGGTGTGCCCGGTCTGGCGCATGATGGCGTGGGCGTCGGCGCCGTTGCGGAAGGCTTGGGTGACGAAACCGGCCCGCAAGGAATGCCCACCCAACTGTATGACCACGGCAGGGTCGTAGCCGGCTGCGGTGGCGCGGCGGCGGATCGCGGCATGGACCGCTGCCCCGGACAACGGGGTGTCGGAGAGGTTCCCGTTTTTGCGGATCGACCGGAATAACGGTGCCTGCGCGCTCATCTTGGGGATGGCGCCGCGGCAGACGTGCGCATCGAATGGGCCGGATGTCGTGAGTATTCGGATGACCCCGACACGTCCACCTGTATCGAACGCTGCCACGACCTGCGCCCACCGTGCCCATGCACAGGGCGGGCAGTGCTCGTGGCGGGCGGTGAACGGCAGAGCCCGGACCGCTCCGGTGCCGTCCTGATCGGTTTTCGAGCGCCGCAGCCGAACATGAACACCGTCGAGGCGGTCGAGTTTGACGTCCCCACACTGTAATTCGACGAGTTCACTGCGTCTGAACGCCCCGGCGAAGCCGATCAGGATCAGGGCACTGTCGCGGCGTTCGAGAACCTCGTCCGCCCAACCGGCGACAGAATCTCGGGCGGCGGCGGTGATGGCGGTGATGTCGGCGGTCAGCAACGGTGCCCGCGGATTGCGCGGCCGATCTCCGGCGGCGGCGTAGTCGCGGCGGATCCCGGCGAGGGTGCCGCGCACGATCTCGTGCGAGGTCGGGGACTCGTGGCCGGCGCGTCGGTGGCGGTCGGCGATCGCGGCGACCCACTTGGCGAATGTGGGTGGGGCGTAAGCGCGGGTTCCTGTGGTGGTGAGGGTGTCGGCGGCTGCGACGAGATACGCAGCGACGGTCACCGGATGCGCAGGCAATGAACTGTGGCTGTGGGCGGTGCACCAGTGCTCGAAGCGTCGCCACGCCGATTCGTACGCCCGCCGGGTGCCGTCGGAGCGAGCGGATTCCATCGATCGCCCGATCCGGGCGGCGACATCGTCGGGCAGCTCCGGGAACACCGCCGCAGTGCCCGCCGCAGCGGGGGAAGACGTGCGGTGGCGGCCGGTGAGCTGCTCATTCCTCATGGCCGGAACAGTAGCGACACCCTCCGACACATCCGTTTAGACGAAAAGCGTGTTGAACTGCGCTTTCAGTAGAGACGGTGCGGGAACGATATTTCTCGTCGGTCACCGCACACCGACCGTGGGTGACGCGCAGCGATGCCTGCAGACCCCTGTTTCGACGCGGCGATCGTGTCACCGATCTCGGTTGCCGATGTCGATGCCCAGCTCGTTGAACGTGTCGTCGATCTTGCGAATCTGCTGGTCGGTGCGGGCTCCGAGCAGGATGAATGCGTGTAGGGATCGGGCGGTGTCGGCGTTTTCTCGGGCTGCGGCAACAACGGCGTCGATCAGCGCGGGCAACTTTTCCCACGCACTGGATGCGGTGTCCGTGTGCGCCGGCGGCGCTGGTACCGAAGGTGGGAAGGGTATTCCGGCGAAGACTGCATCAGCCGGGTAGGGGCTGAGTAGATCGCCGTGTGTTCCAGCCGCGGTGATCGTGCCGTCCTCTATGAGGGTGATCGCGGCAGCGGCTCCGGCGAGGATCCGACTCTGATCGGCCCGATTCAGATATTCGAACGGGCGAGTGAGTGCACGTGGTGGCCGGTCATCGGCGCATTCCCAGATCAGCCGAAGATCGCGGGCATATGTGCCGGCTTTGCTGAGCGGGATGCAGATCTCGTCGATCAGTGTGCGCAGCATCCGGAACCACAGACCCGCGTGCACACGAGCTCGGGGCAACAGCACGCTGCCTTCTGCCAGGGCAGCGGTGGTGCGGTGATCGAGGGCGGTGACCGTACTGTGCACCGGGGTGGGGCGCAGGTCCTTACCGAGGGCACAGACACTCCTGTCCCAGAATACGATCTGACCAGGTACGACATGACAGGGTTCGAGGCGGCAGCGATGCTCGGGGCAGCTCGCCACTAGCGACAGCTGCCATATCAACTTCACACCGATGACAGTGTCCGCGTCGCCGGCACCGATGCAGACCGGGCATACGCGGTCGTTGGGGGTGTCGGTGACCCACGGCAGCCATCCCGGTTCTGTTGGAGCGCGGCGGGGGCGATCACCCTTCGAAAGTTGCGGTGGGATCAGGACCGAGAGTTGGTGGACGTAAGTGTCGAAGTCGCATTCCTCTGGGTCGGTGCTGTCGAGCAGCCACGGAACCCAGCCCGACAGGCTCATCTGTTGTAGCTGATCGAGCGCAACGGTGCTGCGGGCAGCGAGCATTCGGGCCGCGGCATCGGGGATGTCTCGATCGAGATCCGACCCCGCGCCATCGGGGTGGAGTTCGCTCACGAGCTGGACGATGTTGCTGATCCCGTAGAGGTTTCCGATTCGGCGAAGCCAGGAGGTCAGTGCTTCACCGGTTTGAGGCTGCGGGTGCAGGGGCCATCGCTGCACCTCCTCGACCCCCTTGCTCATGCCAGGTCGCGTTCGAACTGTCGGCGCCGCCCACTGGGGCCGGTGTAGTCGGTGATCGTCAAAACGTGGTGGGTGATCGCTTCTTCGCCGGTCTCGATCGCGGCGACCGCGGCAGCGGTGAGGAGCATCGACAGCTCCCCGATGGTGCCTTCGCTGCGGGCAAGCAGATATCCGGTCATCTCCTCCGACGTCAGGTGTGAGGGCTTGCGCAACGGAAAGCTGGCCGTGAAGCTCGCGAGCAGCGAACGGGTATCGGAATCGTTGCCCCACACCGGAAGAATCGTCGGATGGAATCTGTTCTCGAGTTGCGCGTCGGCCCTGATCGCCAGATAGGCCTCGCGGGTCCCGACACCCACTAGCGGCATTCGTAGTTCGTTGCCGAGGTAGCGCAGCAGGTTCAAGAATTCGCGGCGAACACCGTCGCGGCCGGCCAGGAGGTTGTGCAGTTCGTCGATCACCAGCATCTGCACACCGGTGGCGCGCAGCAACGTCAGTGCCAGTTGCTCAAGCTCGTGGACTCTTCGGTGCGGACGGAGCGGAGCCCCCAACGCCGCCAACAATGCCACGTAGAAGCGGCTGACCGACGGCTCCGAAGGCATCTGCACACACAACACCGGGATCTGCTCGCGGTCGGGGACGCTGACCGGCGGGTGAGCGCGGCGAAACTTCTCGATGATCATCGACTTGCCGTTGTTCGTCGGACCGACGAGCAGCACGTTCGGCATTCGCCCTCGATCGGGCCACGCGAGCAGCACCTCAAGCTGTTCGATCACCGCCAGGGCATGGGGATAGCCGATCCAGCGGTCGGCCCGAACATGCCGAATACGCTGCGCCGCAGGGAGCATCGCCAGCGGTTGTGCCGCGTGATGCAGATGTGTCAGATCATCGTCTGCAGGCTCGGTCATGAAGTCACCACTGTTCGATGTCGTCGAACGCCGCGACGACATCACTGGGAGCGGTGGGATCGTCCGGCGGCGGAGTGCTCATCGCCCCGGATGATGTGGTTGCCGGGACGGGTAGGTGTTGGCGGCGGGCGCGGTTACGCCGCGCGGTGCGGGTCGCCTTCTTCGCCCCGGTCGTGATCTCACGCATCTGCTCGATCATCGAGAACAACGCACTCTCGTCGATCTGTGTGCGGCCCCGCTCACGCAACCGGGCGGCTGCAGCGCGGTGCTCCCACAACGTGACCGCCGGATGCGAGAGCGTCCGGTACGGCACTTCGACATACCCTGCACCATTGTCGGGTTCGAGGACCCAGATTCGGCTTATGTCGCGGGGATCACGCCGAATGACGAATGTACCCAACTGCTCCCGGCGACTGATCCACGGTTTGAGCGTGTTCGAGAAGTACTGGACATGATCGATGGTGAATCCCGTGCGGGTCAATCTCCGGCGAATTACCGGAAGGAAATCGACGACGAACGCAGTCTCGTCCACCACCACAGGCGGAGGGTTCCGCAGTGTGGTGATGCTGTCGGACCACTTCGCTGCCGGGCTCTGACCGAGGCTCGAATGCAGGCTCCCGTGGTACGAGGATGTCGAAATAACCAGCCATCGTTCTAGCTCGGTCAGGGTCAGCACCGCTGCTGCCTGCGAATCGTAGCTGCCCCGAGCAGCGGGATCGGAGAACGTGGTGCCGGGTAGTTCATGCACCCTGAGCATGGCGGTTCCGATGATGCGTTCGACGATGCCGCCGTAATGCGGGCGACCCGGTGGTCGGTATCCGAGATCGATGCCATGCTGCTCGCAGCCCCGACGCAACGCTTCACCTTTGAACTCCGCTGCGTTGTCGAGATAGAGCCGCCGCGGCTTTCCTGCCATCGGCCACTGCACCTGCCCGGCCAACCCCATCGCCTCCAGCCAGCCATTCTTGTCGCAGGCCACCCGGCCCAGACACAACCCGACCGATACCGCGGACGGCGGTTCGAGCGTCACCACGAAACCGAGGACACATCGGCTGAATACGTCGATCGCCATGGTCAGATACGGGCGGCCGATCGGTTCGCGGTCGTGCTCGTCGACGATCATCAGATCCACCACGGTGTGATCGATCTGCACCTGCTCGAGTACCGCTTCCACCGGAGGAGGGACACCGCCGGCGCTTTGGCGCGGCCGCGCAGCATCCTGGCCCCCACGCAACCTGGCTACAGTTCCGGGATGCATCGCTGCGATCCGCGTTGCCACCGTATTGCGCGCCGGCACCCGCAATCCTGATCGATGACAGGCCAACGCAATTCGGCGGTATATCGCCGCGACACTGAGTTTCTGCCGCTTCAAGAACTCCTTCGCGAGATAATCGGCGATCACCTCCTCCACCTCGGCGCTCACTCGGCCCCGGCCGCGGCCACCCGAAGGCGGTGCGATCAGCAGATCGGTGACAGTCCCTGATCCGCAGCGAATCCGATCGATCAGGCTGTATACCTGCCGGCGCGAGAGCTGCAACCGCTCGGCAGCCTCGTCGGCCGCCGCGAAACCGACTGTGTCCACCCCTGCCAACGGCGCCAAGACCGCGAACCTCGACCGGGCCAGCTCCCACTGCTCATCCGACGCTGTCAGTACGCCGCTCTCGACGATGCTGATTCTCTCCGCATCCACGACACGCCTCCGCAGCATGGCCTCGAGCGCAGCTGCCGAGTGCACTGCACTTCTGAACACAGAATGTCAGAAGACAACTGCACGCAAGGCCGAAATCGCAGGACACCGTGCAGTCGACTTCTGAAAATGACATCAGTCGCGCCCAGTCGCCCGTTCTCCACCGTCCGGTATGACGATGGTCAAAATGCACACCCAAACCCGCAGAATTGCTCTCAGCTCGTTTCGGTTGCTGCCTGTCGATTTGATTGCATCTCCCAATGAACGACATCGGATCGGTGAGACTGACACGATGACGCGCGAAGAAGAACGAGACAACCGATCGCCCACGACGTAGGTCCGGCTTGTCGATCTTGCAGGAGTGATCATGATGGAAGAATGAGGGGATGCGCCCGAACAGGTACCTCGACGATTATCTGCATGGGCTGGAGTTCCTGGGTGGGGTGTACCCCGATGATGCGAGAGCGATCGCCGAGCACGGCATCGTGGCCGCGCTCGATGATGATGATGCGTTCGTGTTCTTGCTTCGCTTGGTCGGTCCAGGCGCCCCGGCGTTCGCGGATGAACTGTGGCAGTTGATCAGTGGTTTTCTGAGCAGTCGCCGGGCCGAGGAGTTGTTCGGAGGCTCTGAGGATGCCGGGTTGGCGGATCTCGACACAGTGAGAGGCCCGAGATACGTCCCGCCTCCTGCTCGACCGAGGATCCCAAGGTGAGAGTGTCTGACGGCTATCGCCGTGCCAAATAATTCAGGGAAGAACGTGCCAATAATTCCGAGAGTCACACACTGACCGAGGAGAAATCGCGCGAATACTGCAGGCAGCAGCGTTCCAGAACTCACCGACAACCCGTGTAATGAATCATCCGTTTTGGACACGGGTTTCGGAACATATCTTCGGCCAGCTCGCCGAAGATCGTTCCCTACGTTCATAAAGGGGTCGTTTATGAAACATTGTTCAGCGACACCGAAAATCGGGGGCGATCGGCTGTAGAGACTGCCATGGACACGATTGAGATCGACTTGAACGGTCGAGCGATTCTGAGAATGGTGAGTCACCTGACGTGGCTATGCCACCACGAGCGCAATGGCAACGGTAGGTACAGTGCCAGAGTCGGACATGAACTCGGTTCCTCTAATGCTGAACCGTAAAGGACACGTACCCTCAGATGATCAAGATGAAGCACTGAACAAGGGAATCTGAGAAAACCATGGCGAGATTTGGAATGAAACCTCTGATCGGCCGGCTCGAAGAACGACCGAATCCTGACGACCCCGCCACCATCGATGGATTTTTCGTTCCTCTACGGACGGCTAAGTCAGATGCGAGAGAGTCGAGATCTGCAATCAATGGCGTGAAGATACTCAGTTTTTCTTCAGATTATTCGGAAATTCGAATGTTCCCGATTCACACCAGTTCATCCATGAATCGAAATTTCTTGAGTCCGAAATACTCAGAAATTCGTACTTTGACATTCCGTTGGGAAGAGGAAGATTTCCCCGGCTTCGAGGAATTTCTCGAGAATTTACCTTCAGGGTTTGCAAAGGACCCGGACTACGGGCTCGGACTGCTAAAGCAATGCAACCGGATCGTCAGATTAATAGAAGAACACACTTCATGTCAAGAAATTGCATTCGTCGAGGGGAGTGAGGTTGCGGATGACGGTAGGGTTCTCAGCTTCGGTCTGAGCCGTTTCGCGGATATATGGAAAGAACTCAATCGGATCGACGGGCGCGGTTCCCGTGCCACATCGCGCGTCAAGAATGCGTATGTCCACAATGATCTGGCCTCCGCACTAAATCTGGACGAAACCGGCTACAGCCTGGGAAGACATCCCATTTCAAGATTTGTTGCGAAGGCTGCCGCCGACGAAGAAGAGCTCACCGAGACGGAGCAGGACAGTCTCATCGACGTAGTCGTATCCGAGTCGATGGCTCTAGCGGAGGAACGCCCCGCGGGGTTCCAGAAGCTCCACAGGGAAGTTGAGCTAGTAAACCTCGACCGTCTGATAAAGACATACGAGGAATCTCTAGGAAAGAAAACCAGTGAAGCCCACTGGCAGGATTTCTTCGATGTAAACGCCTTTGCGCTCCAGCAGATATTCGGTGCACCAATGGTAATTGCACAATCAGGCGCCACTGTTGGCGGGGGACGGTTCGATGGAAGTGGCGACAAGATAGCGGACTACCTTGTCAAAAATACGCTAACTAACAATGTGGCCCTTGTAGAGATTAAGAAACCGACAACGCCCCTGCTTGGTAAAGAATATAGATCCGGAATCTACGGAGCTTCGACGGAACTCGACGGTGCCATCACGCAGGTGCTTGACCAAGCCTACCAACTGATGACCAATTTTGCCACGATGAAGAACAACACGCGCAGCTACGACCTAGAGGCATACGCAATCTCATGCTTCGTCATTGCAGGTCGCAGTCCCGCTGTGCAAGACCCTGATCGGCAGAAATCATTCGAGCTATACCGGGCAAATTCGCGCAACGTAAAGGTGGTGACCTACGACGAGGTGCTCGCGCAGCTCAAGATCCTGCGAACATTCCTTCGGCCGCAGACTACAATGAAAGATTCAGAGACCTCACGCAAGGTCGAATGACCATTGACTGAGTTCGTGTGAGATGCGGTTATCCTGCGTTTTGGCACCATGTCTGATCTCCCATATCCCTGCTCGTGCCTGCGATACTCGGCCGACAGGCGGGCCAATCACTGAGCAGACGAACGAAAGGAAGGAGCGTTAGCGCCAACAGGTACCCAGCCAGACCTTTATTGACAGGGTTGATGTCGGCCGATCGGCATCGATTGGTAGCGTGCGTTCCGTTGTCTCGGGCGGGCTACCCGGGCGGGGATGCCTCGCCTCGTTTGCAACACCGTGCGTCGTTACGCGCGCTGCGCCTGATCCCCATGCCACAAGGCCGCTCCTGTGTTGGCCAGCTCCGCCTTACGTTGACCGCAGTCTGGCATCGCCCGGTTGAGGAGTTGCCAGAATGTTGGGCCGTGGTGCGCTTCGCGGAGATGCGCCAGCTCGTGCGCGAGCACGTACTCAACGAGCGCCGGGCGCAGCTGCATGGCCGCCCAGTGAATGCGTACTCGCCCATCGGGCAGAGCCGAGCCCCATTTATTGCCGAGATCAGCCACTTCGATCACTTGAGGATCAACGCGTAAACGCTTGGCCCAGTCCTTGGCCCGGGGTTTGAGCCAGGTGAGCCCTGCCGTTCGATACCAGGCGATGACGTGCTCATATCCAAGATCAGCGAGAGCCCTGGGGAGGTTCAGCTTGCCGCGCTGCAACCGCACCCGATGGTCGTCGGTGTCAATAATTCGAAGCTGGTAGCTGCGGCCAAGGTAGAGAAAGCCTTCACCGTCAACGAGTTCCTTGACGACCGGCTCGTAATGCAGAGATTCCTTCTCAGCCAGTTTGCGGTAGATCCATTCCCGCTTGGATGCGAGGAAGTGTTCAAGCTCCGCCTGTTCGACGTCCGGTGCAACTTTTAGTTGCAGACTGCCGTCGCGGTCGATGGTCAGTTTCGCCTTTCGGCTGGTGCCGACGGTTTCGACGGGAATGGTCATCCCATCGAGTCGTAGTGTCATCACGGTCACGTTTATCACCGCGCCCTGGCAGCAATGAGGGACTGGTTCGCCTTGGCAAGTTCCATCAATTTGTCGGCCAGCGAAGCCTGCTCATCGAAGGGGAACAGGTCACGGTCGTCGAGGGTGTGGATCAGCTGCCTACGCAGGAAGTCTTGTTTGTGCGGGTTATGCCAGAACCGCACGATCCTGGCTTGCTTCTCGACTTCGATCACAATCTCCTGCGCCAGGTGAACGATGTCGATGCGAACTTCCTCGGACAGCGTTGAGTCGGTCGCGAATTCCGCCTCCAATAGACCGTAGAAACGGGCAACCAGAGGATCCTCGTGCACCGCGCTTCCGCTGTCATCACTCTGCGCGTCACCGAGTAATTCGGTCAGTGCCAACGCCAGCTGTTCCCACTTGTCCGTCAGTGTCTTCAGGATGTCGTCGAGCCGTTCGGACAGCTTGGTGTAGCGAGCAGGGTCTTCGTCGAAGTTCTTCCGAATGTGGTAGCGAAGCGCGTGTTCCATCTCGGAAGCCTTGGCCTTGTCGGAGGTTAGGCCTTGGACCTTGGCGAGAAAGTCGGGGTCGGTGATCGACACCGGTGGAATCTTGGTGGCGATGTCAAGGGCGGTCACATGCTCGTCGATCAGCTTGCGGACCTTCTCGCCGTAAAGGGAACTGTCGAAGTCGCCGAGCCCGTCGTCGCGGTAACGGCGCTTGGCAGCCAGCGAAATAATGCCAAGGCGTTTGGCGTCCCGCACGAACGGCAGAGCCTCGGGGCGCGGCATGACAGTGTCCATTGTCGAGAGGAACTGCTTCAGAAGTACTCCGAAGCGGGCGCGGAGAGCTTCATCGGCCAGCACTTGCACGCAGGCCTCGACATCCTCGGGAGTGTCGAAGGTATCGATGCCGGCTTGGGCAAAGACTGCAACCACTCGTGCGTGCCGATCTCGTAACTTGGGCAACTCGGCCTTGATCGAAGCCAACGCGCCGATCGCATCTTCGGCATCTTCCGGCGCGTAGGCCTTTAGCGCCTTTTGCAGATGTGCGCCGACGCCGTAATAGTCGACCAGCAGCCCGGCACTCTTACCTGTGGCGGTTCGGTTGACGCGAGCAATCGCCTGCAACAGTTCGGCGTCTTGGATGGAGCGGTCCAGGTACAGCACTTGCTCAACCGGCGCGTCGAAGCCCGTCAGCAGCATGGTACGCACGATCAAGAAGGCCACCGGACTGGTCTTTTCGCCCCGTTGCCCGAGCTTTTTCTTGAAGTCCTCGATCACGACGTCTTGGCGGGACTTGTCGGTCCACTGCGCCCAGGTCGGGTCGTCGTTGTGGCTGCCCGAAATCACGGGGATGAATTCCAACGCCTTGAGTAATTCGGTCTGAGGGACCGCACGCACTAGCATCTGCGTCTTGCGGTCCAGACCGTCGATGTCGACCGCATCACCGTTGGAGTCGGTACGCAGATGGGCGGGCAGCGCTTCGATCTGAGCCACCAACTCATCGCGGGCAGTCGTCAGGGCTTCGTGGTAGCGGATTGTCGCCAAACGGCTTGAGGCGGTCACTTGCGCTTTGAAGCCGTTCGGCATCACGGTCGAAACATAGTGCCACATCATTGATTTCGCTTTGGCCGCAATTAGATTGGGCGCTTCGAGAACCGAGCCGGCCGTGGCATAACGGGTTTTCAGCTTTTCGATCTCAGCGTCGGTGTGGTCCGCGAACATGTCTTCGAACAGCTCATCCAGATCGCTACCACCCGCGACTGCACCCTTGGCCGTCCGACCCTCGTAGAAGATCGGTACGACAGCGCCGTCTTCCTCCGCCTGCCGAATCGTGTACTTATCGATGAACTCGCCAAAGATCGACTCAGTACGCTTCTTGCCTTCGCGCATGATCGGCGTGCCTGTGAACCCGATCTTCGCGGCGTTCGGTAGCGCGGCCATAAGGTTCGCGTGGAGCGTCGAAGTCTGCGAACGGTGCGCCTCGTCGACCATGATGAGAATCGACTCATCGGTATTGAGCACACCGAACGAAACGACGCCCCCATCACCGTCTAGGCCGTGGTCTTCAGAACTCTGCGTGTCGGTATCACGGTATTTGTGAATCATCGCGAACACCAACGCGGGGCCATGCTCGGCCAACATCGTGCGGAGCTTCGCCGACTTCCGGGCGCGTTGGACGGTCTCGCCTGACAGTTTGGCAGTCGCCGCCAGTTGCTTTTCCAAGTCGGTCCGGTCAGTGATGATCACGACCTTGAACGCGCGCAGCACAGGGTCGGAACGCATAGCGCGCACCAGGAACACCATCGTCAGGGACTTGCCCGATCCCTGGGTGTGCCATACCAACCCGCCGCGACGGTCATGCTCACCATCAATTTTGCGACTCTTGCCGGTTCGCAGACGGTTGATAGCTTTGAGGACTGCGCGGTACTGCTGATAACGCGCGACAATCTTGACGCGCCTGCCACCAGCTTCTTGAAATAGAGTGTAGTGACGGATAATATCGAGAAGGTTTGCGGGAGTAAGCATCCCAGCAACGAGGAGTTCCTGCCCGGTCAATTCGGCGGCAGGTTTACCCAAATGGTCCGCCAACTGATCTCGGCTCAGCGGCGCAGCATCCTTCCATTCCAGGAAGTGCTCAGCACCAGAGGTGAACGTGCCGACGCGGGCCTTGTCGCCGTAGCTCGAGACCACGAATTGGTTCGTCCAAAACAACTGCTCGCTACCCTCAGACGCACCGAGATCCCGCTGATTGGCGTAACGCCGCAACTGATCGATCCCCGCGGCCATCGGATCGGTGGCATAGGGGCTCTTGCACTCGATCACAACCAGCGGAATGCCATTGACGAACAGCACCACATCAGGCACGACGAACTTCTTGGTTTGCCCGCCCGGCTCGTCCACACGGAACTGGTTGACCGCCAGGAAGTCGTTGCGTTCTGGGTGGTTGAAGTCGATGAACCTGATTCGCTGGCTTCGGCCTTGATCCCATTCGGGCAATCCTGCGACGGACACGCCTTCGAGGAGCCGATCGGTCAGGCGTTCGTTGATTTCAGCCAACTTGCCCGTCTCGGTACGAGTCAGGGCGGATACCGCCTCGGACAGTCGTGAGTCATCCAGCCACGGCTGACCGTCGGGACCGAGATTAATTTGGTACAGCATCTGGCGCAGGCGAGCCTCGATCAGCGATCCACGAAACGAATCGCGTCCAGTCACGGTCGGATCGGATTTGGAGCCCTCGATGCGCGTCCAACCAAGACCGGCCAGCTGTTCTAACAGCGGCTTTTCAGAATCAGTGTATTCAGGACCACGACTCACAATGCAGTCTCCAAAAGCACACGAACGCGACCAGTCAATAGGTCGCACATGAGACCCTGCTTTTGTTTTTGCAGCTTCTGAACTTCGAGCTGAGCGTGAGTAACGCGATCGTCCAGCGCATCCAGCACGGCGACTACTTTGCGCTGCATTGCCGACGACGGTGCCGGAAATTTTAGATTCGAGATCGTGGGCAAATTCAGGCCAGCCTTTGCTCCTTGATCATTTAAGCGAGAGAACTGCGCCCGACCGAGGGGTGAGCTCAGATAATGGCCGATCCACCGGGAGTTCGACTCTTCCTCGTTGAACCGCACCAAGGCAATATGCTGGTTTATGTAGGCCTCGCCAAGATCTGAGGGGACAACGCCAATAATCCCCAAGTCAGCAGTAATAGATATGAGTAGATCGCCCCTTTGTAGCGACGTCCGACCTCCCTCGCCGTCAGACGGTACGCGTACATGAACCAACGAATCGAAACGAAGGTTGATGTGGGTGCGCGTTAAGTTACCAATCCTGATAAACTTCGCACCTTCATCAGAGTAATAACGTGCCCAGCCACGGGATCCTGAAGTAATGAGAGTCGCCGATTCGCCAATGCGAGCAATCGGCCAATCGCCGGAGAATAGATCTGAAACGAGCCCCTGCTTCGTAAGCTTAAGCTTGGCTATAATCTGCTCCGTGGCGCGGATCTGGTCGTCGACGGTGTCCAAGATCTCGGCGATGCGCCGCTGCTCTGGCAATGGGGGTAGGTCCAAAGGAATCGTCGCGAGTGATCTCTTGTTAAGGGTTGCGCCTTTAATTGCTACATCTGTGACCACAGATCCAGCCGCGCTTGGCAGAATATGAAAAAGGTATCGCGGATCGAGCCGAGTCTCGTCGGCATAAAATGCGGCTATTGCCTCGTTTGTATACAAGTCACGTCCAGCTACGGACGTCCGACCAATCGTCAATTTGAAGCTCATGATCGGCGTACCTTTGGCGACAAGCTTAACATTGCTCGACGCCGCGCCGAGCGAAGATATGTACTCATTCGTG
This sequence comes from Kitasatospora sp. NPDC015121, assembly GCF_055562955.1. Lineage (NCBI taxonomy): Bacteria > Bacillati > Actinomycetota > Actinomycetes > Kitasatosporales > Streptomycetaceae > Kitasatospora > Kitasatospora sp. NPDC015121. The sequence goes on from NZ_JBVHEH010000046.1 coordinate 16,068, forward strand.
TTTACTACGTCGGCTCTCCGGAGATCCGCTATTGATGCCCACGGCTTACCATTTTCGGCATCCGACCAGAACGATGGAACTGCGCGCGAAGGCGTTCCACCGATTGCGATCCGAGTGACCTGTGAAATTGGTGTGCGTATCCAGTCGTCGCTACTCATACCCGAGCTCCTTCAAAAACCCGGCGAGCTTCTCTGCCGCTACATCGCGTTCTCGTTCAAGACTCGCGAGGGTCACCTGATACTTTTCCCACCACGTCTCGAATGAATCGACCACCAGTCGGCGGTGTCGGGTGATGCGTTGATCAGCAACGGCGAGCAGATCGGTTCGGAATAGGTCGAGCACGAGTGCCTGCGCATCGGTGTCGTCAAGCACTTGACCTGCAGCGCTCAGCTTCTCGGAAAATGCAGCTTTGTCGGCTTTGAGGTGTTTCCTGGCCTCAGTCAGCCGCGCCTTCAACTTCTTGAGTTCAACCGGCGCCAGTTGCTCGTCTGCGTCATCACTATCTTCGTCGTCGGCTTTGGCGGTCGCGGCCTTGATTGTCGAGTCGAGTTCTGCCGCCTCGGCGGCGCGGGCTGCCAAGCCGTCGAGGTACACAGGCAGTAATGCTTGAGCGACTTTGTGGTCGAGCGGATCGACCTTTGACTTTTCCTCGTCTAGGGCGTCGAGCACGGTGCTGACCCACGCGTCGATCAAGCCCTTGAAACCGATAGTGGCGAGGGTCTTGAGGTCGGGTTGATTCTCGCCCCACCAGCTGGCAATGATGCCACTGACTACGAAGCGGTCGAGCATACCGATCGGTGCCAGTGCCATCTGGAACGTGGCGACCAGTTGCTTGCGCAGGTCTATCAGGTCCGCGGTGGTTTCTAGCTGTGTGAATCGATTTTGCTCTGCCTTCCACCAGCTTTCAATTACCTGCGTAACGGCAGCTTCAGCCTCGACGACTCCGGCATTGGTTTCGATCAGTTCCTTGAGCTGCCGTTTTGTAGTGACGGTCGCAGCGAATTGCAGGTAGTCGTCGTCACGCTCGACTAGTAGGTCGTCGATGTTCAGTCCGTGAGTAGTGAACAGCTCCGACTTCGTCACCACCTCAGACTTCGGAATGCCGCCGTGCAGATGCGCACGCACGTCCTGAGGTTCCGGTGGCGGGGTGGTATCAACGTAGCGGCGAATGTTTAAGTTGTCGTCGTTGTCGGCGAGTTCCTGGCGGCTGACAACCCTGGCGAATGCCGGGACGTCGCCGAATTCGCGGTAGGCAGACACAATCTTCTCGATGTGCTCGGGTTCGATGAAGTTCTGGGCGCGACCTTCGCGGTAGTCGCGGTCGGCGTTTATGAATAGCACCTTGTGCTCGCGCTCGGTAGGCTTTGCCCCCTTGTGACGCAAGATCAGGACGCAAGCGGGAATGCCGGTGCCATAGAACAGTTGCGGGCCGAGGCCGATGACGGCTTCGATGATGTCGTCGTCGAGCAGACCGGAGCGGATACGGCCCTCATCACCGCCACGGAAGAGGACGCCGTGCGGCATGACAGTCGCGACCATGCCGTCGGTGCGGGTGACCGCCAGCATGTGTTGGACGAACATGAGGTCGGCCTTCTTGCCGGTCTCCGGCGTGTAGCCGTAGCGGAAGCGTTCGGGGAACGGGATGGCGTCTTTGCTGTAGTTCAGCGAGAACGGCGGATTCGTGATGACGCGATCGAAGCGCATCAACTCACCGCCTTGGACATGAGCCGGGTCTTCGAGCGTGCCGTCGTCGTTATTGCGAAGGTCAGCGTCCGGGATGCCGTGGAGCAGCATATTCATCTTGGAGATTGCCCAGACGCTGCCGTCCTTCTCTTGGCCGGCGAGGGCGAGATTTCGGCTGTTGCCGCCGTTTTCTTCGACGTAGTCTTTGGACAAGATCAGCATGCCACCCGACCCTGTGCAGGGGTCGTAGACACTCATGCCCTCGCGCGGGTCGGCGATCTGCACCATGAGCCTTACGACGGAACGGGGCGTGTAGAACTCGCCACCCTTCTTGCCTGCGGAGTCGGCGAAGTCGCCGATCAGATATTCGTATGCCGCCCCAAGGAGATCGGGGAACTCGAAGCGGTCTTGACGCAGCGGCTCTTTGTTGAAGTGCATGATCAGCTCACGCAGTTTCTTGTCCGACATCGACGACTGGCCGACTTTGCGGTTGAAGTCGATGTGCTGCAGCACGCCGTCGAGGGCCGAGTTGCGTTCTTCGAGTGCCTGCAAGGCCTTGTTCAGTTCGTCGCCGACTTGCTTGTGCGCATGGTCGCGCAGGTATGGCCAGCGGGCACGTTCTGGAACGTAGAAGGTGTTGTAAAAGGCGGAGTTCTCGGCACGCTTCTCAGCTTCGGGCTGGTCTCGTCCCTTGGCGAGCTGGTCGGCGATGACCTTTTCACGCTCGGCTTCGAACTGGTCCGATGCGTACTTCAGGAACAACATCCCGAAGATGTACTCCTTGTAGGCGGACGCCTCCATGGAGCCGCGAAGTACGTCTGCGGCGGAGAAAAGATGACGTTCGAGCTGGGGAAGAGTGAGCCGAGACATGGGTTGACTTTAGCTCTCGGCCTTTGTCGGTCCGGTTGGGTACGGGGTTCCTCGCCGGTTGAGGTAGTCCTGGAACGTCTTCGACTGATCTGGCCGTAGTCTCGGTTCCCTTGAAGGCCTGGTGTAGCCGATATGGTTCGTAACACAGACCCCGGATCAGCCCAGTGCAAAAGGCTCACCTGTTCACTCTCGACGATCATCACCGCAGCAACGAAACTACGTAACTCAAGCCTGGGGACAGGTCACGGAATCAGGCGTATGGCCTCAACTCGATCCGGCTATGGACCGACTTGCTGCCACGTCGAGGCCGCCGGAAATGGCGCAGCGGCGAGTCCAACCACGGAACGCCAAGGCGGACGGCTAGGACAAGGCAGTCCGGCTACCGCGCCCGAGGCTGACGAGAACTGGTTCGACCGCTCGGCCGAACCTCGCCACAGATCCGTCTCATTTCCTTGGAATTGAGACACCCGCATGTTTGCGTGTGGGATCGAGTGTTTCCCCAGCTCAGCGCGTCTCAGAAGTACGTTCCAAAATTAGTGTCTCTCCGCTGTGAAATGCGTCTACTTATGAGACGGTTCCGGTGGCAGCGCAGCGCCCCGACCGGACACCTCGTCGGCCACGCCATCGTCACTATGGGATGCGCTCCAGGATGTGAGTCCGGTGGCAGCCGGGCTCGGCACCACGAACGCCACAGAGTGCTTGGCGCGGGTCACGGCCACGTAGAGCCCACAGGCGGTCTTCGGCTTGAGCTTCGTTCCCTTCGTGAGAAAGGCAGTGATGGACTTCGTCGGGTAGATGATCACTCGGTCGAAGGTCAGTCCCTTTACAGTCCCGAAATTGCGAAACGACAGTTCCACATCGTTCGCGGTGGTGATCCGGTCTCGTAGTGCCTGCGGATTGAACTGGCTCATGTACAGCGTCATGTCAGCCTCAGCGATCGCGAAGACCCCGTCGTGGCCCGTGATCTCGGTCTGCTTCGAGGTCGTCGGTTCGAAGCAGAATTCGGAGGGGAAGAGCGCGTCGGAGAAATCGGCAATCGCCTGGTTTGCACGCCAAGTTTCCTGGTTGTGATGGACGTCGAGAAGACCTGAGGCTCGATGCAGTTCGAACCAGTCGAGCATCTTCACCCCTCGGAACTTCCTGAGGTTCGGGTCCTGCGGGTTGGTATCGAACACCGATTGCCGCACGTCGCCGACCATGTGAACATCGATGCCAGGCGCTTTCATAAGCTGCTCGACGATGTGGAGGTCGCACCCGGTCAGGTCCTGCACTTCGTCGATGTAGATATCGTCGTAGATGTGGGAGAGCCGGTCGACGACGGCGCCGTTACTCGCTACGGATACGTCGTAGGCCAGCTTGGAGAGATGAAGTCGATATGCGCGGCCCTCGGCGTCGAAGAATCTGGCCGCTTCCTTGGCATACCTCCCGCCTACAGGCTCACCGTCAAAGTTGAGTCCGCGGAGGCGCTGTTCGGGGAAGCGCAGCGGAAGATACGGGCGGATGCAGTGCCGAAGCAGGAATGTAAACCAGCCCATGACCTCGGGGGATGTTCCGGGGGCGCAGGCTTGTTGGAGTCGCCCATTGAGTTCGGCCTGCCCGGTTTGGGTGAACGTCAGCGCGAGGCGGCGTACGCCGGGTGCTCCACCCGCGCAGGCATCGACGATCGACTGCGTCTTGCGGGATCCGGCGACGGCGAGAGTGACCCGGTTCATTCGACGAACTCGATTGCTTTCATCAGGTAGTCCGGGAACGTGATCGAAGTTTTTGACTCGGCGATTTTCAGGGCGGCGTCGGTCTTGTGGCCGGTCATCCAGTCGAGGGTGGTCTTCGTATCGTCCGTAATCGGCAGAAGCGCTCGCAAAGTAGCGTCACCGTTAGCGTGGATCAGCTGAGGCTCAAGGGTCCTGCCATCGGCTGGATCCCCGATGAACAGCTGCCGTTTCCCTGGCTGGAGATAGGCAGCGACCTTCCCCTCCCAGTGGCTTGGCTGCTTGCCGTCGTTGTCCCGGATTCCAGCGACCTGACGGTCGAGTGCCGCAGAGAGTTCCAGGGCTCGAGCCAGGGAAACGCCGGCCATGGACAGTACGTCGATCCCGGCTTCGATAGGCGTCTTGCCGTGTTTGTCTCGGAAGGCGCGCTCGAAGAACATCTCGTCGGACGGTCCCTCCGCAAGGACGAGTTTGTCCGCCAGAACGATGCGGAGGGTGTCGAAGCCAGAGAGGCGCTTGAAGTAGAGCACGGTGTCCGCCGAGATGTCGGAGAAAGTCGTCGGTGTTCCTGCGTGCAGGAGTCGGAGCTTGTCGAGCCCAAGGCGGTTGAGAACGTAGGAGCTGTGGGTGGTGATGAAGACCTGCCGATTACCAGCGAGTGCCTCGATGCGGGCGATCAACTGTGTGAGGCTGGTGTGGGAGAGGTGATTTTCCGGTTCCTCGATCAGAACGTAGGCGGTGGTGTCCGCCGAGCGGTTCATGGCGAGCGCCACCTTGATCGCGGCCTGAGGGCCTTGACCAGCGAGCGCAAATGGAATTTCGCCGACGTACGGCACAACACTCGCCTCCCAGGAGGCGCCGGCTGACTGGTCCATCTGCAAGGCGAGGTCTTTGTCGTGGAGCTTGGTGCCTTCGGCGACGATGCGCTTGTTCACCTCGGAAAGAGCCGTCTCCGAAATGTTGTGCCGTGCGCTGCGGTGCGCGACCGAGATCGCAGCCCGCTCCTTCGCCTCGACGAAGTCGCCGAGCATCTCACGTGTGTGATAGTCGAGCCCCCAGGTCGACCGGATCGTTCGAGAGTCGATGAAGGACACACCCAGGCTCTTCGGGCGGCGGTGGAGTGTCGCGCCGGAGAAGTCCTGCCACTCCACCTCGTAGTACTCGACGGGAATGATGTCGGGGCGGTCCGGGGCGGCAAGGTAGCTGGCTAATTCCTCGTAGTAGTCGGTCGACGGCTTGATGTGGATGCGCACACCCGGTGCATCCTCAGTGCGGGAGTTATAGACGCCGCGGAGGATGTGGATGTCCGGGTTCGAGGGGCTGAGAAAAAGCTCGATGAGGATTTCGGGAGCCTTGGGAGAATTCCCGGCAGCGAGTTCCGCGAAGTAATCGGCCACCAGTTTCTGGTTGAACCAGTACGGATTGAGTTGTTCTTCGGCCCAACGACCGTCGACCCGTCCCGTCAGACCGAGACTGATCGCCTCCAACAGAGTTGATTTACCCGCTTCGTTGCCGCCCACGACAATATTGAGCCCTGTAGTGGGAACCATCTCGAAGTCCTGGAAGAGGCGGTAGCCCCGGATGACAATGCGCTCAATCATTTATGTTGACCTCGTACCCACTCATAGACGCCCGAGCGTGCGCCTGGAATGTCGCATTGAAGCACGGGGTACCGACAGTCAAGCCCGCTAAATCGCCAGTGCATCGATTCCGATGGCCGAGCGAAGGAGCCTGCGGCGCATATGGAAGAGGTAGACCTGAGATGGTGGCAGTTGAAGAGTGGCTATAGGCGCGAATAAATGGAATTTGGGCGTCGAGAATAGATCGGTATTCGACGCTTCTGTGAAGTACGCGTATCCCCAGCTCGTTCTGAGGTCGATGTGTCGAGAACTCGTGTCGACAATCTATGTCGAATAACCAACAGACCTTGTCTTTTCGACAGAGAAGTTCTTTCAGGCTGCCCACCAGACGATGACGAGGGCGAAGAGGATGCAGCTGAGGACAACGGCAATTTCTGATCTCGCTCCGAGAAACTTTCGGACGCACTTTCGCCGGTCGATGCGAGGCGGTGGTGCCGTCATGGTGTGGGGGAGGGCTGGATCGTGGCTTCGAGTCGGGTGAGGCGTTCTTCGAGGGCGCCGGTGATGGCGAGCAGTCCGAGCAGGGTGGGCTCGGTGATGTCGCTGCCGTGTTGAGCGTGTTTGAGCAGGGTGGTGCGCAGGAGTGAGCACATGGGGGCGTCGTCGCTGATGGGGAGTTGTTCGAGTTTGGCGGTCAGACGGTCGTCAGGGGAGGTCATGCGTGGCTCCTGCACGTGTGGATCATGCAGGCAGTCCGAAGGGGTGACTGCCTGCGCGGTGGTATCGGGTGATGCGCTGGAACCGAGGCGGAAAACAGCGCACCGCAACGGTGATGTTACTGCGTCATTGCTGACCGGTCGGTACGTGGGAGGTAAGTGAGGGCGTCACCCCTAGGTGCGCTGAACTAACGCTGTAATGGTCCGCCGCTACCTGTTGCTGTGGGGCTGAGCGCGTTGCGGGTAGTTCAATGCTCAAGTAGCTGTAACTGTGCGAAGACTGGTAACGGGGGTGAACGGGACGTAAATTTTCGGGGGCGGCATCACCCGGTCCCCAACGGGTATGGCGAACGCTCCGCCGGTAGCCACCCCTGGTCTATCGGCGGGCGGCCCGCCCCGCAGGTTTCGGCGTGTGGACTGCGATTCGCTGCGCAGGGGGTCAGCGCGGGTTGGGGGTGCGCCACAGGGTTGGGGTGTCGCCGTCGTCGGTGTTGGCGAGGGCCCGGATTCCGTCGGCGTCCTGGGCGAGGATGTCCGCGAATTGCTGTCGGTGGGTGTCGTCGAGTCCGTCGGGAAGGTTCGCCCCGTCGGTGATGGATGCTGCGGCGCCGTCGAGGTAGCGGGCGATGCGCAGGAGCAGTGGGCGTGGTGTGGGGACGAGGAAAGCATTGGCGTCCGCGGTGATCATGCCGAGGGTCGAGAGCAAGGACAGGCCGGCGACAGCTTCTTTGTCGTCGAGGTTGATGTGCGCGACCTTCAAGGCTTCGGCCAGCGCCGCGGTGGTCAACCCGACAGCGGCGACAGGCATGGAGATGGCGCGCTCGAATTCGATCAGATCGGCGCCGGGGGCCTCGTCGGAGAGGGACACCGCGAGGGACTGCGCGAACGCGAGGAGACGTTCGTCGGTGAAGTCTCGCTGTGCGGTCTGGCGTGTGACCCGCATGAGAGTTGTGTATTCGGTGAGTTTGTCGTCGAGGATTTTCCGGGCTTCGGTGTCGGTGATCGTGAGCCCGAGATCGAGGAGTGCGGCCCGGAGTTCGGTGGATCGGGTGTGGAGCCAGGTGGGCCTCGGACTCATCTTTGTTGTTTCCTCGCTGGTGAACGCATTTTGTTTGGGATGAGCATAGATCGGTCGGCGCTGCGTGGTCTTCGGCAGCGGCCGCCGTGGCTTCCGCTGCTGGGGGGTGCTGTGGGGTAGCGACAGACAGGTCCCGGTTGTGGCGTTACAGTCGTCTTCGCGATGATGTGTGGGGTTCGCCGAGATGTCGTCACACACCTTTCGGTGGACAGTCCTGCTGGTGCGCTCGTCTCCCCGGACTCGGGCGCATCGAGACCTGCCTGGCTGGTGCTGACGATCAGCCAGGTGAGTCTCACCCTGGTGGGGTCAATGTCCAGATTCGGTGGGCACCGCGTTCCCGGCCCGTGTGGATTCACGCGCAGCCGTATCTGACGTACCTTCGACGTTTCGCTCGCCCAGCGCTGAGATGGGCACTCCACGTGCAGTTCTGGGGGAATTCTTGGTGGCCCGCCGGGTCAGGGTTAGGTGTCCGATCCGGCGAGCCGTGCGCCCGGACCTGGCAAGGAATGAGCACACGGAACATCGTACTGTTGCATCACCTCATGGGTTTCAGGTGGTGGAGTCTGTCGAAAAACGATGAAGTGGGATATTTTCGACAGATGTTGTTCGGTTACGCCAGGGTGTCGAGCGCAGATCAGAACCCCGCCCACCAGATCGACGCTCTGACGCGGGCTGGGATCGACGCCGCGAACATCCACACCGACCACGCGGGCGGTGCGAAAGCCTCACGCCCGCAACTCGACGCGGTGCTGACTCGACTACGTAGCGGTGACACGTTGGTGATCACCCGACTGGACCGGTTGGGGCGTTCGGTGGTGCACCTGATCACCCTCGGCGCTGAGTTACGCGAGCGGGGGATCGGATTGAAGGTTCTCGAGCAGGGCATCGACACCGCAACAGCGGAAGGGCGAGCGATGTTCGGGATGCTCTCCGTACTCGCCGAACTTCAACGTGAGTTGATCGTGGCGAACACCCGGGACGGGTTGGCCGCGGCGCGGGCGCGTGGTCGAAAGGGTGGTCGTCCGCCGAAGCTCACCGACGATCAGATCGTGCTCGCCCAGCAGCTTTACGACGCGGGGGAGAAGACGGTCGCGCAGATCGCGGCGATGTTGAATGTTCCCCGCACTACTGTCTACGGACACCTGAACAAGCGCACACCGGCGGCGAGTGCGTCGACCGATTCGGTGAGCACGGTAGCTGCGGTCCCCGTTGTGCCGGCGCGAACGTCGCGGATCTGCCCGTCCTGCGGTTACGAGCCGAGCACCAGAGCCGAAGCGGCCCATCAACGCGGCGACCTGGCCGTGATCTGGCTGCATCCTCATACCGACAATCCGGCCGATCCAGCTGCGGTGATCGCCCGATCACATTGCCATCAGTGCGAGCCGGGGCCGCCGGCGTTCGATGTCGCATGCACGGTGTGCGGTGACGGACCAATCCTCGCCGGCGATTTCGCACAGACCGCACGCAGTGGCGCCCTGCCGGATCCGGTGCAGCAGTGGCTCACCGCGAGTGGATGGGCCGTGCTGCCTGAGCTGCGATGCCCGGACCACACCTGAAAATTCGTCGGGACCGGTGAGTACTGTGCACTGATGCCGACAGTATGGACAGTCACGGACAACTCCGCTCGCGAGCTTCGCGATTCGCGACTTGCCGCTGACTTCATCACCCTCGAGATCGACGGAATCAATCCCGATCCAGTGATGCGATGGGCCGAGTTGCGTTCAGTGCTGCGATATCTCGAAGATCACGTCGGCCGCGTTTTCACCACCGCGGAGGCGGCATCGGAGGCACTGTTCGACGAGGGAGGCGGCTTTGGTATTTCATCGGTTCTCCGAGCAGGGGTCCTGGACCAACTCCATACCCAGCAGGTCGTCGGCGAGTATGTGTTACCGCCGAGAATGGCGCCGGGAGTCACCGAAAAGCTCGGTGTCTACGTCTACGCCCTGATCGATCCACGAGATCGCTCCATCTTCTACGTCGGCAAAGGAGTCGGAGATCGCGTCTACAGTCACGTCTGGTCCGCAATGGGAGCCCCTGACCTCGTCGAAGACGGAATCGAACGCGAAGCCCCCGCAGTGAAATCGGCAAAGAACCAACGCATTCGAGATATCTACCAGTCGGGCAAAACAGTCGAACACGTCATCCTGCGGCACCGGATCGAGCCCGAAGCGAGCGCCGACAAGAGCGCATACGCCATCGAGCAAACCTTGATCGATGCGCTCCGCCTGATAGAAGCGCCGACGGGTACGGCAGTGTTGGCAAACATCGCGGGCGGTCACACCACCACAGAGTGGGGCGTGATCCCGCTACCGGAACTGATCAGGCGTTACGCCGCGACTGCGGCACCGGAGATCGAACGGCCGTTCGTTGTTCTCGTCGTCAACGCGGCACTGAACCCGCAAAACTCCACAGAGCAGGTTTACGAAGAAGGTCGAGGCTGGTGGCACGCCGGCCCGGTTATTCGCAACACAGCGAATGTTCCGATTTTCTTCGTTGCCGCAGACATCGTCCGAGCGGTGTATCGGGCTTCGAGTTGGGAACAGAGCGGGCAGGGCGGAGCGTGGCGGTTCTCCGGCCCGGCGGATCCGGAACTGGAAACCCGCTACGTCGGAACCAGTGTCGCGGAGCTGAAGAAGGCTCGGCGGACCAGGCGATGGCGTCAACATGGTTGGCATCCCTACCCGGCGGAGTGAAAACCCTGCCCGCGCATTCGTCGAGTTCTGCGTGCGGTACAGAGCCCCCTCGAATTGGCGATAACTTAGATTATGTCGCCCTGTCGATGAAATTCGCTGCCCGGCAACGAAATACGTCCACGCTGAACGTGCATCGTCAGTGTCGAGTGGCAGCGTCGCTACCAGAGTTGGAGTGGACACTCTGCAGCCTCGGCCGCGGCGATGCGCTCTTCGATGGTGTCGAGTCCTACGTCTGCCCGACTACGTTTTGTCCGAACCGGATGCGAATCGCATCACTCCTCGCGGACCGACGCACTGCGAGGCATGTGGGTGCATCCACCGGTACGCATCAACGACGTCCTGCAGTTGATGCTCGGGTCGATCGGGGTCGCGGTAGCGCGTATCGCGGACCGATGAGCGGTAGGTATCGGCCAGCTTTCGAACAGCCGTCCGATCCTCAAGATGCAGTGGCACCTTCAAATCTCGGGCTTCGCCCTCTGCGACCCGCGTGAGTTCTCGGCCTTCGGCGGTCAGATCATCCCAGTATTTCTGATTTCTGGTTCATCTCGGTATCGGTTCTCTTCCACGTCAGGTTAGCCAACGAAAAGCGGTCGCTTAGATTATCCGATCTCATGAGCAGTGGCTGGTCGTTCACAACACCGACCGCTTGGGACCTGCATATCGACGATACGGCGGGTCGGAGGAAGGCAGGGAAGTCGTCGGACCTGGTGAGGTCCTGATGCTGCTCGTGAAATGCGAGTTCGCTTCCTTCTCAGGCTCGGCAGATTTACAGATCGGAGCCAAAGCAGGAAGCACGTCTAAGGCTGGCAGGGATTTGTTTATCGGTGTTTGCCCGTTCCGGGCAGGCCGCCGGAAACGACAGAGCGGATCCCTCCGGCCGGTGCCGGCCTTCCGCAATGCGGAACTTTCTTCGCCGCAGGAAGAGGCTTCGGACCTAACCGCACGTACAACTGCCGGCGCAGTCGACGAGCTTCGGCAACCAGGTCGCGCTCACGCTCGGAGAGTGGACGAGCAGATGCGACGTCGGTCGCCGTTCGTAAGAACTGCTCCACCTGCACAGGCTGCGGCGCCGTCAGACCCGTCCGCCGTGGCGTAATGCGTGCGCAGCGATAGACGCATGCACCTCAGAGACATTACGCGGGCGCAGTGATTGCGGGAGGAATCCGTCTCGCGCTAGCTTTGCGGCGAGTTCCAGCGACCATGGCGCCGCGAGCCGGGCGGCCGCAAGGAGCGAGGCATTGCCGAGCAGTTCGCCGGGATCGCCTTGGCGGACTGTGCCGCCCTCAACGATCGCTACTGACGACGCCCAATCCAACGCCAGAGCAGCGTCGTGGGTGGAGAGGACCACCGTGGTGCGACTTTCCTCGAGCCGTTCAAGTGCCTGGAACATCTCGACCACCCCGGCAGGGTCCAGGCCGGCAGTGGGTTCATCGAGGAGCAGCACACAGGGCCGCATCGCCATCGCGCCGGCAATCGTGACGCGTTTGCGTTCCCCGTAGGACAGTTCATGTGCCGGCCGGTCGGCCAGGTCGGTGAGCGACAGCAGCCGCATCGCCTCGTCGACCCGCTCTAGGATCTCGTCGGTGTTCAATCCCAGATTCGCTGGCCCGAAGGCGATGTCGTGTCTGACATCCGCCGAGAACAGCTGATCATCCGGGTTCTGCAGAACCAACTGCACATTCTGACGGTGAGTACGCAGCCCTGCCCTGCCGTACTTGATAGGGGTGTGGTCAAGACTGACCGTCCCGCGCGAGGGCCGCAGCGATCCGGCCAGTATTCGGAGCAGCGTTGTCTTTCCCGATCCGTTGGCACCCAGCAGTGCCACGCGTGAGCGCGGTGCCATCTCGATATCGACGTCGATCAGCGTATCGCTCGCACCGTGATAGGCGAACGCCACATGTTCGGCGCTCAGCGATCTATGGCTCATGCCATCTCCCACGAAACTGTTAGTGCGACAACACCAATAAGAACGGATACCGAGCCGAAGATGAATTGTCGGCTCACCGGCTGCCGATACAGAACCGGCATACCGATACCCTGGTCGCGACCCGCCAATCCGGTCTCCAGCCGTTGTGCCTGAGTCCAAGACCGGATCAGCACGGCCGCGGTCAGGAGGCCCACTGAGTTGAGTGATCGTCGAAATCCCGCATAGCCCAGTCGCGCGACCTGCGCCTGCCGGATCGTTGCCAGCGACTCCACCAGCACGAACACCATGCGATACATGATTCCGATGACGTCAACACAGGCCGCCGGGAGCCCCGCCCGCCGTAGCGCCGTCGTCAACGTGGTCATCGGTGTCGTGGAGGCAAAGACGAGCATCGCCAGTGATGCCGTCATCGCACGCAGTGCGAGTTCAGCTGCACCCAAAGCCGTGTGCGCAGTCATTGATATCGTCAGAGCGCCGAAATCGATCGATACCGCAGTCGACAGCGCCGCGATCGCAATAAATGCCGCAGGTCCTCGGGCGGTACGGAGCACGTGCGCAAACGGAACCCCGGCTCGTCGCGCGGCGATCAGGGTCACCACGATCAACAGTGGCGCCGCCGGAACCGGGGCAAGCACCACCGCACATCCGACGATCCCGCCGAAGAGAATGACCTTCTCTGCGACCGGCCGGCGGCGCCACGTCGACCTCCACGCAACGCTATCGATCGCGGCGGTGCCAGCACTCATGTCCGGTCACCCTCGCCAGCGCTCGCGGCCATAGCGTCGACGTCACCGGCCAGTGCGATCGCCTCACGTTCGGAGCGCCTACGCTGCCACATCGCCCCGAGCGCAAAGCCGAACACTCCCGCACCGAGCGCAGCCTGCAGCGCGAACAGTCCTGATTCGATCTCACCGGACCCGGGGGTGAAGACCGGCGAGAACCATGGCTTGTAGTCGGAATGGTTCTCCTCGATGTGCTCGGTGGCCAGGGCATCGCTACCGACGAACGCCTCATCCTCCGGGGCGTTCCGATTGAGAAACATCGACAGAGCGAAGATCACGACAATCGCACCGATGATCAGTGCGGTGACCAGAACATTCTTGTTACGCGACATGAATGTTCTCCTTGGCTGGGGCTGCGCTGTCTTGTGCGGTGCGGTCGGTCAATACTCCCAGACGCAGCAATTCCGGCCGCGCCACCTTCCGCAGGACGTTGAAAATCAGGACCCCGACGAGGCCCTCGATGACAGCCAGTGGAATCTGAGTAACGGCGAAGACACCAAGGAACTTCACCACCGAACCGATCACACCGCCGGTCGCATCGGGGAAGGCAATGCCGAGCTGAACAGAGGTAACGCAGTATGTCGAGAGATTCGCGATCGCCATTGCGAAGAAGATCCCGACACTAAAGGGTGCCTTCAACTTTCGGCTCAACTGCCACACCACGTATCCGGCCCACGGACCAACAATGGCCATCGAAAACGCGTTGGCACCCAAGGTGGTGATACCGCCGTGTGCAAGCAGCAGCGCCTGAAACAGGAGTACCACCGTTCCCAGGAAGGCCATCACCGGCGGCCGAAAGAGCACCGCGCCCAACCCCGTTCCGGTGGGATGGCTCGAGCTACCGGTCACCGAGGGAAGTTTGATCGCGGACAGGACGAAGGTGAACGCCCCTGCCGCCCCGAGCAACAACCGCGATTCAGGATGCTCACGTACCTCGCGCACGACGGCCACGGCACCGTGTACAACGAACGGTGCGGCTACCGCCGCCCAACAGGCCGCCTGGACCGGCGGCAAAAAGCCTTCGGCAATATGCACTGGTTCATTCCTCTGCTGTAAGAGATGGGTCAGTTACGAAAACTCATTCACCGTCATCCGATGGTCGGAGATAGTCCTCCACTTGTTTTTGCATCGACTGCACCATGTCGACGTCCACTCCGAGCACCGAACCAATCTCGGCGGCACTAAGTCCGTGAACATGCGCTGCCACATGTACGTTGCGCAAGTCGGTCGGCATCTCGAACAGCCGGCCGGCGAGCTCCTCCCAGGAACACTGCTGTGCTCGCCAGTCACCGTCCGGGTCGGCAATGAGAGGTTCGGCAAGGGCCGCGATACGCCCCGCATAAGGCAGTCCCTGGTAACGAAACACCCGGGGCCGGGCCAGCATCGAGACCACCACCTGCATGGCCACCGCCTCCGCAACAGTCCGGTCCCCCAGCCGGTGGGTGACCATGTACCGCACCGAATCACGGGTGTCATTCAGGCGCAATATCCACGCTAGATAGTCGTCTTGCCAATCACTTTCGAAATCCACTGCCCTCCATGCACAAGAACTCTGAGGCCGGGACCGGGCGGTCCGCTCGGTTGGTACACCCACACGCGCCGAGCGGACCGCCGCCGGCCGGGTTACGGCGTCGGCACCACCGTGGCGACCGAGGCTGCCATTACCTCGTTGGTGTACTCGACAGCGGTGGCCGGCAGTGCGGCGCCCGCCATCTCGTCGACACCGATACGGGTGTTCCACCCTGGCGATCCAGCAATCGCCTTACCCATCGTGGCCTCGAACTGATCCGATGGCTCCGAGAGGACGATGCCGAGTTCGAGCAGCCAGCTACTGAGGCTGGTCCGCTCACTGGCAGGGACCGCGTCATAGAGCTTCTTGGCTTCGGCGAATGCCGTCAGGTCCGCCTTCGCCACACCCGGAACGATGATGTTGGAGTACACCGTCAGCTCGTCGAAGAACTCGCCTTCGGTGGTCCGCAGCGAGCCGTCCTCACCCGGCAGCAGGTACTGCGACAGAGTCGATTCGAGCTTGGCCTGCAGGGTCGCATTCCACTTGGTGCGGGCCGCGAAGGTATGTGCTTCCACATACTCTGTCGCGAAGCCCTCGCGAATACCCATCCACTGCGGGACATACCCGATCCAGTCGCTGATCGCACTACGCCACTTGCTGATCGGCTCGCCCGGCAGTACCTCCACACCGGGATGCATGAGCTTGGCAACGTTGAACACGGTGAAGTTACGCGGCCCGAAACTGACTCGCTCATGTGGTGCACCGGTGAAACCGGCCGGACGCAGAACGCGGAAGATCTCGCGACCGTAGTCGTGAACGACGTAGCGGGCGAACGAGTCGTCCACGAACTTGTTCGTGACGTGCAACGCCTGCTGATGCCGGATCTCGGGGAGCACACCCTTCTTGATTGTGGTGTACCGGTACAGACGCTCCCACGACTGCTCCTGGGTGACCGCCAGGAATCCTCCGGTAAACGGATTCTTGTACATGTCACCCCACACCGAGGTGATCTTCTCGTTCTTCGTCTCATCGAGCATGCAGTCGATCTCGTTGAGCGTGGCGTAAACCGAAGCGCCACGCTGGTACTCAGGATCTCCCGAACACGGCATGAAGCCGACCCCGATGACCGGCACCCGACGGCCGAGCGCACCGGTGCTCAGGTGGCGGGCGAGGTCAACAACCATTCCGCTGCCCGTGCCGCCACCAACACCGAAGGCAACAAGAACCAGGCATGGCAGGCCGGTCTGGTCGATGCTGTCGGCAAATGCTTCCAGTTCGCTGTGGAGTGGGCGCTCGCCGTCGTAATACGCACGGCCATAGATCGCCTTCGCCAAGGAGCGGGACACATGCTCGTCGGAGGACGGGACCTCCAGTTGGCCGACGTAGTTCTTCTCGGTGGTCGGAGTCGTGGTGGCATCCAGCCACGACGCGAATCCGCTCTCGCCCTGGCCCTTCCAGCTGAACCGCGGGAACTCCCTGCCGAGGAACTCGGGAAAGCGAGCCATGCTCTGCTCGAGATCCGCGGCGTCAGGGATGTCCAGGGCCACAGTGCGAATCTGCGCGCGGTCCCGGGGAATCCCACGATCATCAAGGCGTGCGTAGAACGAGTCCGCGTACTGGCGCATCTGACGCATGTCGCCCTCGCCGATATCGATCGCCAACGCAGTGAAACGAGCGCGCGGATCGTCGAGCATGTCCTCGATCTCACCGGTCCGCAAGAGCGCATCGATGAGCTGGGCGCCGGCCTTACCGAGGCCGACAACATTGATACAGTGCGGCGCCTGTTTTCCGCTTGCACTGTGGTACATGGATAGTGCCATGGTGATAGTTCAGCCCTTCTAGCTAGCTCAGGTATCCAAGGTCCTTGAGGATGGTTGCGGCGACCGTGGGGCGCTCGTCCGCAACCAACGTTCGGTACTTGTCGATGAATTTGTTGGCCTCGCGCGGGATTGCCCCCTGGTTAACCAGGTCAACACCTTTTTCCAAGTTGTAGCGGTGTAGTTCTGCGGTCCAGAGCCGGTGTTTGACGTAGATCCGCTCGTCGTCGGCTCCGCTGACGGTCACGGTTGCCCCACCCGGAAGGGTGTCGACCGCCGCGCCGTCCCGATACTTCTCGACGGCCTGATCCCAGTCCAGACCTGCTGGCTCCGTAGTCATCTCGGCCCCCGCGTGCTCGATGTCGGTTCCGGTGCTCACTTGGACAGCTCGAGTTGTTCAACCTCACCACGGATTGCCAAGTGCGGGACAACAACCCAGCACGCGCAGCCCAACAGGCATTCGCCACCGACTCCCTCGAATCGGGTTGAGGGCTCGCAGAGCAGCACACCGAGATCGAGCAGCCATGCGTGACGCATGAGCTTGGACTCCCAATCCAGCGCGTCGTAGGCCTCCCGCGCGGGCACGAACCAGCTCATGTCGAGCTTGCTCAGCCGCGGGATGAAGGCCGCGACCGTGGTGTCGCCCGAACCTGCGAAGGCCAGCGTGTTGGGTCCGACGACGGGATCGAGGGATTCAGACAACGACGCTGCGACTGCGCTGGCCGAGTCCGCACCGAAAGCGCGAACCTCGACGAATTCGACTGTTGCCGAGTCGGTTACCTCGCCGACCAGCGGAGTGCCGGCCGGACCAATACCCACTGCGAGCAAGTTGATCCAGCTGTCGGTCTGATCACCACGGGTGGCCGGATGCCACGCGTCGGCCGGGACATTCATCCAGTTGAGTGCCTTGATCGACTCGTACAGGTGATCACCTCCGTCACGCAGAACAAACTGCGCGATACCGGTGTCGATGGCCTTGTGCGCGGCGTCAAGGTCGCCGACCGCGTCGTACACCGCGTTCTGTGGCACACCGAAGAATCCTGCAGTGAAGGGGTTCTTGTAGAGGTCACCCCAGACGGTCATGACGCCCTTGTTCTTGTCGGCGTCCACCATGCAGTCGAGCTCATTGATGGCGATGAACGCGCGGCCGTCCTTGAGTTCGTCGGGGTCGGCGTCGGCGGGCAGCACGCACATGCCGGCAACCAGCGCGCGACGGCCCAACCGGATGTTGGATAGATGGCGGGCCAACTCGACGACGATGCCACTACCGGTTCCACCGACCAGTGAGAAGGCGATGATCACCAGTGGGGTCTTGTCGCTGGACATGATCCCGTCGGCGAAACGGTCAAGCGCTTGGGCAACCGCACCACCGGTGTAGTAGTCGACGCCGTAGAGGCCCTTGGACACCGCACGCGGGAAGTGGTCACCAGCCTCCGGCACCACGAGATCGTTGGGAAGCCACGGCTCGTAGTTGGGATTCCAGTAGTAGCGGGGGTACTCCTTCTTGAGAAATTCGCGGTAGCGTCGCAGTTCGCTGAACAGCGCCTCATTCTCCAGCGCGGGGAGGTCGACGACCTCCGCGCTGGCGAGATCGCCGGACAGTGCTGCCGACGCGGTGGTGACACCGGTCAATTCGGCATCACCGATGTCGATGGCCAGCCCACGGAACGGTGTTTCCGAACCGGCTGCAGCACCCCCGGGTGCGTACTCGCGCAGCATCGATTCGACGACGTTGGAACCGGTCTTGCCGATGCCCAGGACGTGAATAGAGAACGGTCCCTCGTGATCTCCGATGCGGTGAACGCCATCGGTGACCAACGCCTCAAGCCGTACCTTGTCGGTGCCGTACCCAGCGGACTCGCTGTCGCACGCCGCGCCTTCATGGGCGTGGCTGTGCCCATGATCGTGATTGTGGTCGTGTGCTCCTGACACTTCATCTCCTTCAACGGTGGTCGCGAGCCTGCGGGTGCCGCACAGCAGGGAGGGGCGGGTCTTTCGGCCGGACTCGCGGAGTTACTGCCTGAATGAGAAGCCCCTGGCTTCCCCGCAACTGACAGTAGTGGAGATACTGTCAGTGTGAAATATATCAATGTTAACTTTTCGTAACCGAAATATGCGAAATGACAACGATGTGGTTGAGGGGCAATCCTGTGCACGCTAGTATGTGGACATCGGGGGACTGGAACGGGGCCTCAGTTACTCGTACTGCGCGTCCCCCGTACCAAGAGAAGGATGATCGGATGGCCACTGTCCAGGCCAAGCCGACGGGCGCCGCCGGCGCGGCCGAGGCAGACGCCCTACAGGTCTCACCCAGGCCACTGGCAGGGCGATTGGATTCATTGAGTCGGATGCTCTCACGCCGCATCGACGGGATTACCGCGCAGCACAATATGTCCGCCGATCACTGGTACGCACTCGACGTCATCGTGCGCCAGGACGGCGTGGCGATGAATCACTTGGCACGAGCGTTGAGTGTCGCCGCACCCACCCTCACCAAGTACGTGGACAAGCTGGCTGTGAACGCCTACGTCTTCCGGCTCGCCGACCCGGGTGATCGACGCAAAGTGCTGGTGCACGCCTCCAGTCGGGGTACGAGCGTCCACCAGGAACTTCTCGGCACTATCGCTGCCACCGAAGCCGAGGTATTGGGCATGTTCGCCGCACGCGACCGCCAAGCGCTGGAACGCATGCTCAACCACTACGGCAAACAAGCAGAAGACTTCACGAGTCAGTAAACCGACCGGCGCCCGCCGCTGGTTTAGCCGACTGCGGCAATCTGTTCGAGGACATCGAATTCGAGCCCCCTGGCCTTCGCTATATACACGTCTTGAGCGAGATGGTGCCGACGGAAGCGGACATGCCCACGTGGACTGTCATAGTGAATGTCGGCTTGTGCCTGAGCACTCAAGTCAGACACATTCACCGACGCTGACCGCTCAACCAGTTCAGCCAGGAGCCGCACACCCTCGTAGCAGGACTCGCCCGGCGAGGCCAGCGGCGGCGCACTCGCACCGAAGCGCTCCGCATACCGCCCACCGAACTCCAGACTGTGGCCGGTCCCCAAGGATTCGAAGAAGCCTGACACGGAATAGAGTTCACGCGCAGCGCCCGCACCGCCGGCCAGCAGCATATTCTCATCGATCAGCGGCCCGAGTCGAGGGAGATCGCGATCTAACCCACGAGC
Source organism: Kitasatospora sp. NPDC015121 (assembly GCF_055562955.1). NCBI lineage: Bacteria > Bacillati > Actinomycetota > Actinomycetes > Kitasatosporales > Streptomycetaceae > Kitasatospora > Kitasatospora sp. NPDC015121. The sequence goes on from NZ_JBVHEH010000046.1 coordinate 35,617, forward strand.
AGCGAACTGCCTGTTGAACGACACCGCATCCTGGCCCAGCAACAACACGAACACCCCGCCGGCGCCGGAGCACTCGATCTCATCGAGCACATCACTGAAATCGGTCTCACCCAGCGGCGTGAAGTACTCCCCGACGAGCCTGACACCTGAACCGAAGGCACCTGTCGTCGCCCACTTCCGCATACGACCAGCGGTGCGTCGTGGCCACACATAGTCACTGCCGACGACAAACCAGGATGTGATGCCGTCCTCTCGAGCCATCCATTGCAGCGCAGGCACGATCTGACGTTCGGGTACCTCCCCGGTAGTGAACACACCGGGTGACGATTCACCGCCCTCGTACACCGCCGTGTAGATGTAGGGCACCAGACCACCTACGGATCGCACGATCTCGCGACGCAGCGCCGAAGTATGCCAGCCGACCAGGGCTTCGACCTCACCGTTGGACACCCGTGCGGAGACGTCGCCGGCCACGTCCCCAATGTCGGCGCCGCCATCGATGACGGTGGCGGTGACCTCGCAACCAAGAAGTCCGCCATGCTGATTGAGTTCGGCGATGGCCAGTTCGGCGCTGCTCAGGCACGACGGCCCGAAGATCCCCGCCGGACCACTCTCAGGTATGAGCAGGCCGAGATTCATGCGTGGGTCAGACATCGAACACTCTCCCTGCGCAGGGTGGGTCGCCGGTTACGTCCCATGATTTCAGCGCGCTATTACCGGGGTGTAAATCGCTCGTGTGAGGTCACACACGCGGAAAACAGATTCGATCCCGCCGGGACATGACATGATTCCCCGGCGAGACCGACTCCGTCGCTATGCTTCTGCGGTCTTCTCGGTGGGCAGATCGTAGACCGGTGCGGACGCAACACCAATGGTCTGGCGGGTGATCGCCTCGACCTTTTCCCGGGTGGCCTCGGCGTCGGTCACCCAGTCACGGTAGAAGTCGAAGGGGCATTCGGCGATTCCCTTGTCACCGTCGCCTGCGTTGTAGACGCCGGTGTAGCCGCGGTGGAGCAGCTTGAACAGGTGGTTCTGCGACTGGTCATTGGCACGCGCATCCCGGATCGTCGAAAGCGACAGCTGCGCGTACTGAATCCCATAGTCTTCCTCCCCGCACTCCCCCAGCGTGCGCCCGTCAAATCCGACGATGGCGCTGTGGCCGAAGTACGAGTAGACGCCGTCGAAACCGGTCGCATTGGCCACTGCGACATAGCAGTTGTTGGCCCACGCCATCGTCTTTGACATCAGAACCTGCTGCTCCTTGGCCGGATACATGTAGCCCTGCGGGCGGACGATGAGCTCAGCACCCTTCATCGCGCAGTCCCGCCAGATCTCCGGGTAATTGCCGTCGTCGCAGACGATGAGCGAGATTTTCATGCCCTTCGGGCCGTCGGTGACATAGGTTTGCCCACCCGGGTACCAGCCCTCGATCGGGGTCCACGGCATGATCTTGCGATACTTCTGCACGATCTCGCCCTCGTCGTTGATCAGCACCAAGGTGTTGTAGGGCGGCTTGTTCGGGTGATCCTCATGCCGTTCACCGGTCAGGGAGAAGACTCCCCAGGTCTTTGCATCCCGACATGCCTTGGCGAAGATGTCGGTTTCATCGCCTGGCACCGTGGCGGCCGTCGCATACATCTCGTCGTTGTCGTACATGATGCCCATGGTGGAGTACTCGGGGAACACCACCAGATCCATACCCGGGAGGCCGGCCTTCATCCCAACAACCATGTCCGCTATCTTGCGTGCGTTGTCGAGTACCTCCTCCTTGGTGTGCAGCCGCGGCATCTTGTAATTCACGACGGCAACGCCAACCGTGTCCGGGCTCGATGAGATGTCTCCGTGTCGCATGTTGGACCTCCATTTAGTTCGTAAACTCTCGCCAGCCTCTGCACGAGGTACTTTGATCGTAAAGTATTGCAAACGACAGGGTACAGCCGTACCTGTTACACCTATGTTTCAAGGAGGATCGCTCGATGCAACCCGAACCACCCCCGGACTCAATCTCCAGCCCGGTAGGAACCAGCCGCTTCAGGCTGGGTCGGCTCCGATCACCACAGGAGCTGACTGCCGCATTGCAGTCACATATCGTCGGGCAGGAGGCTGCCATCGACGCTGCGGTGCGGGCGTTGACGATTTCCGCGGCGGGGCTGCGCGACCCAAACCGTCCGATCGCCTCGCTACTGCTGGTCGGGCCGACCGGCGTGGGAAAGACCGAGCTCGCAAAACAACTCGCGTGTCAGGTCACCGGCGATCCCGACAACCTCTGCCGAATAGACATGAATACCCTTGCACAAGAACACTACTCGGCATCACTCGCCGGTGCGCCGCCCGGCTACGCCGGCGCAAAGGAAGGCCTGACTCTCTTTGACCCCGCCCTGATCGCAGGTAACCATTCCCGGCCGGGGCTCGTACTCTTCGACGAGGTCGAGAAAGCGCACGCGACAGTCCTGCGGTCCTTACTGCAGATACTCGACAGCGGGGTCCTAAGGCTGTCGGCAGGCAACGAGACCATCGACTTCCGTAACGCGATTGTGCTATTCACTTCCAACCTCGGATCTGCCGAAGTAGCTGCCCACGAACGCCGGCGCCGAGGCTCGTCGTCACTGCAGCGGCTCGCGGCACCATTCCGACCCGGCGCACGTCGCGACTCGCAGCAGATCGTTGCCGACGTCGTCGAGCAATTCTTCGATCCGGAGCTGTACAACCGCTTCGACGAGGTTGTGCACTTCGCGCCGTTGACCCAGACCTCAGCGGCGAAGATTGTGGATCTCGAGCTCGTGCGCCTACGTAATCAGCTGTCTGCCATACACATTGATTGGATGCCAGATGACGATGTACGAAGTCTTCTGATCAACAAGGGATTTGATTCCACCTACGGGGCCAGACATATGAGACGTACCGTCCGGACTACGCTGTTGGCGCCGATCGCCGAAGCAGTCGTGACCGCTCCCGACGCAGACAACCAATCTCACCACACACTGTCCACGACAGTGGCGCAGGGAGGAATCGTCGCCACCGTCACCCGGGCTGTGTCGTAGACACTGGAAGAGACCGACTGTGCGAATCACTGCTATTTGGGCACACCGCCGGGAATCACTGCTACCAGGCCGCCGATCGCTCCGACGGCGCCGCCCCTGTCAACGTAGATCGCAGCATAGTGATTGTTGAACAGCGACCGTGTCCGATGACACCTCAGTTGGGAGTGGTGACAGCTACTTGAGAGCCACTGACCCGCATATTGCGGCTACCGGCTTGCGTAGTTCGCTGCCATCTGAAGCGAGATTCCATGGTTTCGTGGCGGCGACTGTCCTCAGTGACAGCCGATGTGAGAGTTCGGCGTGGATTCTTTCAGGTTGGCGAGTTCGAAGTCCTAGGCTGGTGTCACCGGGTCCCATCTAGGGTGGCGTAGTGTCAACTACGTTGGCACCCGACAGGCTGCGAACTGACGTAGAGTTTGCTCACGACAGATGTACTGATCAGGTGCCGGGTTCTGAGGTGTCGAGTTTTCGGTGGGGTTGGACGCAGCACGTGGCGGAGCGGACCCAGGCGGGCGGCGCTGGCGCCC
>NZ_JBVHEH010000047.1:0-38385 GCF_055562955.1 Kitasatospora sp. NPDC015121
TCGAGGCCGGGGATGTCAACATATCTGGCGTTGACTTTTGGCACGCTGTTGAGTTCTCAAGGAACGGACACTTCCTTCGAGCCGCATTCCTGCGGGCCCTCCGGGCGCTTCGTTCTTTCGTGTTTCGAGCTTACCAGACTGTTTGCTTGGTGTTGACCGAAGCTTTACTCGTCCGACTTGCTCTTTTACCGCCGTTGCGCGGCGACCTGAGCAACCATAGCGGGTCCGCGGCCGGGCGCCTAATCGGGGTAGGGCGGCGTCACCCGGTTGGGCCCGCGGGAGGGAGGCGGGCGGGGCGGGTGGGGGCTCACTCGGATGCCGTAGAGTGCGGCGGGTCGGCCGAAAGGACTAGACCACTTGCGGGTGGCGGGGGCGGCGGGGATGGTGCGGGGCGGTCGGTTCGTATGCGCTTCGGTTGAGGCGGGAGGCGATCTTCACCCGGGCGGCTCGTGGGCGTTATGTCATGAGATGTCCGAAGTTGACGTAATTTGGGTCCCGTCGATCAATGGGCCGCTGCCCCGCGGCCGCACGCGATGTACTCCGTACCTGGGAGGCTCCACCATGACCACTGTCACGTCGCCGCTCGCCGGTCGCGCTGTCGGCCTCGCCAATGTTCCCGACCCGGTGTTCGCCGGTGCGATGGTCGGGCCCGGGACGGCGATCGATCCGTTGCGGGAGCCGATCGAGGCGGTGGCTCCGGTGGACGGGCAGGTGGTGTCGATGCATCCGCACGCGTTCGTGGTGATGGACGAGAACGGGCACGGGGTGCTGACGCACCTGGGGATCGACACGGTGCAGCTCAACGGGGAGGGGTTCGAGCTCCTGGTGCACAAAGGCGACCGGGTGAGGCGGGGGCAGCCGGTGATCAAGTGGAACCCGGCCGCGGTGGAGGCGGCGGGGAAGTCGCCGATCTCGCCGATCGTGGCGCTGGAGGCTTCGGCGGAGCAGTTGAGCGGGGTGGCGGAGTCCGGTGAGGTCACGGCCGGCGGCGAGCTGTTCATCTGGAACTGACGGAGCACACGGAACTGACGGCGACGGACGGCGAAGGGGTTTCGGACCATGGAGCGGACGCTGCGGGGCGTGGGGGTCAGCCACGGGGTCGCCATCGGGCAGGTGCGGCACATGGGGACGGCGGTGCTGGAGCCGCCGGTGACCCAGGTCTCGGCCGAGGAGGTGCCGCGGGAGCAGGAGCGGGCGCGGGCCGCGGTGGAGGCGGTGGCGGCGGACCTGACCGCGCGCGGGAACCTGGCCGGCGGCGAGGCGCAGGCGGTGCTGGAGGCGCAGGCGCTGATGGCGCAGGACCCGGAGCTGCTGGCGGACGTGGACCGGCGGATCGAGTCGGGGAGCAGCGCGGAGCGCGGGGTGTACGACGCGTTCGCGGCGTACCGGGAGTTGCTGGCGGCGGCGGGTGAGTACCTGGCCGGGCGGGTGGCGGACCTGGACGACGTGCGGAACCGGATCGTGGCGCGGCTGCTGGGGGTGCCGATGCCGGGGGTGCCGGACAGTGACGAGCCGTACGTGCTGCTGGCGCGGGACCTGGCGCCGGCGGACACGGCGCTGCTGGATCCGTCGCTGGTGCTGGGGTTCGTGACGGAGGAGGGCGGGCCGACGTCGCACAGCGCGATCCTGGCGCGGGCGATGGGGGTGCCGGCGGTGGTGGCGCTGGCGGGGGCGACGGGGTTGGCGGAGGGGGTGGTGGTGGCGGTCGACGGGGCTTCGGGCGAGGTGCTGGTGGAGCCGGCGGCGGAGCGGCAGGAGGAGTTGCGGCGGCTGGCGGCGGAGCGGAAGGCGGCGCTGGCGGCGTCGACCGGGCCGGGGCGGACCTCGGACGGGTTCATGGTGCCGCTGCTGGCGAACGTGGGTGGTCCGGCGGACGTGCCGGCGGCGTTGGAGAACGGGGCGGAGGGCGTCGGGCTGTTCCGGACGGAGTTCCTGTTCCTGGACGACTCGGCGAAGGCGCCGGGCGAGGACAAGCAGGTCGAGGCGTACCGGAAGGTGCTGGAGGCGTTCCCGGGGGGCCGGGTGGTGGTGCGGGTGCTGGACGCGGGCGCGGACAAGCCGTTGGACTTCCTGACGCCCGGGGACGAGCCGAACCCGGCGCTGGGGGTGCGCGGGTTGCGGACGCTGCTGGAGCACCCGGAGGTGCTGCGCACGCAGTTGCGGGCGTTGGCGCGGGCGGCGGAGGGGTTGACGGTGCGGCTGGAGGTGATGGCGCCGATGGTGGCGGACGGGGTGGACGCGCGGGCGTTCGCGGCGGCCTGCCGGGAGGTGGGGCTGGACGCGAAGTACGGGGCGATGGTGGAGATCCCGTCGGCGGCGCTGCGGGCGGGGGCGATCCTGCGGGAGGTGGAGTTCCTGTCGCTGGGGACCAACGACCTGGCGCAGTACGCGTTCGCGGCGGACCGGCAGGTGGGGTCGTTGGCGCGGTTGCAGGATCCGTGGCAGCCGGCGCTGCTGGACCTGATCGCGGCGTCGGCGGACGCGGCGAAGGCGGTCGGGAAGAGCTGCGGGGTGTGCGGGGAGGCGGCGTCGGACCCGCTGCTGGCGTGCGTGCTGACGGGGCTCGGGGTGACCAGCCTGTCGATGGGTGCGGCGGCGATCCCGTACGTGCGGTCGGCGCTGGGGCGGGCGACGCTGGCGCAGTGCCAGCGGGCGGCCGAGGCGGCGCGGGCGGCGGACACCGCCGGGGAGGCCCGGGCGGCGGCGGAGCGGGTGCTGGCCGGGGAGTAGGGCGGGGGTTCCGGGACTCCCGGGGGGTCGCTGCCGCCGTGGGGGGCGGTAGCGGCCCCTCGGGGCCTCTCCGGGTGCGGGTCAGGGGTGCTTGCGGGTGGTGGCGAGCTGCTCGAAGAAGCGCAGGTGGTCGAGGTTGTCGACGGAGCCGGGGTTGACGGCCTCGGTGAGGGGGGTGCCGCCGAGCAGGCGCTTGACCGGGACTTCGAGGCGCTTGCCGGTGAGGGTGTGCGGGAGGCCGGCGACGGTGATCACCTCATCGGGGACGTGCCGCGGGGACAGTTCGGTGCGCAGCGAAGTGCGGATGCGGGCGGTGAGGTCGTCGTCGAGTTCGGCGCCGGGGGCGAGGACGACGAACAGCGGCATCCAGTAGGCGCCGTCGGGTTCTTCCAGGCCGATGACCAGGGATTCGGCGATCTCGGGGAGGCGTTCGACGACCTCGTAGATGTCGGCGGAGCCCATCCGGACGCCCTGGCGGTTGAGGGTGGAGTCGGAGCGGCCGTGGATGACGACGGTGCCGCGGGAGGTGGCGGTGATCCAGTCGCCGTGGCGCCAGGTGCCGGGGTAGGTGTCGAAGTAGCTGTCGTGGTAGCGGTGGCCGTCGGGGTCGTTCCAGAAGCGGGTGGGCATGGACGGGAGGGGCTTGGTGACGACGAGCTCGCCGACGGTGTCGGTGTGCGGGTGGCCGTCGGTGTCCCAGGACTCGACGGCGGCGCCGAGGCAGGGGGCCTGGATCTCGCCGAGGTGGACGGGGAGGGTGGGGACGCCGCCGACGAAGCAGGAGCAGACGTCGGTGCCGCCGCTGACGGAGGCGAGCCAGAGGTCGGAGCCGACCTCGTCGTAGATCCACTGGAAGCCGTCGGGCGGGAGCGGGGAGCCGGTGGTGCCGAGGCAGCGGACGGCGGAGAGGTCGAGGTCGCGGCCGGGGTGCAGGTCGGCCTTGCGGCTGGCGATGACGTAGGCGGCGGAGGTGCCGAGGACGGTGGCGCGGGTGCGGGCGGCGACGGTCCAGAGGGCGCCGGTGTCGGGGTGTCCGGGGCTGCCGTCGTAGGTGACGACCGTGGTGCCGGTGAGCAGGCCGGCGAGCAGGAAGTTCCACATCATCCAGCCGGTGGACGTGTACCAGAGGAACCGGTCGTCGGGGCCGAGGTCGAGGTGGAGGGCGGCCTGCTTGAGGTGTTCGACCAGGATGCCGCCCTGGCTCTGCACGATGGCCTTGGGGAGGCCGGTGGTGCCGGAGGAGTAGAGGACCCAGAGCGGGTGGTCGAAGGGGACGGGTTCGAAGACGGGTTCGACGTCGTCGGCGACCAGGTCGTCGTAGGCCAGGGCGCCCTCGGGGGCGGGGGTGCCGAGCAGCGGGACGTGGATGACGGTGGTGAGGGTGGGGAGTTCGCGGCGGAGTTCGGCGACCACCCCGGTGCGGTCGTGGTCCTTGCCGCCGTAGTGGTAGCCGTCGACGGCGAACAGGACGGTGGGTTCGATCTGCTGGAGGCGGTCGAGGACGCTGCGGGCGCCGAAGTCGGGGGCGCAGCTGGTCCAGGTGGCGCCGACGGCGGCGGTGGCGAGGAGGGCGACGGCGGCCTGCGGGACGTTGGGCAGGTAGGCGCTGACGCGGTCGCCGGGGCGGACGCCGCGGGCGCGCAGGGCGGCGGCGAGGGAGCCGACCTGGCGGCGGAGTTCGGGCCAGCTGGTGGCGGCGGGCTCGGTGGTGCGCTCGTCCAGGTGGAGGATGGCGGGGCGGTCGGCGTTGGCCGGGTCCTCGGCGGGGCGCAGGGCGTGTTCGGCGTAGTTGAGGGTGGCGCCGGGGAACCAGGTCGCGCCGGGCATGGTGGCGGGTTCGGCGAGGACGGCGGTGGGCGGGGTGTGGAAGCGGACGTCGAAGTACTCGGTGACGGCCGTCCAGAAGCGGGGGAGGTCGTCGGTGGACCAGCGGTGGAGGTCCGCGTAGCGGGTGGCGGCCTCGGTGTCGGTGGTGACCGGGGCGAGCGGGGCGGCGGGGGCGCCGTGGTGTTCGGCGGCCCAGCGCTGGAAGGCGACCAGGCGGCTGGCGGCGGCGCGGGCGGGGTCGGGGCGCCAGAGCGGCTCGGGGTGCGGGTGCTGCTGGTCCTGGGGGGTCGGAGGGGTGCTCACGTGGTGGTCTCCAGGCCGTGGTGGGGACGGCTGGGCTTGTGGCGGGCCGTCCGTGGGGTGCTGACGGTGCTGACCCTGCCACGTGATCGTCCGGTGGTCCAGGGTCGCGTGGTCGGGGTGCTGGTGGGGGCGGGTGGGAGGTGGTAGACCGGCGGGATGACGGTGGCTCGGGACGTGGTGATCGTGGGTGGCGGGCACAACGGGCTGGTGGCGGCCGGGTACCTGGGGCGGGCCGGGCTACGGGTGCTGGTGCTGGAGCGGTTGGGGCGCCTGGGCGGGGCGGCGGTGTCGGAGCGGGCGTTCGCGGGGGTGGACGCGCGGCTGTCGCGGTACTCGTACCTGGTGAGCCTGTTCCCCCGGCGGATCCTGGCGGAGCTGGGGGTGCGGGTGGAGTTGCGGCGGCGGCGGATCTCGTCGTACACGCCGTGGGAGCGGGACGGGCGGGTCGGCGGGCTGCTGGTGGACGGCGGGGACGAGCGGCGGACGGCGGGGTCGTTCCGGGAACTGACGGGTGGGGAGCGGGAGTTCGCGGCGTGGCGGGAGTTCTACGGGATGACCGGGCGGGTGGCGGAGCGGGTGTTCCCGTCGTTGACGGAGCCGTTGCCGTCGCGGGCGGAGCTGCGGGCGCGGGTGGACGATCCGGTGGCGTGGGCGGAGTTGTTCGAGCGGCCGCTGGGTGAGGCGCTGGAGCGGCGGTTCGCGGACGACGTGGTGCGCGGGGTGGTGCTGACGGACGCGCTGATCGGGACGTTCACCCACGCGCACGACCCGTCGCTGCGGCAGAACCGGTGCTTCCTCTACCACGTGGTGGGCGGCGGGACGGGTGACTGGGACGTGCCGGTGGGCGGGATGGGGGCGGTGACCGGAGCGCTGGCGGAGGCGGCGCTGGCGGGCGGGGCGGAGCTGCGGACGGGGTGCGAGGTGGTGGCGGTGGACCCGGGCGGGGCGGCGGGGCCGGCCGAGGTCGAGTACCTGGACGCGGACGGGGTGCGGCGGCGGGTGGGGGCGCGCTGGGTGCTGTGCAACGCGGCGCCGGCGGAGTTGGAGCGGCTGCTGGGCGGGGCGCCGGCGGAGGAGCCGGAGGGGGCGCAGCTGAAGGTGAACATGCTGCTGCGCCGGCTGCCCCGGCTGCGGGACGGGGCGGTGGACGTGCGGGACGCGTTCGGGGGGACGTTCCACGTCGCGGAGTCGTACCGGGAGCTGGAGGGGGCGTACCGGGCGGCGGCGGCGGGGCGGTTGCCCTCCCCCGCGCCGTCGGAGATCTACTGCCACTCGCTGGCGGACCGGTCGATCCTGGGGCCGGGGGTACCGGCCGGGTCGCACACGCTGACGCTGTTCGGGTTGCAGCTGCCGGCCCGGCTGTTCGCCGGGGATCCGGCGGGGGTGCGGGAGGCGGCGCTGGCGGGGGTGCTGGGGGCGTTGGACGGGGTGCTGGCGGAGCCGTTGGCGGACTGCCTGGCGACGGACGCGGAGGGGCGGCCGTGCCTGGAGGTGCGCGGGCCGCTGGACCTGGCGGCGGACCTGCGGCTGCCGGGCGGGAACATCTTCCACCGGGACCTGGCGTTCCCGTTCCACGAGGGGGGTCCGGCGGACGCCGGGCGGTGGGGGGTGGGGACGGGGCGGCCGCGGGTGCTGGTGTGCGGGGCCGGGGCGGTGCGCGGGGGCGGGGTGAGCGGGATCCCGGGGCACAACGCGGCGATGGCGGTGCTGGGGCGCTGACCCGCCGGGGTCACAGGCGCAGGTACTCGCCGTCGAACCAGGCGCGGGCGACCCGGGTGTGGAAGGGGAAGGCGAGCGGGGTGTCGGCGGTGGCGAGTTGCCAGCCCTCGGTCTCGTCGGTGGGGGCGGAGGGCGGCAGGTCGGCCAGGTCGCGGGCCGGGAGGAGGGCGAACAGGCAGAGGAAGCCGCCTCGGGTGTCGGAGTCGGTGGCGACCAGGCGGACCTCGGCGGGGTCGGCCTGGATGCCGGTCTCCTCGCGCAGTTCGCGGACGGCGGCCTGCTGCCAGCTCTCGCCGTAGTCGACGTAGCCGCCGGGCAGGGCGAGCAGGCCGGAGCCGGGTTCGATGGTGCGGCGGATGACGGTCAGCCGGGTGTCGCCGTCGGGGTGGTGGACGGGGAGCAGCGCGACCGTGACCGGGAGCGGGTTGCGGTAGCTGATCTCGCCGCAGGCCGGGCAGGTGCGCGGCCAGGCGTCGGTGCCGGCCGGGTAGGGCGCTCCGCACCAGTGGCAGTGGGTGTGGGGGCCGAGGGCGGTGGGGCGGGCGGACGGCTGGGTCGTCATGGGGGCGATGGTAGTCCGGGCGGGTGGCGGGCGGGGCGGGTTCGCGCGGGGTCCGCCCGGGGCCCGGGCGGGGGCGCGTGGTGGTGCGGTGGCGCGGGGCGGGCGGGGGCGCGGTCCGGCCGGGCGGGTGAATCCGGGAACCGGGATTGGAATGCGGTGGTGTGCGCACGATAGCGATGGGGGTGATCCCGCGGCGGATGCGGGAGTTTTCCTCCTGAAGGATGATCGTGCGAAAGATTCTGGTTTCCCTGGTGGCGGCGGGCGCGGTGCTCGGGCTGGCTGCCCCGGCTCCGGCCGCGGGGCGGGCGGCGAGCGGCGACGTGGTGGTGTTCTCGACCGAGGCGCAGCCGCTGGACGTCTACCGCGACCCGGCCGGCTGTCAGCAACTCCCCACCATCGCCCACGTGTTGGCCAACCAGACGGACCGGCCGGTGAAGGTCTACGGCAACCCGTTCTGCCTCGGTCCGTCGGTGGTCGTGCAGCCGGGCCACGGGACGCACGTGCCGGGCGGGGCGGGCAGCTTCTCCGCGTAGGGGAATGCGCCGGAAATGCGGTCCGATGATCGCACGGGCGGTCGGGGGAATATCCGATCGCCCGTTTTTCGGCCGGTCACAGGAATGCGCCCGAACGGTCGCCCTATGTCATGATGGCGATCAGCCGGCCCCCGGTCCGCCACGGCGAATTGGCGCACCCTCGGCGCGGTCGGCTCGTTGTCTCCGGCCCCCCGCGGCAGTCGCGTCCCGGGTTGCGGCCGCCACCGGTCGAGAGGACTGCGTTTCCCGTGGAGCACGTCGCCCTTCCCGCTGCCCCCGAGGCGGCCCCGATCCCCTGGCGGGCGTACGCCAGGCTGGCCAAACTCGACATCTGGGACTACTACTTGAGCGTCCCGTTGGTGGCCGCCATGGTGATGGCCGCCGGGACGGGCGCGGACCCCGGGGCGGCCTCGGCCGTGCTGGTGCTGTTCCTCGGCGGCGAGGTCGCGATGAGCGCGGCCATGTGCACCTTCGACGACGTCACCGGGTACCGGGACGGCAGCGACGCGGTGAACTACGGGCCGGACGCGCCGGCCCGGCGGCTGGCCCGCAAGCCGCTGGTGGCGGGCACCCTGACGGAGCGCCAGGCGATCCGGTTCGGCTGGCTGACCGTCGCGGCGTGCGTGCTGTGCTGGGCGGCGGCCGTCGCGGTGGCGCCCGCCCGGCCCGGGTGGGCGGTGGCCGGGACGGCGGCGCTGGCGGTATTCGGCTTCCAGTACACCTGGTGGCTGCGGATCAGCTACAACGGCTTCCAGGAGTTCTTCCTGGCCGCGCTCGGCTGGCTGTTCGTGCTGCCGCTGTACGGGCTGCTGACCGGGCGGGCGGACGGCTTCGCGGTGGTGCAGGCGCTGGTGTTCGGGCTCGGGCCGCTGCTGTTCGGCGTCTACTCCAACACCAACGACATCCCGGGCGACCGGGCGGTGGGGCGCAGGACCGCCGCGGTGCTGCTCCCGCCGCGCGGCAACGCGGCGTTCGTGGCCGGGTGTTCGGCGCTGGAGGCGGTGCTGCTGGTGGGCTCGGCGGCGGCCGGGTTCGCGCCCTGGTGGTTCCCGCTGGTGATGGCGCCGGTGGTGGCGCTGCGCGGGTGGCAGTGGGTGCTCGGGTTCGTCCGGGGCGAGATCCTGCTCGCCCGTCGGCTGGGGATCCGGCTGCACCGGGTGTGCTGCGCGCTGCTGGTGGGCGTGGACCTGACGCTCGCGGTGACCGGCGGCGGGCTGTGAGCGGCGCGCGGGGCCCGGCGGGCGGCGGGCGGCGCGGCACCGCGGGCGGCGGGCTGGGGGCGGTGTTCGGCCGGCTGCCGCTCGACCTGGGGCCGCTGTTCGACACGCTGGCCGAGCGGCGTCCCCCGGTGGAGGTCCGGCTGGCGCGGCCGCTGGACCTGGCGCCGGAGCTGGGCACCGCGTACGACACCGTGCGGGTGGCCGAGCTGGTGCGGGAGACCGCGGCCTGGCTGGCGGCGGCCGGGGCCGGGCCGGGGTCGTCGGTGGCGGTGGTCAAGCGCAACCACTGGGACTACGTGCTGCTGGCCTGCGCGGCGGCCCGGATCGGGGCGGTGCCGGCGCTGCTGTCGGACCGGGTGCCGCCCGAGGCGCTGGGCGCGCTGCTGCGACGGCTGCGGGCAGACGTGCTGGTCACCCAGCGGGGCGTGCTGGCCGGAGCGCGGGACGCCGGGGTGGAGCTGACCGCGCTGGCCGGGCGGACGGTCTGCCTGGACGGCGCCTGGGAGGGCGCGCTGACGGTGGACGGGCTGCGCGGCGGGCCGGTGCCCGCGGTGCGCACCCGGGGCGAGGACGAGCCGCTGGCGGTCATCCACACCTCGGGCACCACCGGCGTCCCCAAGCTGGTGGTGCACTCCACCCGGACGCTGATCCGCCGGCTGTCCGCGTTCGAGGCCCGGCCCTGGCCCGTCCTGTCGGCGCGCCGCGAGGACACCGTGGCCAGCGCGATCTCGTTCGCCCACGGGCGGGCGCTGACCTGGACGGTCAGCGCGTTCTGGCGGGCGCCGGGGACCGTCGCGCTGCTGCCCGACTCGGACCCGGCCGCGGCGGCCGCGCTGCTCGGCGCGCACCCGCCGACCGTGCTGGAGGCGCTGCCGTCCAGCTACGTGCGCTGGCAGCCGCTGACCGCCGGGGCGGACAACCCGTTCCGGGACGTGCGGCTGTTCATCTCGACCTTCGACGCGATGCACCCGCCGACCGTCCGGGCCTTCCTGGACGCCACCCGGCGGCGCCGGCCGCTGTGGATGCAGGGCTGGGGGCAGAGCGAGACCGGGCCGCTGAGCTTCCGCTTCCTGACCCGGGGCGCGCTGGCCGCGTCCGGCCTGCGGCACCCCACCACCCGCGACCTGGGGCGGCCGGTGCCCGGCTGGGTCCGGGTCAGGGTCGCCGACCCCCGGCGGCCCGGCCGGACGGTCCGGCCCGGCGAGACCGGCCTGCTGTACGCCCGCACCGGGGCGCTCTGCCTCGGCTACCTGGACGAGCCGGAGCGCTGGGGGCGCAAGCTCGACGGCGGCTGGTTCAACACCGGCGACCTCGGCACCCGCACCCGCGACGGCCGGGTCCTGGTGCTGGACCGGGAGGTCGACATGGTGCCCGGGATGAGCTGCGTCGAGCTGGAGGACGTCCTGCACGAGCGGCTGCCGGACGTCGAGGAGGCCGTGCTGCTGTCGGTCGCCGACGGCCGCCCGCAGCCGGTGCTGGTCACCTCGGACGGCGGGCTCGACCCGGCGCGCTGGCGGGAGGCGGTGCGCGACCTGCCGCCGCTGGCCGAACCGCTGGTGGTCGGCTGGGACGCGGTGCCGCGGACCGCCACCGGGAAGGTCCGGCGGCACGAGCTGCGCGCGCGGGTGCTGGCCGGGAGCACCGGGATCGGGACCGGGCTGTGGACGTGAACGCCCTTTCGGTGGAGGTGGGTTGAGGTGACTTCGGACGTGGACGTGGACGTGGACGTCGCGGTGGTCGGGGCCGGGATCGCCGGGCTGTCCGCCGCGCACCACCTGGTCGCGGCCGGACGGTCGGTGCGGGTCTACGAGGGCGCGGACCGGGTCGGCGGCCGGATGGCCTCCAGCCGGGTGGACGGCTGGCTGCTGGACGAGGGCGCGGAGACCATCGCCGGCGCCGGGTACGAGGCGACCTGGGAGCTGATCCGGGCGGTCGGCCTGCCCGCCGAGCGGGTGCCGGTGATCGAGCCCGGCTTCGCGCTGTGGCGGCACGGGCGGGCGCACCCGCACCTCGGACACCCCAAGGGCCTGCTGACCGGCGCCGGACTGTCCTGGCGGGGCCGCTGGGCGTGGCTCCGCTTCGCCGCCGAACTCGCCACCGCCTGGCGGGGGTTCGACCCCGACCGGCCGGAGACCGCGCCCAGCGGGGACGCCACCCTGAGCGAGTTCTGCGCCGGGTCGGCCGGGCGGCGGGAACTGCTCGCCGGCATGCTGCAACCGCTCTCCAGCCACTGTTTCGGCTGGCGGCCGGACGGCTCCGCGCTCGCCCCGATGGCCGCCACCCTGCTCTCGGTCGGCGGCGCCGGCGCGCGCTGGATGACCTACCGGGACGGGATGGACACGCTGGCCCGCCTGCTCGCCGAACGGCTGCCGGTCGACCTCGGACGCGCGGTCGTGGCCGTCCGGGAGGCGGCGGGCGGCGTGCTGCTGGAGTTCGCCGACGGGAGCCGGACGTCGGCCCGGCAGGCGGTGCTGGCGGTGCCCGCGCCGCTCGCCCTGGAGCTGCGCGGCGACGACCTGCCGGACGCCGAGCGGCCGTACCTCGCCGCCAGCACGTACGCGCCGATGCTCAAGGCGGCCTGCCTGCTGGACCGTCCGCTGCCCGGCCCGACCGGGGCGAGCAGCTACGCGCTGTCGGTGCCGGAGAGCGAGAGCCGGGTGTGCACCGGACTGATCCTCGACCACCTGAAGGCCGACGGGCGGGCCCCCGAGGGCAAGGGCCTGGTCAGCGTGTTCGCCTCGCCGTGGGCCTCCCCCGGGCTGCTGGGCGAGTCGGACGAGCGGGTGGCGCAGGTGCTCTGCGCGGAGGCCGAGCGGTTCATGCCCGGGCTGCGGGCGGCGACCGTCCGGACCCTGGTGCACCGCTTCCCGCTCGGCCTCCCGCAGGGCGCGCCGGCGGCCGTCCGGGAGCGGGCCGCGTTCCTGGACCGGCCCACCCGGGCCATCGAGTACGCCGGGGACTGGGTGATGCTCCGGCCGAGCAGCGAAGGGGCCGTGCGCTCCGGCGCGTTGGCGGCGCGGCGGGTGCTGGCGCACGCGGCGACGGGCTCGGCCCCGGTGGCGGGCGTCCGGTGAGCGCCGTCGCGGTCGGGGAACCCGGCTCGTACCTGTTCGACAACGGGAACGCGCACGCCGCCGGGCAGCACCGCTGCCTGGCGGCCTGGCTCGACCCGGTCAGCACCGGGGCGCTGCGGGCCGGCGGGGTCCGGCCGGGGATGCGCTGCCTGGACGTCGGCACCGGGGCGGGCAGCGTCGCGCTCTGGCTGGCCGACCGGGTCGCCCCCGGGGGCTCGGTGCTGGCCACCGACCTGGTGCCGCTGCCGGTGCCGGAGCGGCCCGGCCTGGTGGTGCGGCGGCACGACGTGGTGCGGGACGAACTGCCCGAGGGCGCGTTCGACCTGGTGCACGTGCGGCTGGTGCTCTCCCACCTGCCCGAGCGGGAGGCCGTCCTGGCGCGGCTGTTCGCCGCGCTGCGGCCCGGCGGGGTGCTGCACCTGCTGGAGTTCGACGCCGAGTACGCGCCGGTGCTGACCGCTCCGGACGCGCGGGCCCGCGAGCTCTACGAGCGGTACCAGCAGGCGAAGCTGCGTGCGTTCCGGGCGCGCGGCTCGCACCAGGGCTGGGGCCGCGAGTGCGCCGCCGCGCTGGTCCGGGCCGGGTTCGCGGACGTCGGGGCGCAGGTCCGGATCGACCTGCTGGCGCCCGGGACACCGCAGGCGGAGATGCAGCTGCACAACACCCGGCACCTGCGGGAGGCGCTGCTGCGGGAAGGGCTCGACGACGGCGAACTCGCCGAGCTGCGCGCGCTGTTCGCCGACCCGCGGTTCCTGGCCTGCTCGAACGTGGTGTACGCGGTGCGCGGGCGGCGGCCGTGACGGGCGGCGCGGGCCTGCTGCTCGGGGCGCGGCCCCGGGTGGCGCAGGAGGTGCTGGCGGGCCTGTTGCGGGCCTCCGGCACGGGGGTGCTGGAGGGGGAGGTGCTGGAGGTCGGGGGCGAGTTGGCGTGCCGGGTGTCCTGGGGCGGGCCGTCGGGGCTGCCGGTGGGCAGCGAGGCGGACGTGCAGGCGGCCTGCGGGGTGGCGCACGTGCACGGGCGGCGGTACGGGGGGCCGGCGCCGCTGGCGGTGGACTTCGCGTCGGTGGCGGCCGGGGTGCTGGGGGCGACCGGGGCGCTGGCCGCGCTGCGGGCCCGGCGGCTGGGGGCGGCGTACCGCGAGGTGGGGGTGTCGGTGGCGCAGGCCGCGCTGCTCGGGCTGTCGCAGTACCTGGCGGCCGCGACCGCGCCGGAGCAGGGCTGGACGGAGCCGGTCGGGACGGGCGGGCCGCCGTTCGGTTCGGCGGACGGGGTGTGGTTCGAGCTGGAGGCGCTGGAGGCGGACGGCTGGCTGCGGTTCTGGTCCGCGCTGGGCGTCGAGCGGCGGGTGGTGGGGCGGGCCTGGCCGGCGTTCCAGGCCCGGTACGGGACGGCGGTCTGCCCGCTGCCGCCGGAGCTGTTCGCGGCGGCGCGGGCGGTCGGGCACCCGCGGCTGGCGCGGCTGGCGGCCGAGTGCGGGGTGGAGCTGACGGTGGCGGCGGAACGGCCGGCCGTGCTGGGCGGGATGCCGTGGCGGCTGCGGGCGGGCACGGCGGCGCCGGCGTCCGGCGGCGGACCGGGCCCCGGGGCCGGTCCGTTGGACGGCGTGACGGTGGTGGAGATCACCCGGCGGGTGCAGGGCCCGCTGGCCGGGCGGGTGTTGGCGCTGCTCGGGGCCGACGTGGTGCGGATCGAGCCGCCGGGCGGGGACCCGCTGCGCGGTGCGCCGCCGGTGGCGGAGGTCGGCGGGGCGGCGGTGTCGGCGCGGTTCGCGGCGCTCAACCGCGGCAAGGGGGTGCTGGAGGCGGACCTGCGGAGCGCGGAAGGGCGCGCCGCGGTGCGGGAGTCGATCGGCCGGGCGGACGTGCTGCTGCACAGCCTGGCGCCCGCGAAGGTGGCCGGGCTCGGACTGGACGCCGAGACGGTCGCCGCGCTGCGCCCCGGGCTGGTGTACGCGCAGGCCAGCGGCGGCGGGCCCGGGTTGAGCACCGACTACCCGGTGCAGGCGCACTCCGGGCTGGCCGCGCTGCTCGCCCCGGCCGGGGAGCCGCCGCGCCCGACCCTGCTGACGGTCTGCGACGTGCTGGGCGGCCTGGTCTGCGCGGCGGGGACGGTGGCCGCGCTGGAGGCCCGGGAGCGGACCGGGCGGGCGCAGCGGGTGGAGTCCTCGCTGCTGTCGGCGGCCCGGCTGCTGTGCGGGGCGGCGAGTGCGGGCGGCGGGCCGGCCGGCGTGGAGGCGTGCACGGACCTGGCGGTCCTGGCGCGCGACCCGCGGCTGGCGGCGGTGCTGGAGTTCGGCGCGGACGGGTGCGCGTTCGTCCGCGCCCCGTGGGAGTTCGGGTAGTCCGGGTGGTTCGGGTGGTTCGGGACGTGAACGGGAGTGGTGGTCGTGACGTGGGTTTCGGTGGCGGGCGTGGAGTTTCCGGACCGGGTGGACCGGGCGCTGCGGGAGCGGTGGGTGGCCGAGGGGTGGTGCCCGGGGCGGGGGTTGTACGAGCTGTTCGCGGAGCGGGCGGCGGCGGTGCCCGGCCGGGCGGCGGTGGTGGACGGGAGCGGTGAGCTCACGTACGCGGAACTGGCGTGCTGGGTGCGGGGGTTGGCGGCCGGGCTGGCCGCGCGGGGGGTGCGGCCGGGATCGGTGGTGGGGGTGAAGGTGCCCGCGGACCGGCGGGCCCTGGTGGTGGACCTGGCGGTGGCGGCGCTGGGCGCGGTGGCGCTGCCGTGCACGCCCGGGCACGGGCGGCGGGACCTGCTGGCGGTGTGGGGCACGGCGCGGGTGGACGCGGTGGTGACCGTGCCGGAGTGGAAGGCGCTGGTGGACGGGCTGCGGCCGGAACTCCCGGACCTGCACGAGGTGGTGGTGCTGGACGACGGCCGGTGGCCGGAGCGGGCGGGCTGGGCGCCGGCGGTGGTGGACGCGGAGGCACCGGCCCGGATCCTGGTCTCCTCGGGTTCGGAGGCCGCGCCGAAGCTGGTCGCGTACTCGCACAACGCCCTGGCGGGCGGGCGCGGCCGGTACGTGGAGCGGGTGCTGGCGACGGCGGACGGCTCACCGCCGCGGGTGCTGCTGCTGGTCAGCCCGGCGACGGCGTACGGTTCGCTGGCGGTGGTGGCGCTGGTGCGGTGCGGGGCGACGGTGCTGCTGCCGCCGGCCGGGGAGCGGTTCGACCCGGCGGGGGCGCTGGCGGCGGTGGGCCGGTGGCGGCCGACGCACCTGGCGGCGGTGCCGACCATGCTGCGCCGGATGGCGGCGCTGCTCCCGGCGCCCGGGGAGGACCTGTCCTCGCTGCAGGCGGTGGTGTCGAGCGCGGCGGCGCTGTCCCCGGCGGTGCTGGCCGCGGCGCTGCGGCGGTTCGGCTGTCCGGTGGTGAACGTGTACGGGGCCAGCGACGGGCTGAACTGCCACGCGCGGTGGGCCGATGCGGACGGTGACGTGCTGCGGGTGGGCCGGCCGGACCCGGCGGTCGCGGAGTTCCGGGTGTGCGGGCCGGACGGGCGTCCGGTGCCGGCCGGGGTGCCCGGCGAGTTGCAGGCGCTGGGGCCGATGACGCCGCTGTGCCACGTCGGGGCCCCGGAGGCGGACGCCCGGCTGCGGGCGGACGGGGGCTGGGTGCGTTCGGGCGACCGGGGGGTGCTGGAGGCGGACGGCTCGCTGCGGGTGCTGGACCGGATCCGGCAGACGGTGAACCGGGGCGGGGTGTCGATCTCCACGGCGGAGGTGGAGCAGCTGCTGGAGGGGCACCCGGAGGTGGCGGAGGCGGTGTGCGTGCCGGTGCCGGACCCGGACCTCGGTGAGCGGATGTGCGTGTGCGCGGTGCCGCGCGGGCCGGGGCTGGACCTCGGTGAACTGACGCTTTTCCTGGCGGAGTTGTGCGGTCTGGAGCGGCACAAGCTGCCGGAGCGGCTGGTGCTGCTGGAGCGGATGCCGCTGCTCGGGTCGGGGAAGCCGGACCGGCGGGTGGTCGCGGAGCTGGCGGCGGCGGCCGTCCGGGCGGAGGGCGCGGAGGGCACGCGGGGCGCGCAGGACGCGGTGGGAACGGCGGGGTGATCCGACGGGCGCCCTCGTGTCGCGGGGGCGCCCGGTGCGGTGCTCGTGGGTGAGGCGGTCGGCGGGGAGCGGTCAGGCGGGGAAGCTCAGGACGGCTTCGGTGATCCGGTCGACCTGGGCGTCGGTCAGGTGGGGGTAGACCGGGAGCGAGAGGCTCTGCCGGGCGGCCCGTTCGGCGTGCGGCCAGTGGCCGTCGGCGGGGGCGGCGTGGGCGAAGGCGGGCTGGTGGGGCAGGGCCCGGGGGTAGTAGACGTGGCTGTCGACGCCGTGGGTGGCGAGGTGCCGCTTGAGGTCGTCGCGGCGTTCGGCGAGCAGCGTGTAGACGTAGTAGCAGCGGCCGTTGGTGCCGGGCGGGGGCGGGAGGACGCCCCGGGGGGCGCGCGGGGTGAAGTGGGCGGTGTAGTGGGCGGCGATCTCGGCGCGGCGGGCGAGGCGGGCGGCGAGGCCGGGGTGGCGGCGCAGCTGGAAGGCGGCCAGGACTTCGTCGAAGCGGCTGTTCAGGCCGACCAGGTGGTGGCGGAAGCGGTGCGTGCCGTCCTGGCCGTGGTTGCGCAGCATCCGTACGGTGCGGGCGAGTTCGGGGTCGTCGGTGACGACGACGCCGCCTTCGCCGGGGCCGCCGAAGGACTTCACCTGGACGAAGGAGAACAGGCCGGCGTCGCCCCAGGTGCCGGCCGGGCGGCCGTCCAGGACGGCGCCTTGGGCGACGGCGGAGTCCTCGATCAGGCGCAGGCCGTGGCGGGTGGCGAGGGCGCGCAGCCGGGGCATGTCGGCCATCACGGAGAACATGTGGGCGGGCAGCAGCGCCTTGGTGCGGGGGGTGACCAGGGCTTCGGCGGCGTCGGGGTCGATGACCAGGGTGTGCGGGTCGACGTCGGCGAAGACCGGGGTGGCGCCGACGCCGAGGACGGTGTTGGCGAGCGGGGCGCAGCCGTAGGCGGGGACGATCACCTCGTCGCCGGCGGTGATGCCCGCGGCGCGCAGGATCAGGGTGAGCGCGGTGGTGCCGCTGCCGCAGGCGACGACGTGGCCGGCGCCGAGTTCGGCGCGCAGCAACTCCTCGAAGCGGGCGGTGCGTTCGCCGAGGATGAAGCGCTGGGCGGGGTCGGTGGCGACGTCGCGGACGGTGTCGAGCAGCAGGTCGCGGTCGTCCTCGAAGAGGTCGGGCGGGAAGAACGGGATGGTGGCGGTGGCGGTGGTCGTGGTGGTCATCGGCGGTCAGCGCTGCCTTCCGTGCTGGAAGTCGCGGACCAGGTCGCTGACCAGGTCCAGTTGGTGGTCGGCGAGGTCGGGGTAGAGCGGGAGCGCGAGGGCGCGGCCGCAGGCGGCTTCGGCGTGCGGGAACTCGCCGGTGCGGTGGCCGAGTCCGGCGAAGCAGGGCTGGAGGTGCAGCGGCGTCGGGTAGTAGGTCTCGGTCTGGACGCCGTGCCGGGCGAGGTGGTCGGCGAGGGCGTCGCGGCGGTCGGACTCGATCAGGTAGACGTACCAGACCGGGTCGGTGGCGGCGTTCCGGCGGACGACGGTGGGCAGGGTGAGGCCGGGGGTGCCGGAGAGGCGTTCGGTGTAGGCGGCGGCGAGGTGGGCGCGGCGGGCGATGTCCTGGTCGGCGCGGCCGAGTTTGGCCAGCAGGACGGCGGCCTGGACGTCGTCCATCTTGCTGTTGGTGCCGAGGAGTTCGGTGGGGCGGTTGATGGTGGGGAAGTCGTCCAGGGTGCGGCCGGTGCGGCCGTGGTGGCGCATCGCGGAGACGGCTTCGGCGAGTTCGGGGTCGTCGGTGAGGACGGCGCCGGCGTCGCCGATCGCGCCGAGGGTCTTGGTGGGGAAGAAGGAGAGCACGCCGCCGGCGCCGTGCAGGCCGGCGTGCCGGCCGTCCCAGCGCATGCCGAAGGCCTCGGCGCTGTCCTCGACGACGGTCAGGCCGTGCCGGTCGGCGACGGCCAGCAGGGCGTCCAGTTCGGCGAGTTGGTGGAACAGGTGGACGGGCATGACCATCCGGGTGCGGTCGGTGCGGACGGCTTCGACGCTCGCCGGGTCGAGGCTGTAGGTGACCGGGTCGATGTCGGCGAAGACCGGGCGGCCGCCGGCCAGCACGACCGAGGTGGCGGAGGCGACGAAGCTGTAGGCGGGGACGACCACCTCGTCGCCGGGGCGCAGTCCGGCGGCGCGCAGCAGCAGGACGAGGGCGTCGGTGCCGCTGTTGACGCCGATCACGTGGCGGGCGCCGGTCCAGGCGGCGAGGGCGGTCTCGAACTCCTCGACCTTGGGGCCGTGCGAGTACTTGCCGCGGTCCATCAGTTCGTCCAGGTGGCGCCGGGTGGTGAGCCAGAGGGCTTCGAAGGTCTCGGCCTGGGTGAAGAAGGGGACGCCCGGAGAGATGTCCGGCGAGGCAGGCGAGGTAAGGGCAGCCATGAAACTCTCATCGGATTGTATGGATTAAACGGGCAGCTCGGCCCTGCCCGCGAATCTATGCCCCGCACCCCGCCCCGACCTGCGGGACCGGTGCCGTTTCACTCCTTCGAATGGCTTGCTGGGTAAGCAATTTGACGGTCAGTCGGATCGTCGCCGAAGTGCTGATTGAATACCGGACGAAGTACGACCGCGACGCGGAAGGAATGACGTCTCGCCATGCCGAACGGACTCGGGACCTTACTCGTCGGAATGGGGCGGGCCGGCCACGGACTCCACCTGCCGGTGCTGCGCCGGCTGCGCGCCGCGCCCGGCACCGCGCACCTGTTCGCGCCCGGGCCGGTGCTCGCCACCGACCCGTACCGCCGCCCCGGGGCCGCCGCCGACCTGCGCCCGACCAGCCTGGCCGAGGCGCCCCGGCTGTCCGACCCGGAGCGCACCGTCGTCCACCTGTGCACCCCGCCCACCGAGCGGGCCGCCGCGCTGGAGACGCTCGGACGGCTCGGCTACCGCCGGGTGCTGCTGGAGAAGCCGGTGGCCGCCGACAGCCGCGGCCTGGACGAGTTGCTCGCGCTGCGCGACCGGTACGGGATCGACCTGGTGGTGGTCGCCCAGTGGCTGGGCAGCCGCCTGACCGATCGGCTGCGCGCGCTGCTCGCCCAGGACGCGCACGGGCCGCTGCGCACGATCCACGTCGTCCAGCGCAAGCCGCGCTTCTCCCGCTCGCTGGCCGGCGACGGCCACCCCACCGCCTTCGACGTCGAGCTGCCGCACTCGCTGGGCCTGTGCCTGGCACTGGCCGGGCCCGGCGAGGTGACCGGCGCGGGCGGCACCGACATGGTGGTCGGCGGGCGGGTGCTGCCCCGACTGGGCACCGCCTGGCTCAACCTCCAGCACGACAGCGGGGCGTGGACCCGGATCCGCTCCGACCTCACCTCACCGGTGCGCGAGCGCCGGATCACCCTGGAGCTGGCACACACCACCCTGATCGGCCACTTCCCCGGCAGCGAGGCCGACGCGTACGCCCGGCTGACCGTCATCGACCGGGACGGCGAGCGGACCGAGCTGCTGCACGACGACGCGCTCGGCGGGTTCCTGGAGCACACCTACGGCTACTACGCGGCGCCCGGGTCGGGGCGCGGGCCGCACCCCGACCTGGAGGTGAACGCCCAGGTGGTGCGGCTGCTCGACCGGGCCAAGGCGATCGCCGCCGACGGCGCCCGCGGCGCCTCGGCGCGGACGGCGGCGGCCCGGTGAGCGCCCTCCGCAAGGGCGGCCGGACCCGGCGCCGGCGGGCCAACCGGACGCCGGTGGCCCGGCGGCCCGCGATCCGGTTCGGCGGGATCGGCGACGAAGCCGCCCCCGACCTGGCCGGGCAGATCGACGCCCTGGAAGAACTCGGCTGGCGCGAACTGGAGTTGCGCACGGTGGACGGCGTCTGGATCGCCGACCTCGACCACCGGCGGGTCCGCTCCCTCGCCACCGCCCTGAAGCGGCGCGGCATCCGGGTCTCCGCTCTCGCCTCCCGGATCGGCAACTGGGCCTCCGACGTCACCGGCGACCCCGGCGCGGACGACGCCGAACTCGGCCGGCTCGCCACCCGCGCCGAACTGCTCGGCACCCGCCGGATCCGGATCATGTCCTACCCCAACGGCACCGGCCTGCCGGCGGCCGAGTGGCGCCGGCTGGCACTGGAGCGGATGCACCGCCTCGCGGTCGGCGCGCAGCGCGGCAACCTGCTCCTGCTGCACGAGAACTGCGCGGGCTGGGCCGGGAGTTCGATCGAGAACACGCTCGACCTGATGGCCTCGGTCGGCGGCCCCGGACTGCGGCTGCTGCACGACACCGGCAACGGCGTCCCGTACGGCTACGACGGGTTCGAGCTGCTGCGCCGGAGCGCCGGCGACGTCGACCACGTGCACGTCAAGGACGCGGTCGGCGGCGGCGGGCAGACCCGGTACGTGCTGCCCGGCACGGGCTACGCCCGACTCGCCGAGTCCCTGCGGCTGTTGACCACGCGCGGCTGGCGCGGCGGCTGGTCGCTGGAGCCGCACCTGGCCACCCGGCCGCACGAGGGCCTGGCGGCGGACGGCCGCTCCGAGAGCGGATTCGTCGCCGCCGGACGGGCGTTGACCGCCCTGGTCGAGCGCGAGGTGCTGCCGCACTCCCCCGGCTGGCGGCTCGTCCCGGGCGGCCTGGCCCGGGAGGCCCCGCTGCCCCGGCAGGCGGAACCGGCCGCGGAGGCGGCCGCGGAACCGGCCGCGGAGGCGGTGTCCGGTGCTCACTGAGACCATCCCGCTGGAGACGGAACTCTCGCCGGAAGAGCGGGAGTTGCTGCTCGACCTGCTGCGGCTGCCGACCGCCGGGCCGCTGGAGACCGGCCCGGGCGCGCCGCCGCCGCTGCTGCCCGAGGCGCTGGAGGTGTACGCGCGGGCCGCGGGCCGCCTCGGCCTGGCCGAGCTGTACCGGGGCGCGCCCGGGCCGGCCGGGCTCGACCGGCCGGACGTGCCGCTGACCGTCCGGCGGGCGGTGGAGGCGGCGGGGCCGGGGTTCCTGGCCTGCCAGCCGAGCCTGGTGCTGCGGCTGGGGCCCGCGCTGCCGCGGGCGGCGACGGTGATGTTCAACGTGCACCTGGACACCGTGGCCGGCCCGGAGCCGGTGGCCTTCGACGGGCGGCGGTTCACCGGGCGGGGCGCGATCGACGCCAAGGGCCCGGCGGTGGCGCTGCTGGCCGGGGTGCGGGCGGCGGTGGCGGCGGAGCCCCGGGTGGGGCGGGAGGTCGCGGTGCTGGTGCAGGCGGTGTCCGGCGAGGAGGGCGGCGCGATGGGCGTGTTCGGCACCCGTCCGCTGGTCGAGGCCGGGTACGTCGGCGCGTTGAACGTGTTCTGCGAGCCGACCGGCCTGCGCTTCCTGCCCCGGGCGACGGCCGCCGCCACGGCCCGGCTGCGGGTGCGCGGCGAGGACGCGATCGACGACTGCCCGGGCGCGGGCCACAACGCGACGGTGCTGCTCGGCTTCCTCGCCCAGCACCTGGCGCGGGAGCTGGGCGCCGCGGCCGGGCCGCGCGACCCGGTCTGCGTGGCGGGCCTGAGCACCGGCCCGCTGCACAACCGGGTCTACGGGAGCGGCGACTTGCTGCTCAACCTCCCCTACCGGGACGCCGCTTCGGGCCGCCGGGCGGAGGCGGCGGTGACGGCCTCGGTCCGCTCCGGGTTGGCGGAGTTCCGGGACCTGTTCGGCGGACTGCCGGAGTTCGCCCGGACCGCGGCCGACTGCGCGCGGATCACCCGGCTCGACTGGCCCAAGCGCGGCCTGCCCGTCCTGGACAACCGGCATCCGGAGTTCGAGGAACTGCTGGCGGGGGCGGCCGGGATCGCCCGGGTGTCGGACGCGGAGCCGGCCTTCACCTGCGACGCGATCTGGACGGCCGGCCTGCCGGACGACGCGTTCACCGTGGTGCTCGGTCCGGGCGAGCTGGGCGCCAACCGGGCGCACGCGGCGGGCGAGTTCGCCGAGGCCGCGCAGCTCGACGCCTTCGCCTCGGCGGTGGCCCGCCTGCTGGTGGCCTTCGTCCGCCGCTGACCCCCTTCGGCCCTCTGGGCCCTCCACCGCTCTGCCGATGAATCCGACTGGAGGCTGTTCCCCGTGACCACCGTGGCGTCCGCGCCCAGTGCCGCCGGCACCGTCCGCGTCCCGTACGCCGATCTGATCCGTTTCACCACCGAGGTGTTCGCCGCGCACCGGCTGCCGCTCGAGCGCGCCCGGGAGGCGGCGCGGGCGCTGTGCTACGGCGACGCCGCCGGGATGGACTCGCACGGGCTGGCCAACCTGGGCCGGCTGTACCTGCCGCTGCTGGCCGAGGGCCGGGCCGATCCGCTGGCGGAGCCGGTGGTGCTGGCCGACCGGGGGGCGGCGGTGCTGGTGGACGCCGCCGGGGCGCTCGGGCTGTGGCAGGCCGGGGCGGCGATGGAGCTGGCGGCGGAGCGGGCCGAGCGGTACGGGATCGGGCTGGTGTCGGTGCGCCGGGCCACCCACTTCGGCTGCGCGGGCCACCACGCGGCGCGGGTCACCGGGCGCGGGATGATCGGGCTGCTGGCGTCGAACTGCGGCCGCCAGCGGATCGCCCGGCCGCCGGGCGGCGCGGTGGCGCTGCTGGGCACCAACCCGTGGAGCGTGGCCGCACCGGCCGGCGAACTGCCGCCGTACGTCCTGGACATGAGCACCACGGCGGTGCCGACCGGCCGGGTCCGGGCGGCCGAGCGGGCGGGCCGGTCGATCCCGGAGGGGTGGCTGGCCGGGCCGGACGGGCGGGCGGTGACGGACCCGGGCGCGTTCGACCGGGGCGAGGCGCACCTGCTCTGGCTGGGGGCCGGTTCGGGCGGCGAGTTCAAGGGCTTCGGGCTGGGGCTGATGGTGGAGGTGCTGGCGGCGCTGCTGCCGGGCGCGGGCCTGGGCCCGGAGCCGGCCGCGCTGACGGGCGACGGCCGGCCGTCCGGGCGGGACGACGACATCGGCGTGTTCGCGCTGGCGATCGCCCCGGCGACGCTCCGGGACGCGGACCAGCTGGCGCTGGACGCCCGCACCCTGTTCGGCACGGTGCTGGACTGCCCGCCGGCCGACGGGAATGCGGGTCCGGTGGCGTACCCGGGGTGGCACGAGGCCCGGCGCACCGCCGAGTCGCACCGCGACGGGGTGCCGCTGGCCGTCCCGCTGCTGGCCGAACTGGCGGAGATCGCCGGGCGGTTCGGCATCCGTCCGGTGGACGCCGGCGCCGGCGCCGGCGCGGTCGAGGGCGGTGGCCGGTGAGCGGGCTGCGGTTCGGGGTGGTCGGGCTCGGGGTGATCTCGCGGTTCTACCTGGCCGCGCTGGAGCGGGTGCCGGGGGTGCGGCTGGCGGCGGTGTGCGACCGGGACGCGGCGGTGCTGGAGCCGTTCGACGGCCTGGTGGCGCGCTTCACCGACCACCGGGAGATGCTGGCGGCCGGCGGGCTGGACGCCGTGGTGGTGACCGTCCCGAACGACCTGCACCTGACCATCGCCCGGGACGCGCTGCGGGCCGGCCTGCCGGTGTGCGTGGAGAAGCCGCTGGCCCTGCGGGCCGCCGAGGGCGAGGAGCTGGCGGCACTGGCGGCCGAGCGGCGGGTGCCGCTGTTCACCGCCTTCCACCGCCGCTACAACACGGCGGTGCGGGAGTTGGCCGGGGCGGTGGCCCGCCACCCCTCCCCCGTGCGGTCGGTGACCGCGCGCTACTTCGAGCTGATCGAGGAGCACGTCGGCCGGGACCGCTGGTACCTGGACCCGGCGCGGTGCGGCGGCGGCTGCGTCGCCGACAACGGCCCGAACGCGTACGACCTGCTGCGGCTGCTGGCCGGCCCGCTGGAGCTGACCGGCGCCCGGGTGGTGCGCGACGGCGACGGAGTGGACCGGTCCGCCGCACTGGAGCTGGCGGGCCCGGACGGGGTGCGCGGCCGGATCGAGCTCGACTGGTCGTACCCGGGCGAACTCAAGGACGTGGAGGTCGAGTTGGCGGACGGGTCGGTGCTGCGGGCGGACCTGCTGGCCGGGCACGAGGGCTTCAAGCAGTCGCTGTGGCACGAGTACGAGGGCATCGTCGGCGCGTTCGCCGGGCTGCTGCGCGGCGGCGGAACGCACGACGGGCCGGTCGGGCCGGGCGCCCGGGCGGACCGGGGCCCGGACGGGGTGGACGCGCTGCGGGTGGTCGAGGCGGCGTACCGCGCCGAGGCGGCCGGCGCCGGGGCGGCCGGGGCGGGGGTGCGCGGATGATCCGGGACCCGCTGGCGGGCTGGCAGGACTGGCAGGGCGTGCCGCCGCTGCGCGAGAACGGGCCGAAGCGGACGGTGACCGGCACCCTGGTGAAGGTGCTGCTGCACAGCCGCACCGAGCGCGGGATGAGCCTGGAGCCGTTCGCCAGCCGGTGCGTCCGGGCGGGCGAGGTGCACGAGCTGGTCACCACCGACCAGCGGGACACCGTGGCGGGCGCGCGGATCGACCGGGTCGGGTTCCTGGGCTTCGCGGAGATCGCGGTCGCCGGGGTGCTGGACCGCGGCGACGTGGTGTACGTCGGCGAGCACCGGGTGGGCACGGTGCTGGGCTTCGACGGCTGCCACTTCCCCAACCACTACAACGTGCTGATCGCGGCCGACCACCTGCTCACCGGCGAGAAGCTGGACCTGCGGCCGGAGCTGCCGGTGCGCTTCGTCCCGGTGGAGGAGATCTGAGGCGGTAGCCGGGCGCGGGGGCCGGGCCGGGGGTCACCGCACGCGGCGGGGCCCGGAACGAGGGGCGCCATCCCCGTTCCGGGCCCTCGGTCGTCAGCCGGGTGTCCGGTCCGCTCAGCGGCCGAGCAGCGGGACGTCGATCTCGCCCAGGTGGTAGGCGCGCACGGCCTGCACCAGCTCCTCGACGGACAGCTGGCCGTCGCCGTTGCTGTCGATCTGGCGGAAGGCGTCGGCCGGGTCGACGTCCGAGACGCCGATCGCGTCCAGCCAGGACTTGAACTCGGCCGGGTTGACCTGGCCGTCGCCGTCCACGTCGACCAGCTCGACCATGGCCTGGATGGTCGGCTTGACGACGCGGCCGAAGCCGGCGCCGCCGTTCTCCAGGATGTGCTCCTCGGCGATGTGGTTGAACTGCTCGGGGGTGAGCGCGCCGGTGTGCTCGTCGATGCCGGCCTTGTCGGCGAAGAAGCCCCACATGCCGAGGTAGGCGTCGGTCAGCTGGCGGGCGGCCGGGGAGCCCGGGGCCTCGCCGAAGGCCTGCAGGATGCGCTTGGCCTCGGCGTCCCAGTCGGCGCGGTCGATCTGGCCGTCGCCGTTCACGTCCCAGAGGTCGAAGCGCTTCTGGGCACGGTCGAGCTGCACGGAAGTGGTCATGGTGGAGGTTCTCCAGTGTGGGTCTGGCGCGGGGCACGGCCGCCCCAGGGACAGGGTCGGCGGGTGGCGCCCGCGGTGTTTTCGGACGCGCCGTCACACAATCGGTGCGGCAACGGAACGTCACACTACCGCCACGCTGTGCGACGGATCGCGTGCGTGCCGCCAACCGGGTGAGTTCTGCCGTTCGTTGACGGCCCATCGGCTCGACGGCCCATGAACTCGCTCCGCCGCGCCACGATTTGGGGACACCGTCAACTGTTTCGGCGCGCACCTCCCGGGCGGGTGACCCGGGCCCTTCGGTCACCGGCCGGGCGTCACGCCGCGTTTACGATCGAGGGATGGCCGGGCGCACCCCGCGGCGGGCCGCTCCCGCCCCGGGGGCACCCCGGGGTCGCCGGGGGCCGGAGCCGGGTGCAGGCTGGGAGGATGGCGACGGACTTCGGCTCTTCCCCTTCCGGTGCGGCCCTGGCGGCCGCGGTGACGGCCGGACCCGTACTGCTCGACGGCGGGCTGTCGAACCGGCTGGCCGAGCAGGGCTGCGACCTCTCGGACGGCCTCTGGTCGGCCCGGCTGCTGCTGGACGAGCCGGGGCAGCTGGTGGCCGCGCACCGGGCGTACTTCGCGGCGGGCGCGCAGGTGGCGACCACGGCCAGCTACCAGGCCAGCCGCGCGGGCTTCGCCGCCCGCGGGGTGGACGCGGCGAAGACCGACCGGCTGCTGGCGCTGAGCGTGGAGGTGGCCCGGCTGGCGGCCGAGGAGGTGTCGGCGGAGCTGGGCGACGGCCGTCCGCGCTGGGTGGCGGCCTCGGTCGGCCCGTACGGGGCGGTGCGGGCGGACGGCTCCGAGTACCGGGGCCACTACGGGCTGTCGGCGGCGGAGCTGGCGGAGTTCCACCGCCCCCGGCTGGAGGTGCTGGCGGCGGCCGGGCCGGACGTGCTGGCGGTGGAGACCGTGCCCGACCTGCTGGAGGCGGCCGTCCTGGCGGACTGCGTGCGGGGGTTGGGGGTGCCGGTGTGGTTCTCGTTCGGCGCGGCGGGCGGGCTGACCCGGGGCGGGGAGCCGTTGGCGGAGGCGTTCGCACTGGCGGCGGAGGTGCCGGAGGCGATCGCGGTGGGCGTGAACTGCTGCGCGCCGCAGGAGGTGGACGCGGCGGTGGCGCTGGCGGCGGAGGTGACCGGCCTGCCGGCGGTGGCCTACCCGAACAGCGGCGAGGGCTGGGACGCGACGGCCCGGGACTGGACGGGCGAGGCGGCGTTCGACCCGGCGCGGGCGGTGGACTGGGTGGCGGCCGGGGCCCGGCTGGTCGGCGGCTGCTGCCGGGTCGGGCCGGACGGGATCGCCCGGCTGGCGGCGGCGCTGCGGACCTGAGCCGCTCCCGATTATCGTCAAGGCGACGAAAAACGGGTAGTCTCCCGGGCATGAGACCGGACGACGGACCACGGGCCCGGACCTTCTGGGCGCCGACCGCCCGGCCGGCCGCGACCGGGCGGGTCAACGCGCTGGGGGCGCGCTGGGGGCGGGAATTGGACCTCAGCGACGGCAGCCGGGCCTGGACGGCGCTCGGCGTCTGGCCGCTGCTCGCGATGCTCGCGGCGGGCGCGGACGGCCCGGCCCGCACCGAACTGGCCGAGGCCCTGGGCGTCCCCGCGGAGCACGCCCCGGCCCAGGCCCGCGAGCTGCTGGAGCTGGTGCGGGAGGTGCCGGGCTGCGCGGCCGCGCTCGGCGTGTGGACGGCGGCGGACGCCGAGGTCGAGCCGTCCTGGGCGGCGCTGCTCGGCCCGTCCGCGCACCGGGAGTTGACCGGGGACCGGAGCAGGGACCGGGCGGCGTTGGACGGTTGGGCCGAGCGCTCGACCGGCGGGCTGGTGCCCGGGATCCCGCTCGACCTCGACCCGGACACCAAGCTGGTGCTGGCCTCGGCCCTGCTGGTGCGCACCCGCTGGCCGGTGCCGTTCCGCCCCGGCTTCACCGAGGTGGCGGCGGGGCCGTGGGCGGGCCGCCCGGTGGGCGGGCTGGAGCACGGCGGGCCGGAGCTGTTCCGCCGGATCTCGGTGGCGCGGGGCGCGGCCGGACCGGTGACGGAGGTCCGGGTGGCGGGCGGCGGCGGGATCGACGTCCACCTGGTGCTGGGCGGACCGGACGCCGCCCCCGGCGCGGTGGTCACGGCCGGGTTCGACCTGGTCGCGGGCGCGCTGGCCCGGATCCCGCTCACCGACCTGCCCGACGGCACCCCCGCCCCGGGCCTGCGGCTGGAGCCCCGCACGGACGGCCGCCACGAGGACCTGGGCACGCTGCGGACCGTCGCGTTCACCGTCCGCGCCCAGCACGACCTGTGCGAACGCGCCGAACTGTTCGGCCTGGTCGCGGCCGGGGCCGCGGACGGGGGGTGGTTCCCCGGCATCAGCCGCCGGATGCCGCTGTACGTGGCGGAGGCCGGGCAGAGCGTGCTGGCGGCCTTCTCGGCCGAGGGCTTCGAGGCGGGCGCGGTCACCTCGGTCCGGGCCCGGCTGGGAGCGGGCGTGCCACCGCGCCGGGAGCGGCCGCGGGCCGCCACCGCGAGCTTCGACCGGCCGTTCGCCTTCCTGGCGGTGCACCGGCCGACCGGTCTGGTCCTGATGGCGGGCTGGGTCGCGGAACCCGCGGACGAGCCCGCCCGGTAGCCGGTTCGGCGGATCGGGCGGCGCCGGGCGGTGCTCGCGCGCCCGGTTTCGTGGCTTCGGCCAGGAGGGCGCGGCCCGGCCCCGGCGGGAGGATTCCGGCGGGGGCCGACACCACGGAGCGAGGGGACCTGACGGATGGGCGAGCGGCTGTACGACGGGATCGGCGAGGCCTTCGAGGGGTTCAAGACCCTGCCGCTGGCGCGGTACGGCGAGGTGCCGGGGTTCCTCGGCCCGGTCGGGGACGTGCGCGGCGGGTCGGCGCGGACACCGCGATCGGTCCGCGGGTGCGGGTGACGGCGCTGCTGGAGCCGCCGGTCTCGTTCCCGGCGAACCCGCCGCTGACCGTGCTGCGCTGCCGGGCGTGGTGGACGGGCGGGTGGCCCAACAGGACGGGAGGACGGGAGGACGGGAGGGCGGGGCCGGGCGGTCGGGTAGTACGGTCGTCCGGGGTGCGTCGCCCCGTTCCGGGATGGTGGTCGGCATTGTCGACCGGTGGTCAGTGGAGGTGGGCGGGTGCCCGGTGCGATCCAGTCGCTGTCGCGGGCGGCCGCGATCCTGCGCCTGCTGGCGGGCGGGGAGCGCCGGCTCGGCCTGTCGGAGGTGGCGACGGGGCTGGGGCTGGCGAAGGGCACCGCGCACGGGATCCTGCGCACGCTGCAGCAGGAGGGTTTCGTCGAGCAGGACCCGGAGAGCGGCAAGTACCAGTTGGGCGCGGAGCTGCTGCGGCTGGGCCAGAGCTACCTGGACGTGCACGAGCTGCGGGCCCGGGCGCTGGTGTGGGCGGACGACCTGGCGCGGGCGGCCGGCGAGACGGTGTACCTGGGGGTGCTGCACCAGCGGGGGGTGCTGGTGGTGCACCACGTGTTCCGGCCGGACGACTCGCGGCAGGTGCTGGAGGTCGGTTCGATGCAGCCGCTGCACGCGACCGCGCTGGGCAAGGTGCTGCTGGCGTACGACCCGGTGGCGCGCGGCGAGTTGGGCGACGGTCCGTGGGAGGCGTTCACGGCCCGGACGGTGACCGGGCCGGACGCGCTGGACGCGCAGTGCGCGCTGGTCCGCGAGCGCGGCTGGGCGGACGCGGTGGAGGAGACCTGGGAGGGCGTGGCCTCGGTGGCGGCGCTGATCCGGGACCGGCGGCGCAACCCGGTCGGCGCGGTGTGCGTGTCGGGCGCGGTGGAGACGGTGTGCGGTCCGGACGGCGCGGTGCGCCCGGCGCTGGTGGCCTCGGTGCGGACGGCGGCCCGGGCGATCTCCCGGGACCTGGGCGCGCACCGGTTCTGAGCCCCGGGCGGCGAGCGGGGTGCGTCACACCGCCTTGACGGGGGGTGTCCGGCTGCGGTTGGCTGCCGAAGGCCGTTCGACATTGTCGAACGGCGTCCGGGGGCTTCCGGTGGGTCGACCGCCCGCCTGGTTTGCCGGACCCGCGCGCACGGGGACTGACGAATGGTCACCCCCGCCCCGTTGACGTCCGTGAGCCGAGGAACCGCATGACCGCCAGCCACATCGCAGCGATCGACCAGGGCACCACGTCCAGCCGGTGCATCCTGTTCGACGCGGACGGCCGGATCGTCGCCGTCGACCAGCAGGAGCACGCGCAGATCTTCCCGCAGCCCGGCTGGGTGGAGCACGACGCGGCGGAGATCTGGACCAGGGTCCGCTCGGTGGTGCGCGGCGCGCTGGAGCGGGCCGGGCTGACCTCGGCGGACATCCGGGCGGTCGGCATCACCAACCAGCGCGAGACCACGGTGCTGTGGGACCGGCACACCGGCGTCCCGGTGCACCACGCGATCGTCTGGCAGGACACCCGCACCGAGGCGCTCTGCCGCGAGCTGGGGCGCAACGTCGGGCAGGACCGGTTCCGCCGGGAGACCGGCCTGCCGCTGGCCAGCTACTTCGCCGGTCCGAAGATCCGCTGGCTGCTGGACCACGTCGAGGGGCTGCGCGAGCGCGCCGAGGCCGGGGACGTGCTGTTCGGGACGATGGACAGCTGGCTGATCTGGAACCTGACCGGCGGCGTGGACGGCGGCCGGCACGTCACCGACGTCACCAACGCCTCCCGCACCCTGCTGATGAACCTGCACACGCTGGAGTGGGACGAGCGGATCGCCGAGTCGATCGGCGTCCCGCTGGCGATGCTGCCGGAGATCCGCTCCTCCGCCGAGGTGTACGGCGAGGCGGTCGGCGACC
Source organism: Kitasatospora sp. NPDC015121 (assembly GCF_055562955.1). NCBI lineage: Bacteria > Bacillati > Actinomycetota > Actinomycetes > Kitasatosporales > Streptomycetaceae > Kitasatospora > Kitasatospora sp. NPDC015121. The sequence goes on from NZ_JBVHEH010000047.1 coordinate 30,159, forward strand.
TGGCGGGCGTGCCGGTCGCGGCGGCGCTCGGCGACCAGCAGGCGGCCCTGTTCGGCCAGACCTGCTTCGCCGAGGGCGAGGCCAAGTCGACGTACGGCACCGGCACGTTCCTGCTGCTGAACACCGGCGAGCGGATCGTCAACTCGTACCACGGCCTGCTCACCACGGTCGGCTTCCGGATCGGCGACCGGCCGCCGGTGTACGCGCTGGAGGGGTCGATCGCGGTGACCGGCTCGCTGGTGCAGTGGCTGCGCGACCAGCTCGGCATCATCTCGACCGCCGCCGAGGTCGAGACCCTGGCGGGCACCGTCGAGGACAACGGCGGCGCGTACGTGGTGCCCGCGTTCTCCGGCCTGTTCGCGCCGTACTGGCGCTCCGACGCGCGCGGCGTGATCACCGGGCTGACCCGGTACGTCACCAAGGGGCACCTGGCCCGGGCGGTGCTGGAGGCGACGGCCTGGCAGACCCGCGAGGTGGTGGACGCGATGGAGAAGGACTCCGGCGTGACGCTGACCGCGCTGAAGGTCGACGGCGGCATGACCTCCAACAACCTGCTGATGCAGTGCATCGCCGACGTGCTGGACGTCCCCGTCGAGCGCCCGTACGTCGCCGAGACGACCGCCCTCGGCGCGGCCTACGCGGCGGGCCTGGCGGTCGGCTTCTGGGACGGCCTGGACACCCTGCGCGCCAACTGGCACCGGGCCGCCGAGTGGACGCCCCGGATGGCCGCCGACACGCGCGAGCGCGAGCACCGCAACTGGTTGAAGGCCGTGGAGCGCACCATGGGCTGGATCGACCAGGACGAGCAGCCCGAGCAGCCCGGGGCCTGACCCGGGACCGCCCCGCAGGACCCCACCCGACCGGAAGGAGCGGCGGACCCGGCCCAGGGCCGGTCCGACACACGCCATGGCAACCACCCCGCCCACCGTCCCGACCCTGGGCGCCGAGCGCGCCGCCGGCCGCGTCGCCTCCCGCGCCGCCACCCGCGAGCTGCTCGGCCGGGCCCGCTACGACCTGCTGGTGATCGGCGGCGGGATCCTCGGCACCGCGACCGCGTGGACCGCCGCCCAGGCCGGGCTGAAGGTCGCCATGGTGGAGGCCGGGGACTTCGCGAGCGCCACCTCCTCGGCCTCGTCCAAGCTGGTCCACGGCGGGCTGCGCTACCTGCAGACCGGCGCGGTGCGGCTGGTCGCCGAGAACCACAAGGAGCGGCGGGCGCTGGCCACCCACGTGGCGCCGCACCTGGTGAGCCCGCTGACCTTCTTCGTCCCGGTGTACGAGGGCGGGCCGCACTCGGCGCCGAAGCTCGGCGCGGGCGTGTTCCTGTACTCGGCGCTGTCGGCGTTCCGCGACGGGCTGGGCCGGGTGGTCTCGCCGTCGGCGGCGGCCCGCGCGGTGCCGGGGCTGCGCACCGAGGGGCTGCGGCGGGTCGCGGTGTACGGCGACCACCAGATGAACGACGCCCGGATGGCCGTGATGACGGTGCGGGCGGCGGTGGACGCGGGCGCGGTGGCGCTCAACCACGCCGAGGTGACGGGGCTGCGCTTCACCCGCGGCCGGGTCACCGGCGCGGAGGTGCGCGACGCGCTGGACGGCACCGAGTTCGGCGTGGACGCCCGCCTGGTGCTGAACGCCACCGGCCCGTGGGTGGACCACCTGCGGCGGATGGAGCACGCGGGCGCGGCGCCGTCGATCCGGCTGTCCAAGGGCGCGCACGTGGTGCTGCGGCGGCAGGCGCCGTGGCGGGCGGCGCTGACCATCCCGATCGACCACTACCGGGTGTCGTTCGCGATCCCGTGGGAGGACCACGTCCTGCTCGGCACCACGGACGAGGAGTACACCGGCGACCCGCTGGACGTCCGGGCCACCGAGGCGGACGTCGACCAGATCCTGGCCGAGGCCGGGCACGCGGTGCGGGACGAGCACCTGCGGCGGGAGGACATCACGTACGCCTTCGCGGGCCTGCGGGTGCTGCCGGGCGGGCCCGGGGAGACGGCGGCGGCCAAGCGGGAGACGGTGGTGACCGAGGGCCGGGCCGGGATGCTGTCGGTCGCGGGCGGCAAGTGGACCACGTACCGGCACATCGGCCGGGTGATCCTGGAGAAGCTCAAGCAGGCCCCGGGCGTCGGCCTGGCCGAGGACGTCTCGGCGATCCCGCCGACCGTCCCGCTGCCGGGCGTCGGCGCCCCGCAGGCCGTCGCCCGCCGGCTGCTGACCGACCGCGAGCCCGGCGGCCGGATGGACCCGCTGGTGGCCCGGAACCTGGCCACCCACTACGGCACGCTGTCCTTCGAGATCGCCCGCCTGATCGCCGAGCGCCCCGAGCTGGGCGAGCGGATCCACCCGGACGGGCCGGACGTGTGGGCGCAGGTGGTGTACGCGGCCGAGCAGGAGTGGGCGTACACGGTGGACGACGTGCTGCGGCGGCGCACCACGGTGACGGTGCGCGGGCTGGACGGCGAGGAGGTGCGCGAGCGCACCTCGGAGCTGCTGGCCCCCTGACGGCAGGGCGACGCCCTCCGGGAGAAGCGGGAAGTCCGGAGGGCGTCGCGGTCTGGGGGCCGGTGCCGGTGGTCAGACGATCAGGCTGAGCGGCAGGATCAGGGCGATGGCGACCACAGAGATGATCGTCTCCATCACCGACCAGGACTTCAGCGTCTGGCCGACGCTCATCCCGAAGTACTCCTTCACCAGCCAGAACCCGGCGTCGTTGACGTGCGACAGGAACAGCGACCCGGCGCCGATCGCGAGCACCAGCAGCGCGGAGTGGCTGGTCGACATGTCGGCGGCCAGCGGGGCGACGATGCCGGCGGCGGTGATGGTGGCGACCGTCGCCGAGCCGGTGGCGAGCCGGATCAGCACCGCGATCAGCCAGCCCAGCAGCAGCGCGGAGACGTGCCACTTGCCGGACCACTCGCTGACCGCCTGGCCGACGCCGACGTCGATCAGGGTCTGCTTGAAGCCGCCGCCCGCGCCGACGATGAACACGATGCCGGCGATCGGGCCGAGCGCCGAGCCGACCGTCTCGGAGATCCGGCCCTTGTCGAAGCCGGCCGCCCGCCCGAGGGTGAGCATGGCCAGCAGGGTCGCGGCGAGCAGCGCGATCAGCGGCGAGCCGATGAAGTCGAAGACCCGCTGCACGGTCGCCTTCGGGTCGTCGACCAGCACGTCCGCCAGCGCCTTGCCGAGCATCAGCACCACCGGCAGCAGGATGGTCGCCAGCACGGCGCCGAACTTCGGGCTCCGCTCGCGCTTGACCGTCTCCACCGGCTCCACCGGGGAGGTGTCCGCCGGGATCTCCAGCGGGCCGACCCAGCGCTGGGCGAGGCGGCCGAACAGCGGGCCCGCCACGACCAGGGTCGGGACGGCGATCAGCAGGCCGAGCGCCAGGGTGACGCCCAGGTCGGCGTGCAGGGCGTCGACGGCGACCAGCGGGCCGGGGTGCGGCGGGACGAGGCCGTGCAGCACCGAGAGGCCGGCCAGCGCGGGGATGCCGATGCCGATCAGCGGCGCGTTGCCGCGCCGGGCCACCAGCAGCACGATCGGCACCAGCAGCACCACGCCGACCTCGAAGAACAGCGGCAGGCCGAGCACGGCGGCGATCAGCGCCATCGCCCAGGGCAGCAGCTTCGGGCCGGTGCGGGCCAGCACGGTGTCGGCGATCGTGTTGGCGCCGCCGGAGTCGGCGAGCAGCTTGCCGAGCATCGCGCCGAGGCCGATCAGCAGGCCGACCGAGGCGACGGTCGCGCCGAAGCCGGTGGAGAAGCTGGCCAGCAGCTTGTCGAAGGGCGCGCCGGCGACGGCGGCGAGCAGGCCGGAGCCGAGCGTGAGGGCCAGGAACGGGTGCAGCTTGAGCTTGGTGATCAGCAGCACGATCGCGCCGATGGCGAGCAGGACGGCGAGCAGCAACTGGCCGTTGCTCGCGGTGTGCGGCAGCGCCGGCGCGCCGGCGGCCAGCAGGGTGGGGGTCACGGGGGTCTCCATTGACGAGCCGCCTCCGGCCGGCTGTCGGGCGTCCGGCGGCGGGGTTGTGACGTGGGGGGTGCGACGCGGGGGGTGTGACGGGGGGCCGGTTCAGCGGTGGCGCCGCGCCAGGGCCGCGACGGCGCGGTCGACGAGCGTCCCGGGGTCGGCGCCGACGTCCAGCGCGGTGCCGTCCTCGTCCGCCTGCAGCGGTTCGAGCAGGGCGTACTGGGAGTCCAGCAGCGAGGGCGGCATGAAGTGGCCGGTGCGGTGCGCCAGCCGGTCGCCGATCAGGTCGTGGCTGCCGGTCAGGTGCAGGAAGAACGCGTCCGGGCAGGCGGCGCGCAGCACCTCGCGGTAGTCCCGCTTGAGCGCGGAGCAGGTCACCACTCCCCCGCTGCCGGCCGCGGCCCGTTCCCCGAGCCAGCCGCCGAGGGCCCGCAGCCAGGGCTGCCGGTCACGGTCGTCGAGCGGGGTGCCGGCGCTCATCTTGGCGATGTTGGCGGCGGGGTGGAAGTCGTCGGCCTCCGCGTACGGGAGGCCGAGGCGGTCGGCGAGCAGTCGGGCGACGGTGGTCTTCCCGACTCCGGAGACGCCCATCACCACGACGACGGGCGGCTGCTGGTTCTCGGCGCTGAGAGCCATGGGTGGTGCTCCTGTCCTTGCCTGCTTGCGTGGGCAACCTTGGCGCAAAGGTATGACTTATTCAAGCGAACGAAACCCAATCGTCATACTTTTGGGTGTTCGGGCTGGTGAACGGGGGTGCGGCCGGGCGGAACGGAGGCCGCCTTCCCGCTGCGGGCGCCGATAAGCTGGGCGGATGGAGATCCAGGGCCTGCCCGGCCGCCTGCTCGCCGCCCTCGGCCCGGCGATCGCCTCCGGCGAGCTGCCGGAGGGAACGGTGCTGCGCGCCGAGGAGCTGGAGCAGCGGCACGGGGTGTCCCGCACGGTGGTGCGGGAGGCGGTGCGGATCCTGGAGTCGATGCGGCTGGTGGAGCCCCGGCGGCGGGTCGGGATCACCGTCCGGCCGAAGGCCGACTGGGACGTGTTCGATCCGCTGGTGATCCGCTGGCGGCTGGCGGGCGCCGACCGGTCCGCGCAGCTGCGCTCGCTGGGGTCGCTGCGGGTCGCGGTGGAACCCGCCGCGGCGGCGCTCGCGGCGCGGCACGCGGACGACGACGACCGCCGCGAACTGAGCGCGCTGGCCGTCGAGTTGACCGTCACCGCGCGGGCCGCCGACCTGGACGCGTTCCTGGCGCACGACATCGCCTTCCACGCGGTGGTGCTCCGGGCCTCCGGCAACGAGATGTTCGCGCACCTGAAGGACACCGTGGGCGCCGTCCTCACCGGCCGCACCGAGCACCGGCTGATGCCGCACCGCCCGCGCGAGTACGCGGTGCAGCTGCACCGGGACGTCGCGCAGGCGATCTGCGCGGGCGACCCCGGGCTGGCCGAGCGGGCGATGCGGACCATCGTGGTCGGCGCGCTGGAGGAGCTCGACGCCACCCTGCCGAACTGAACTCGCCCACCCCGCCCGCCCCCTCGACCGGCCCGACCGGCCCCGGTCGTCCCGGGCCGCCGCGACGGCGCCCTTGCGGGGCCGCATACGATCCTGACGGAGTGCGCGGAGCGGGCTCGGTGCGACGCGCCCGCTCCTGGCGGGATCGGCCCGGTCGGCGGCATAGCCTCGGCCCGACGGGGCAGAGCACACCTTGGCGCCCCCGGACGGCGGGGCGGGACGTACACGGGGGGTGGCGATGGCCGTTCGTCGACGCGGTCGGCTGCCGGACGAGGTGCGGGCGGCCGCGGTCCGGGCGGGCATGTCGTTCGCGTTCACGGTGGTGGCCTTCGTGGTGGCGCTGTTCGCCTCCTGGGCCCGCACCGGCCTGCTGACACCGGCGTTGGCGCTGATGGCGGTGGGCGTCTTCCTCACCGCCTGGTGCCTGATCGACGTGGTGGTCTCCCGCCAGGTCGCCGCCTCCCGCCACCGGGTCCCCAACTCGTCCGCCCCGCTGGACGGTTCGCGCGGGTACGGCCCGGAGGGCCGGGCGCGGCACCGCTGACGGCCCGTCAGTCCTGTTGGTAGCGGCCGGGCGTGGTGCCGAAGGCGTGCCGGAACGCCTCGATGAACGCGCTCGGCGAGCGGAAGCCGCAGGCGGCGGCCGTGCCGGTGACCGAGCGGCCCTCGGCCAGCAGCACCAGGGCGTGCTGGAGGCGCAGTTGGGTGCGCCACTGCGGGAAGCCGAGACCGAGCTCGCGGTGGAACAGCCGGCTGAGGGTGCGTTCGGCGGCGCCGACGGCGCGGCCGAGTTCGGCGAGCGTGCGACCGTCGGCCGGGTCGGCGGTGAGCAGTTCGGCCAGGTCGCGCAGCCGCGGGTCGGTGGGCCGGGGCAGGCCGAGCGGGAGTTCGGGGGCGTGCCCGAGCTGGTCCAGGGCGGCCTGTTCGAGGGTGCGGGCGGGCCGTCCGGCGGGGGCGTCGGGGCCGGTCAGGTGGGCGATGATCTCGCGCAGCAGCGGGGTGACGACGAGCACGGCGGGGGTGGCCAGCCGTAGCGGATTGGTGCCGGCCGGGTAGATCAGGCAGCGCAACTCGCTCGGACCGTGCGCCTGTTGGGCGTGCGGCACACCGGCCGGCAGCCAGACCGCGCGGTGCGGCGGGACGACCCAGCGCCCGTGCGGGGTGCTGACCTCCAGCACGCCGCGGCCCGGGGTGATCAGCTGGTTGACGTCGTGCCAGTGCCAGTCGATCCGCTGCCGGTGCGCCAGCGGGTGCCGGCTCGGGCCGGTCTCCTTCTGGTGCACGGCGTCCTGCGCGCCGGATTGGCGGGTTGGCGACATGGATTGGCAGAGTACCGGAAGCCCGCACCCCGCCCCGGCCGCCAGGGTGGTCCGCATGACGAGCGAGACGAGCAGGACGGCGGCCGCGACGGCCGGGACGGCGGCCGGGATGGCGGCCGGAACGGGCGGGACGGCGGCCGGGACGGCGGGGACCTGGCGCCGGATGCGGCTGTGGGGCGCGGCGCACGCCGTGGACGACCTGTACCAGGGCCTGGTGCCCGCGGTGGTGCCGTACTTCGTGCTGGAGCGCGGCTACGGGTACGTCGCCGCGGGCGGGCTGACGCTGGCGGCGACGCTGGGCAGCGCGGTGCCGCAGCCGCTGGTCGGCCTGCTGGTGGACCGGCGGCCGCTGCCCTGGCTGGCGGGCGCGGGGCTGGCGCTGGCCGGTCTCGGGGCGGGGCTGAGCGGGCTGGCGGACGGGTACCCGCTGGTGTGGCTGCTGGTGCTGCTCTCCGGCCTGGGGGTGGCGGCGTTCCACCCGGCGGCGGGGCGGGCGGCCTGGGAGGCGGCGGGCGACTCGGCCGGGGCGATGAGCGTGTTCGCGGCGGGCGGCAGCGTCGGGTTCTTCCTGGCGCCGGTGCTGGCCACGCCGCTGCTCGCGGCGTGGGGCGTGCGGGCGACGGCGGTGTTCGTGCTGCCGGCGCTGGTGATGGCGGCGGTGCTGTTCCGGGCCCGGCACCGGACGCACCCGCACGCCGTCGGCGGGGCGCGGCGCGGCGGGCGGGACCGCTGGCGGCCGTTCCTGGTGCTGACCGGGGTGGAGGTCGTCCGCTCGGTGGTGTTCTTCGGTGTCAGCACCTTCATCGAGCTGTACTGGCTGCGGCAGTTGGGCGCCTCCCACCTGCTGGCCGGGGCGGCGCTGACCTGCTTCCTGCTGGGCGGCGTCGCGGGCACCCTGGGCGGCGGGCGGCTGGCCGACCGGATCGGCATGGTGCGCACCGCGCAGTGGGGCACCGCGCTGGCCGTGCCCGCGCTGGTGCTGTTGCGGGTGACGCCGGGGGCGTGGGCGCCGCTGCTGTTCGCGGTGCTGGCGGGCGCGGCGCTGAACCTGCCGTTCGCGGTGCTGGTCAAGCTCGGCCAGGACTACCTGCCCAACCGGCCCGGCACCGCGGCCGGCGTCACCCTGGGGCTGGCCGTCAGCGTCGGCGGCCTGATCGCCCCGCTGTTCGGCCTGGTCGCGCAGCAGCACGGTCCGCAGGGCGTGCTGGCGCTGCTGCCGGCCGTCCCGCTGCTGGGCGTCGCGCTCGGCGCGTTCATGGTCGAGCCGGGCCGCTGGAAGGACGGGGACGACGCGGCCCCGGCGCCCGAACCGGCCGGGAGCGGCGCCGCGTCCTAGTAGTGCTTTGTTAGGTGGTGCGTGGGCTCTGGTCCCGGGTGGGTTTCGGCTGTTCTCTGGAGGTATGACTCCGGATGAACTGGGCTCGTT
>NZ_JBVHEH010000048.1:0-37522 GCF_055562955.1 Kitasatospora sp. NPDC015121
TTCTTCGGTCGTCACAACCCGAATGCTGGACACCCTTCCTGCATGTCCGAAGCAGAACCAGCAAAGCCAGCTGACTTCGGAACTACTCGTCTAGCTGTCGAGGAGGGCCGCGCGCAGGGCGGTGACGGCGGCGCGCCAGTCGGCGGACAGCTCGGTCTCGTCCCAGAGTTCGGCCAGCTCGGACTCCTCGGCCAGGACGCGCTCCACCGCGACGACCGCGAGCGGGCGCAGGTCGACGAGCGGGGGCAGCGGCTGCTGCGGGCCGTACGCGGTGGTGACCGGCTCGCCGCCCGGGCACTGGGACGCGACCAGCGCGGCGGCGGCGAGGGCCGGCGCGCCCACGTCGGAGTCGAGGTAGTCGTCCGCCGTGGCCCCGGCCGCCTCGGCGAGGGCCGCGCGGACCAGCGCCGCGCGCTCCTCGGGGGCGGCGTCGTCCAGGCTGCCGCCGAAGTCGGCGGCGGTGTCGTTGTCGAAGTGGCCGATGTCCCAGGCGCCCATGGTGTCCTCCTGCGGTGTGGTGGTGCGAGGAGCTTCGCAGGGGGCGCTGACAGCGGTCGGGCGGTGCGCGGCGTGCGGCGGGTTCGAGCCCGCGGTTCCCCGGGCCCCTCGGAGGGGCCCGGGGGCGGGGCCTAGCCAAAGGGGCTGGCCGGGGGCGGGGTCTGGGGCGCGGCGGCGGGGGCCGGGGCGGCCGGGGGCGGGGTGGTCTGGGCGAAGGGGTTGAAGTCCGGCGGGGGGACCTTGACCAGGCGGCCCTTGGTCGGGTCGGCCTCCTCCGGTTCCTCGGCGGGCGCGGCGGCGGTGGCGGCGCTGGGGGCCGGGGGTGCGAAGGGGTTGAAGTCCGGCGGCGGGACCTTGACCAGGCGGCCCTTCTTCGGGTCGGCCTCCTCCGGTTCGGCGGTGGTGGCCGGGGACGGGACCAGGGGCGGGGCGCTCGGGCGGGGCGGGATGGCGCCGGGGGCCGCGCCCGCGGACGGGGAGGTCACGGTGCCGAAGGGGTCGGCGGGCTCGGAGGAGAGCGTCGTCCCGAACGGGTCGGCCGCCGCCGGGCGCGCGGCCGGGGCGGGAGCCACCGGGGCAGGGGCCGGGGTGGCGGCGGGCGCGGGGGCGGCCGGGGGCGGGGTGGTCTGGGCGAAGGGGTTGAAGTCCGGCGGGGGGACCTTGACCAGGCGGCCCTTGGTGGGGTCGGCCTCCTCCGGTTCCTCGGCGGGCGCGGGCGCCGGGGCGGCGAACGCGTCCGCGGAGGCGAGCACCGGGGAGGCGGTCGCCTGCGCGGGCAGGTCGCCCGGGGCCGGGGTGCCGAACGGGTTGAAGTCGGACGGCGGCACCCGGACCGCCGTGCCCGACGGGCTGTCGGCCGGCTCGGGCGCGGCGGTGACCGGCACCTGCGCGGGCGGGGCGGGCGGGGTGGCGGGCGCGGCCTGGGCGGGCACCGGGACGGGGGGCGCGACCGGCGGCGCGGCGGGGGGCGCGGCCGGGAAGGCCCGGCCGACCGGGACCGGGGCCGGGGCGACCGAGACGCCGTCCCAGGCGAGTTGGACGGTGCAGAGCAGGTCCGCGAACACGGTGGTGTACGCGTTCCAGTCCTCGGAGTCCGAGGTGGTGAGCTGGACGGTCAGCACGGTGGCGCCGTCCGGCATCGGGATGAACGCCTCGACCACGGTGCTCAGCACGTGGCCGTTCGGGTTCTCGTCCCGCAGCTCCTTCAGGGTCGGGACCACCCGGGTCTCCACCAGCAGCGCCGCCGGGCCGGCCGGCAGCAGCACCGTCCACACCTCGGCGTACGGGCGCTCGGTGGACAGGTCGACCGCCAGCTCCTGGATCGGCTGCGCGCATTGGACGGTCGACACCACCAGCGACACCCGGGAGCGCCGGCCGTCCAGCAGCAGCGCGCCGACGCCCGCGTAGGCGACGTCCGCCGCCGCGAACTGCTCGGCGAGCAGCGCGGCCACCACCGCGAAGTCGTTGCGCTCGGCCGGCGAACCGCCCGAGAACACCTCCTCGGCGGTCTCCGCCAGGTGCGCGGACAGCGCGTTGCCCGAGCCGCGGACGGTCAGGGTGTGGAACGCGGACGGCACCACCAGTCGGGCCTCCACCCCCGAACCGGTCGACAGCTCGTCGGGCGCGACGGTCACCCGCGGCTCCGCGAGCGCCGCCAGCGCCGGGGTGAACCCGGCCAGGCCGTCGCCCTCCAGGCCGGTCGGCTCGACGTGCAGGCGCAGCGCCGAGGCCGACGACAGGTCGCCCAGACCCAGCGCGGAGGCGCCGAAACGGCTGGTCAGCACCGGGACGGCCTCGCGGCCGGCGGCGGCGTTCGGACGGCGGAGGCTGGACACCTCGACGACGGTGCCGAGCTTCGGCACGGCCAGCAGACCGGGGCCGATCTGGCTGATCCGCAGACCGAACAGGGCCTTGGCGGCCGGGTGTTCGGACCGGCGGAACGCGGTCAGCGCGGCGGCCTGGTAGTGAGTGGCGCGGCTGCCGAGAAGTGCGGCGCACGCCGCGTCCAGCGTGGCCGTGATCCGGTCTGCGGCGGCGAAGCCGTCCTGCGTCATTCGCCGAGCCCCCTCGTTCTCGGGTGTGGACAGTTCAGCCACTTTTTATCAGACCCGGACGGCAGGGGCGGCGGGTTGGCCGGGGGACGGTCCGTGGGGAGAGGGCCCGGCTATTCGGTGAGGCGGAGCAGCGGCGCGGCGAGCTCCGGGGCGGTGAAGGTGGCGGCGAGGTCGCGCAGCAGGAGCGCGGTCGGTCCGTCGGGGCGCTCGGTGGCGAAGAACCCGCCGAGCAGACCCGCGAGTTCGGGGTCGCGGGTGGCGGTGACGGCCAGCGCGGCGACCAGCTCCTGGACGAGCTGGAGCTGCAGGGTCTCCACCGGGACGGGCTTGTCGGCGAGCCAGTCCAGCGAACTGATCTCGGCGTTGGCGATCCAGGCGCGGACGGTCCGGCGCAGGGTCGGACTCGGGTCGGGGACGCCCAGGTGCCGCAGGATCTGCTCCTGCGCGGCGCGCCGCACCTGGTCGATGACGGCGTCCGCGTCCGGGCTGGCGGCGACCGAACCGCCGCGCAGCAGGGCGGTGAAACCGGCCGCGTGGGACTGCACGAAGTCCAGGTAACGGCCCATCACGCGGAGCAGCCGCTCGGAGAGCGGCCCCTCGCCCGGCTCCTCGAAACGGCCGGCCAACTCGCGCCCGGCCCGGCGCAGCGCCTCCTCGTACAGGGCCTGCTTGCCCGGGAAGTAGTGGTACACCAGCGGGCGGGAGGCCCCCGCCGCGGCGGCGATGTCGTCGATCGAGACGTCCTCGGGGGCGCGGTCCGAGAAGAGCTGCAGGGCGACGGCGATGAGCTGTTCGCGGCGCTCGTCGACGCTCAGCCGGCGGCGGGGCGCGCGTTCCGCTGCGCGGGGGGTGGCGGACGGCGTACGGGGGGCCATGCGGCTCACCCTAGTTCTTCGGTCCGGGGCGGCACGAGCCGACCGGCGGGCTCCGGGGTCCCGCCGGGGTCCGGTGGCGGGATCCGGTGGCGGGGTCCCGCGGTGCGGTCAGTCGGCGGGGCGGAGGGCGAGGTAGCGGCGGTAGGCCTCGCGGCCGTCGGGGACGAAGTCCCAGGTGGTGAGGCGCTCGGCGAGTTCGGCCTCGGTCAGCCAGTCGTACCAGGCGACTTCGGACCGCTGGGGGTCGACCGGGCCGTCCCAGACCGCCTCGTGGACGTCGGACCACCAGCTGTAGCGGTCGCCGTCGGTGTAGAGGAAGCGGAAGAGCGGGCGGGTGCGGACGCCGGTGACGCCGAGCTCCTCCTCGGCCTCGCGGACGGCGGCCTCGGCGTAGCCCTCGCCGGCGCCGACCACGCCGCCGACGAAGCAGTCGTGGGCGCCGGGCGCGAAGGCCTTGGTGTCGGTGCGGCGGTGGGTGAAGATCCGGCCCTGCGGGTCGCGGACCAGGACGAAGACGCAGCGGTGGATCAGGCCGTCGCGGTAGACCTCGGAGCGGGGGGCGGTGCGCAGTACGCGGTCGTGCTCGTCGACCACGTCGAGGACCTCGTCGAGGTCGGTCGCGGGGGAGTCGGGGGCTTCGGTGGTCTCGGGGTGCTCGGTGGTCTCGGGGTGCTCGGGGTTCTCCATGTCGGCCATTGTGGGGGCCGCGGTGGGGCGGGCGGTGTGGGGACGGCGTCACCCGAAAGAGTTGGTATACGTATGGGTTCGGCCGGGAATGACCCGGTCGGACCGTCAGTCCCCTTCCTGAGGAGCAGAGTTGAAGAACCGCGCCGCCGTCCTGTCCGTCGCCGCCGCCCTGGTCGCGCTCGCCACCGCGCTGCCCGCCTCGGCGGCCCCCGCGCCCGCCGCCAAGTCCGTCCGCTCGGGCCTGGACTGCAGCACCTGGATCCACAACAACGACCCGCTGTACGGAGGCGTCGACTGCACGAACAACACCGGCTCCCCGGTCACCTTCCACGCCGACATCGTCTGCGGCTGGGCGCCGGACGTGACGGGCAACTCGGTGACCGCCTGGCCCGGCCAGACCCAGGAGTCCTCCGGCCACTGCGCGATCTACTCGTCCGGCATCGGCCACATCGGGTGGACGGTGGAGTGACGCCCCTGGGTGTCTAGGGTGGGCGGGTGGAGAACCAGCAGATCCAGGGGTACGTGGCGGACGGCTTCGAGCCGGTCCGGGAGGCGTTCGCGGGCAACTTCCGGCTGTACGGGGAGTTGGGCGCGGCCTTCGCGCTGTACCTCGACGGGCGGAAGGTGGTCGACCTGTGGGGCGGCGACGCCCGGCCGGAGGTCGGGGCCCGGCCGGCCCCGGCGGTCGGCTGGGAGGAGGGGACGGCGCAGGTGCTGCGCTCCGTCACCAAGGGCCTGACCGCCGCCGCCGCGCTGCACCTCGCCCAGCGCGGGCTGCTCGACCTGGACGCACCGGTCGCCGCGTACTGGCCGGAGTTCGCGCGGGCCGGGAAGGAGCGCGTCCCGGTGCGCTGGCTGCTCTCGCACCAGGCCGGGCTGCCCGCGCTCGACGTGCCGCTGCGGATCGAGGACGTGCTGGCCTGGGAGCCGGCCGCCGCGGCCGTCGCCGCCCAGGCACCCGCCTGGGAGCCCGGCACCGCGCACGGGTACCACCCGCTGACCTTCGGCTGGCTGGTGGGCGAGGTGGTCCGACGGGCCGGCGGCCGCAGCGTGGGGCGGTACTTCGCGGAGGAGATCGCCGACCCGCTCGGCCTCGACCTGTGGATCGGCCTGCCCGCCGCCGCGTCCGGCCGGGTCGGCCGGCTGGTCGACCTGCCCGCCCCCGAGGCCGCCAAGCTCGCGCCGGGCGGGATGCGGATGCGCCCCAAGCAGTCCGTGCTGGACGCCTACCGGGATCCGCTCTCGCTGACCGCCCGCGCGTTCGGCTCGGTGCGCAGCAGCGTCGACCTGAACGACCCGGCGGTGCAGGCCGTCGAGGTGCCGGGCGCGGGCGGGATCGGCACCGCCCGCTCGCTGGCCCGGTTCTACGCGGCGCTGATCGGCGCCGCCGACCGGGCCGACGCGCCCGGGCAGCGGCTGCCCGCGCTGTTCGCCCCCGGCGCGCTGGCCGAGGCGGCCGGGCCCTCGGTGCAGGGGCCGGACCGGGTGCTGATCGTCAACACCGCCTTCGGCCAGGGCTTCTTCCGGCACGGCGGCACCTCGCCGATGGCCTCCCCGGCGAGCTTCGGGCACCCCGGCCGGGGCGGCTCGCTGGGCTTCGCCGACCCCGGGCTCGGCATCGGCTTCGGCTACGTCACCAACGGCATGCAGCCGGGCGTCACCGGGGACGTCCGCTCCCGGGCGCTGATCGCCGCCGTCCGGCAGTGCCTGGCGGCGCGCGGCTGAGCGGGGGAGGGGGAGGAGCAGGGGGAAGGGGACACCCGCGCGGCGTGGGGCCGGGCGGGTGCGGGGTGGAAGCGCCCGGCGTGGTGCGCCGGTGCCGGCCGCGGGGCGGCCGGCTGGTGGGGCGGGGGTCAGGCCTGGCCGGTTTCGAAGTGGCTGACCCGGCCGTCCGGGGTGACGGTGAAGCGCCAGGCGGTGCGCATCTCGCCCCAGGTGTCGTTGCGGTAGTCGGCGACCAGGGCGCGGCCGCCGGACTTCTCGGTCTGGACCTCGATGTGGCCGTGCGAGGAGAAGATCTCGCGGTCGACCCAGTCGGCGAGGTCGCGTTCGGAGCCGTCGTCGGACATCGTGGCGTCCTCGGTGAGGACGGCGAAGAAGGCCTCGCGGTCACCGGAGTTGACGGCGCCGAGCAGGCGGCGGACGGCCGGGTCGGAGAGTTTGTCGACGGCGATGGTCATGGCGGGCGGGCTCCTCGGGTCCGGATGGGCGGATGGTGTCTCGACGGGACCACGGCCCGCCGTCGGCCGCCACCGGACCGGTCCGCTGCCCGGGCCGTCGGGTGAATCGTGTGATTTGATCCCGGTATGAGGGATTCGTGCACGGAAGGGAGCCCCTGATGGGACCGGCCGAACTGCTCGTCCTGACCTTTCCCGAGGCGACCATCAGCACCGAGGCGGCCACCGCGCTGGTCCGGCTGCGGGACGCCGCCGGGGTCCGGGTGATCGACTCGCTGGCGGTGGTGCGGGACGCGGAGGGCGAGGCGACCTACGCGGAGCTCGCCGACTTCGCGCACCTGCGGGGGGTCGAGGGTCTGGACGCCGAGGAGCTGCCGCTGATCGGGCCGGAGGACGCCCAGGAGGTGGCCGAGCTGCTGGAGCCCGGCAGCGCGGCGCTGATCGTGCTGATCGAGCACCTGTGGGCGCAGGAGGCGGCGGCCGCGCTGCGCGCGGTCGGCGGGCGGATCGCCTCCGGGGTGCGCATTCCGCCGGAGAACATCGAAGAGGCCGTCCGCGCCGCCGAGGCGCGCGTCGCCGCGGGAGAGTGAGGACGCCGTGTTCCGACCGATGAGGCCGATCCGGCCGGTCCGGGTGGTCCGCCCGGTGGGGCGCCCGCTCGCCCGGGGGCTGTTGGTGGGCGGTGCCGCGTACGCCGCGGGGCGGGCCGGGGCGCGCCGGTCCGCGAACGAGCAGGACCAGGACCAGGCGATCGCCGAGCTGCAGGCCGAGCAGCAGCAGGCCGTCCAGCAGCAGCAGCAGCCCGTTCAGCCGTCGCCGCAGCAGGCGTACGCGCCGCCGGCCGCCGCGCCGGCCGCGCCGGCCGCGCCCGCCGGGGGCGGGGAGGACGTGGCGAGCAAGCTGAACCAGTTGGCGCAGCTGGTGCAGCAGGGGCTGCTCACCCCGGAGGAGTTCGCCGCCGCGAAGGCCAGGCTGCTGTCCTGAGCGCCGCGCGGGCCCGGGCGGCCGGTCGTCACCACAGCTGGTCCCACCACCAGGCGATCTCGGGGTAGGGCGGCGGGGTGAGCCGGCCGTCGGCGGGCCGCTCGGCGCGGGCGGCGGGCGGGCGGGCGCCGGGCGGGCGCTCGGTGTAGCGGGCGGAGGTGAAGCCCCACTCCAGGTTGCCGCTCACCAGGTTGGACAACTGCGTGATGTAGCGCCGCAGTTCGGCCCCGGCGCGGCGGGAGGTGCGGTCCGCGAGGCGGAGGAACAGGCACATGGTGCGGTCGTGCAGGGCGGCGGCCTCCTGCAGGGCCCGTTCCCGGTCGCAGCCGAGGTGGCGCTGGAGGGCGTCGACGATGTTGCTCTCCAGTGCGCCGTGGTCGTCCTCGCGGCGGTAGGAGTAGACGTCGGCCGCGATCAGGACCAGGAACTTGGCGGCCTCGGTGAGCGCGTGCACCCGGGGCGAGTCCAGTTGGGACTGCGGGATGGCGGTGCGCTCGCAGACCTCGATGATCTCGATGCAGGAGCGGCTGCCGCGGTCCAGCGGGCCGATGGTCAGGTACTCGGAGAGCGTCATCGGCCGCCGCTCGGCGCGGAACGCCACCACGGCGGCGGCCCCCATGAAGGACTCCAGCTGGCTGTCGGCCCAGCGCTTCACGGAGAGCGCAGGGGCCCAGGAGCGGGCCCGGTCGAACACGTCGCGGACCGAGGCGACGTAGAGGTCGGACTCGTTCGGGTGGGAGTGTGCGGAGTTGATAACAGCGAGTAGCGTGGCTGCTATGGTGAGTACCCGGGAAGGGTCCCGGCTGAGCACGCCGGTGTCCCACTCGTCGTCCAGGGTGAGCATGCTGCACAGCCACTGGGAGGCGAGTTCCAGTCCGGTCGTCCCGTCGGCGTCCTTGGCGATCCGGCAGACGAATTCGTGCGCGCCGATGGCGAGCAGGCGCTGTCGGCGTTCCGCGTCCGCCGCGAATCCCATGGTTTCGAGCCAGAGTTCGGTGCTCTTTCCGACGGCTTCGTGGGCGGGGTGCAGGCCGGACGGGATCGGGCAGAACAGCGGGGGTATTGCAGCCAACGTGTCTCCAGGGCAGCCTGTTACCGGTGAGGCGCGAATGGGGGTGCGCGACCCGGGCGATGGCCTTCCCTCCCGAAGATCGACTACACCTTCGCGGCTCGAAAGTTATCCGATCGGATCGTCAGATGTCAGGGCTGGTAAGGCATTTGCCCGGGGCATGGCCTTCTAACCCTGCGTCAACCGCCCCTGCCTGCACGAACGCCGCCCGCGCGGCCCGCGACGGCGCTAAGGTCGGGAACGGAGAGCCGGACGGTGAGGCGGAGGGACGACGGACGTGGCCGAAGAGCAGAACGGGCCGCAGGGGCGGGAGGCCGAAGCGAATGCGTTCGGCCAGCGGCTGTGGGAACGCGAGCACGAACTGCGTTCCGTCGAGCAGGCCGTGGAGAAACTGTGCCGGGAATTCGCCGCGGGCGGACTGAAGATCGGCGAACTGCTGGTCTTCTCCGGTTCCCCGGGCATCGGCAAGACCTCCATGCTGGAACAGGTCCGCCGGATCGCCGGCGCCCGCCAGGACTCCACCGTGCTGTTCGCCCGGGGCAGCGAGCGCCAGCGCAAGGAGCCGTTCCGGGTGCTGCGGCAGCTGCTCCTGCCGGTGCTCAGCGACCTGGCCGAGGCCGAGCACAAGGAGGTGTTCGGCAGCTGGGAGAACATCGTCGCGCCGGCCATCGGCCTGGCCCCGCCGTCCGACGAGATCGAGCGGATCGACCCGCAGAGCGTCCGCGACGGCCTGGACTTCGTCATCACCCAGCTCGCGCCCCGGCGCGCCCCGCTGGTGGTGATCGTCGACGACCTGCACGCCGTCGACCAGGAGTCGCTGACCTGGCTGGCCTCCTTCGCGGTGCGCGCCCGCGAACTGCCCGTGCTGCTGGTCTTCGCCTACCGGCACGAGTTCGAGGAGGAGGCCCGGGTCCTCGCCACGCAGATCGAGGAACGGGCCGCCCGCAGGCACGAGCTGCTGCCGCTCAACCCGGTGTCGGTGGCCGCCATCGTGCACGGCGAGTTCGCCGAGGCCGACGACGCGTTCTGCCGCCAGGTCTGGGCGGTCACCGCCGGTGCCCCGTACGACACCGTCGCGCTGCTGCGCGAGGTCCGCGACCAGAACCTCGAACCGGTCGAGGAGAACTCGCCCCGGCTGCGCGACCTGGCCGCGGCCGCCCGCGGGCAGGGCCGCGACTACTGGCTGGACAAGCTCGGCATCACCGTCATCCGGTTCGCCTGGGCGGCCGCCCTGCTCGGCACCGAGATCCGGCAGGACGTGGCCGCCGCGATCTGCGCCCAGGGCCCCGCGCAGGCCGACGAGTCGATCCGGGTGCTGCGCCGGATGCGGGTGCTGACCAGCCAGCCCGACGGCAGGCTGGAGTTCGTCCACCCGCTGATCGCCACCTCGATCTACCAGTCGATCCCGCCCAGCACCCGCACCGGCATGCACGGCATGGCCGCCACCGTGATCGAGAACAGCGGCGGCTCGCTGCTGTCCGCCTCCCGCCACCTGCTGGAGACCCACCCCGGCGAGGGCGACGACGCGATGGTGCGCAAGCTGCGCCGGGCCGCCGCCGAGAACCTCGCCATCGGCGCGCCGGAAGCCGCCCGCCGCTGTCTGGAGCGCGCCCTGAACGAGCCGCCGGACGAGGAGGACCAGGCCGAGGTGCTGTACGAACTCGCCTGCGCCAGCCTGCTCACCGACCCCGGCGCCACCGCCAACCAGCTGCGCCGCGCCATCGACATGGAGCCCGGCCTCAGCCCCGACCTGCGGGTCGAGGCGGTGTTCCGGCTCTCCGAGGTGATCGCCCACAGCGGCGACCTGAGCGCCGCCGCCGCCCTCTGCCTGGACGAGTCCGAGCGCGCCCCCGAGGGCCCGGGCCGGGTCCGGCTGCTGGTCGCGCACCTGCTGTACACCGCGCTCCAGCGGGACGAGGAGAACGGCCCCGAACGCGCCGCCCGGGTCCGCCGGCTGGTCGAGGAGGTCGACCCGGACAGCGAGGCCGCCCGGCCCGTCCGCGCCCTCTACGCCTGGGACCTCACCCTGCAGGGCGGCAGCAGCACCGAGGCGCTGCGGGCCGCCGAGGCCGCGCTGGTCGACGGCCGGCTGCCGCGCAGCCTCGGCTGGACCAACACCACCTGGAACTTCGAACTGCCCGCGCTGCTCGGCCTCTGCTTCGCCTACAACGACGAACTCGGCCGCGCCGAGAAGCTGTTCAGCTCCGCCATCCTGGAGTTCGAGATCGCGGGCTGGAGCGGCGGCCACCGCGGCTTCGCCTACTTCCTGATGGGCTACGCCCGGCTGCGCCGGGGCTTCCTCCCGGAGGCCGAGGACTTCCTGCGCCGCGGCCTGCGGATCGCCGACCGGATGGGCGTCGGCCTGCCGCTGACCTGGAACCTGGTCGGCGCGCTGATCGACACCCTGCTCGCCCGCGGCCGCGACCACGAGGCCTGGGAGGTCGCGGTCAAGTACCGCTTCCTGCCGCCGTACCACCAGACCGCGCTGCTGCTGCCGGACGTCGCCACCATCTACGGCAAGCTGCTGATCTCGCGCGGCGACCACGCGATGGCGGTCGAGGTGCTGGCCGAGACCGGCACCCGGCTGGACAAGCGCGGCTGGCGCTCGACCGTGCACGCCCCGTGGGCCGGCTACCTGGCGGTCGCGATGGCCGGGCTCGACCTGCCGTCGGCCCGGAAGAACGGCGACGACGCGGTGGCCCGGGCCCGGGAGTCCGGCTCGCCGTCCGCGATCGGCACCGCGCTGCGGCTGGCCGCCAGCGTCTGGGAGGGCGGCCACGCGGTCGAACTGCTGCAGGAGGCGGTCGGCTGGCTGGGCCGTTCCCCGGCGAGCTACGAGCACGCGCACGCGCTGGTCGACCTGGGAGCCGCGCTGGTGCTGGTCGGCCGCAGCCTGGAGGCCGCGGAACACCTGTACCAGGGCATGGAGCTGGCCAAGCACTGCGGTGCCGACGGCCTTGAGGTGCGGGCCCGCAACGTGCTCGCCTCGGCCGGGCTGCAGCCCAGCCGCCCGCAGGCCCCGGCGAAGGACACCCTCAACCCGCAGGAGCTCGCGGTCGCCCGGCTCGCGGTGCGCGCGCTGCCGCCGCAGCGGATCGCCGAGGAGCTGCAACTCCCGCTGGGGATCGTCAAGCAGCGGCTGGCCGCCGTCCACCGCAAGCTCGGCACCGGTCCGGAGGGGCTGGCGGACGCGCTCGGGTTCTCCACCGACGGCTCCGAGCAGGGCGGCTGACGGTCCGGTCGATCGGTTCGGCGCGCGGGGCGGGTCGCCGGTCCGCGCGCCGGGGCGGGCTACGCTGACCGAGCAGGGTGATCACGAACCGAGGAGCAGCCCCATGACCGCGCCGGCCGAGTCCACCGAGGTGCGCCGGGCACCGTACGACCACTCCGGAGCCGGGATGGGTCTGGAGCGCTGGACGCTGCGGTCCGGCCCCGTCGAGGCCAGTGTGATCACGCTGGGCGCCGCGCTGCACACCCTGACCGCGCCGGACCGGGCCGGCACCCCCGCCCAACTGCTGCTGACCAGCGAGGACGTGGGCACCCTGCTCGGCCCGGCCAAGCACTACGGGGTCACCGTCGGCCGGTACGCCAACCGGATCGCGGACAGCCGGATCACCGTCGACGGCGTGGACCACCGGCTGCTGCCCACCGGCCACGGCGTCACCCTGCACGGCGGCCCCGACTCCTTCTCGCACCGGGTCTGGGACGCCGAGGAGATCCCCGGCGGGGTCCGGATGCACCTGCACTCGCCCGACGGCGACCAGGGCTTCCCGGGCGCGCTGGACGTCTGGGTGGACTTCACCCTCACCGGCTCCGACCTGGCCATCTCCTACCGGGCGGTGACCACCAAGCCGACCGTGCTGAACCTCACCAACCACGCCTACTTCAACCTGGCCGGCGAGGGCCGCGGCGACGTGCTCGGCCACCTGCTGACCGTCGACGCGGACGCCTACACCCCGGTCGACGAGCGGCAGGTCCCGTACGGCCCGTACGAGCCGGTGGCGGACACCCCGTTCGACTTCACCACCGCCCGGCCGATCGGCGAGCGGATCCGGGACGGGCACCCGCAGCTGAAACTTTCGCGCGGCTACGACCACAACTGGGTGCTGCGCGAGCGTCCCGCGGACGGGCCGCCGGTGCGGGCCGCGCTGCTGGCGGACCCGGACAGCGGGCGGACGCTGGAGGTGCTGACCACCGAGCCCGGCATTCAGGTGTACACCGCTAACGGCTTCGACGGCGCGGTCACCGGCCCGTCCGGGACGGCCTACGGCCTGCACGCCGGGGTGGCGCTGGAGACCCAGCACCACCCCGACTCGCCGCACCAGCCCGGGTACCCGTCGACCGAGCTGCGGCCGGGGCGGGAGTTCCGCTCCACCACCGTGCTGCGGCTGGGCACCGACGGCTGATCCGCCCCTGACCGGAGGAGCCCCCGGGAGCGCTGCTCCCGGGGGCTCTTCCGTGCCCGCCGACTGCAAGGAGTTTCCGCAAGGCGACGGATGGTCAAGACGCGCGACGGCAACTCTAAGGACACGTGGACGTAACGATCCCCGTCACCTTGCAGAAACTTACTGCAAGGACTTTCAGCAACGCTCGCCGCGCTGTTACGTTCCTGCTCAAGCCCGGCGGCCGCAACGGCGCAGTCGGCTTCGGACAGCCATTATGCGCCGTCCTCCTCCATCTCGGGCACCCCCACCTTTCTAGGAGTTTCCATGCGGCGTGGCATCGCGGCCTCCGCTCTCGTTGCGGCTCTGGCGGTCACCATGGCGGCTTGCAGCAGCAGCGGCTCCGGCTCGGACGCCAAGGGCGACGGCGGACCGGTCACCATCACCTACTGGGACACCTCGAACGCGACCAACGAGGCCCCGAACTACCAGGAGCTGGTCAAGAAGTTCGAGGCCGCGAACCCGAACATCAAGGTCAACTTCGTCAACGTGCCGTTCGACACGGCGCAGAACAAGCTGCAGACCGCGATGGGCGCCAAGGGCGCGCCGGACGTCTTCCGCGCCGAGGTGGGCTGGACCTCCGCCTTCGCCAAGGCCGGCTACCTGGAGCCGCTGGACGGCACCCCCGCGCTGACCGACGCGGCCGCCTTCCAGCCCTCGCTGATCCAGCAGGCCAAGTACGCGGGCAAGACCTACGGCGTCCCGCTGGTCACCGACACCCTCGCCCTGATGTACAACAAGGAGCTCTTCGCCAAGGCCGGCATCACCGCCGCCCCCACCACCTGGGACGAGCTCAAGGCCGACGCCGCGCAGCTGAAGGAGAAGGCCGGCGTCGACGGCTTCTGGCTGAAGGCCGCGGACGGCTACTACGCCATGCCGTTCCTGTACGGCGAGGGCACCAACATGGTGGACGCCGCCGGCAAGAAGATCACCGTCAACTCGGCCGAGGCCGCCAAGGCCATCGACACCTACAAGTCGATGTTCACCTCGCCCGGCACCGTGAAGGCCGACGTCACCACCGACGCCTACGCCCACATGATGGACGCCTTCAACAACGGCAAGGTCGCCGCGATCGTCCAGGGTCCCTGGGAGGTCACCAACGTCTACAAGGGCGCCGCCTTCGCCGACAAGAAGAACCTCGGCATCGCGGCCGTCCCGAACGGCTCGACCGGCAAGGGCGGCGCCCCGACCGGCGGCCACAACGTCTCGGTCTACGCCGGCTCCGACGCGGCCCACAAGGCCGCCGCCGAGAAGCTCGCCGGGTTCCTGACCTCCGCCGAGAGCCAGACCGCCCTCGCGCTGAAGAACGGCACCCTGCCCACCCGCAGCGACGCCTACACCGCCGAGGTCAAGGCCAATCCCGGCATCGCCGACTTCCAGGCCGTGCTGAGCTCCGCCCAGCCGCGTCCCGAGCTGCCCGAGTACGCCTCGCTGTTCGGCTCCTTCGGCACCAACCTCGGCAAGATCGTCCAGGACCAGTCGGACGTCAAGACCGGCCTCGACGCCACCGCGACCGACTACGCGAAGCTCCTGCCGGACTTCAAGAAGTAATCGGATCGGCCGCCCGGCCCACACCTGACAGTGGGCCGGGCGGACCCGTCAGACCCCCCAGCAGTCGCCGAGGCAGGCGGCGGACCTCCCGGAGAAGGTGTCAACCCATGGCAGTTGCGGTCGCACAGCGCATCAGGCTGTCGTACTCGAAGTACTGGTACGCGTACGCGATGATCGCGCCGGTCGTGATCGTCCTCGGGGTGCTGGTCGGGTACCCGCTGGTGCGCGGCGTCTACCTGACCCTGACCAACGCCACCAGCCTGAACGTCGGGCGGCAGATCGGGGTCAACCACATCCCCGACAGCTTCGACTTCGTCGGGCTGGACAACTACGCGGACGTGCTCTGGGGGCCGACCGCCTACGACCGGTTCTGGTCGCACTTCATCTGGACCGTCGCCTGGACCGCGATCTGCGTCGTCCTGCACTACGGCATCGGGCTCGGCCTGGCGCTGCTGCTCAACCGGAAGATGCGCGGCCGCGGCCTGTACCGGCTGGTGCTGATCCTGCCCTGGGCGGTGCCGACCTTCGTCACCGTCTTCTCCTGGCGGCTGATGCTCGCCGACGGCGGCGCCGTCAACGGCCTGCTCGGCTTCCTGCACCTGCCCGAACCCGGCTGGCTCTCCGACCCGCTGGCGCAGAAGGCCGCCGCGATCCTGGTCAACACCTGGGTCGGCGTGCCGTTCATGATGATCTCGCTGCTCGGCGGACTCCAGTCGATCCCGCAGGAGCTGTACGAGGCCGCCGAGATGGACGGCGCCAGCGCCTGGCAGCGCTTCCGCCACGTCACCCTGCCCGGCCTGCGGACCGTCTCCTCCACCGTCGTGCTGCTCGGCGTGATCTGGACCTTCAACCAGTTCGCCGTCATCTTCCTGCTGTTCGGCTCCGGCGCCCCCGACGCGCAGATCCTGGTCACCTGGGCCTACCGCCTCGGCTTCGGCCAGCAGCCGTCCGACTACGCGCAGTCCGCGACCTACGGGATCCTGCTGCTGTCGATCCTGGTCGTCTTCACCAGCTTCTACCGCCGTTGGCTGGCCCGGAACGAGAAGGCCAACGGATGAGCACCCCGACCGCTCCGCAGACCGAGGACCACGAGCAGGCAGGCAGCCCCATGA
Organism: Kitasatospora sp. NPDC015121; assembly: GCF_055562955.1. Classification (NCBI taxonomy): domain Bacteria; kingdom Bacillati; phylum Actinomycetota; class Actinomycetes; order Kitasatosporales; family Streptomycetaceae; genus Kitasatospora; species Kitasatospora sp. NPDC015121. Next base: position 15,450 of record NZ_JBVHEH010000048.1, read on the forward strand.
CACTCACCGCCGACCGCCCCGCCGCCGAGGCGGCCACCGCCAAGCGCCCCGCCAAGGTCCGCCGGCGCGGCCAGTCCTCCCCGCTGGCGGCCGTGCTCTCGCACGGCGCGCTGATCCTCGCCAGCCTGGTCGCGCTGTTCCCGGTGGTGTACATCGCGTACATCTCGCTCGGGCCGGACGACAACGACTACCTGCACCCGGCGAAGATCTTCGACAAGATGACCTTCGCCAACTACGGCAAGGTGATGGGCGACACCGGGTTCTTCACCTGGTTCGGCAACTCGGCGATCGTGGCCGGCGGCACCACCCTGATCGGCGTGCTGATCGCCGCCTCCACCGGCTACGCGGTCTCCCGGATGCGCTTCCCCGGCTACCGCCAGCTGATGTGGACCCTGCTGGTCACCCAGATGTTCCCGATCGCGGTGCTGATCGTGCCGATGTACTACATCCTGTCCAACCTCGGCCTGCTGGACAGCTACAGCGGCCTGATCATGGTCTACTCGGCCACCACGGTGCCGTACTGCGCCTGGCTGCTGAAGGGCTACTTCGACACCATCCCGATGGAGATCGACGAGGCCGGCCGGGTCGACGGGCTCTCCCCGATCGGCACCTTCTGGCGGCTGATCCTGCCGCTGGCCCGCCCGGGCCTGGCGGTGGCCGCGTTCTACTCGTTCCTCACCGCCTGGGGCGAGGTCGCCTACGCCTCGACCTTCATGCTCTCGTCCGACAAGTACACGCTGGCGGTCGGCCTGTCCTCGTTCGTCAGCGAGCACGACCACCAGTGGCAGCTGATGGCCGCCACCTCGGTGCTGATCGCCATCCCCGCCGCGGTCGTCTTCTACCTGGTGCAGCGCCACCTGGTCACCGGCCTGACGGCCGGCGCCGCGAAGTCCTGACCCAGCGCCACCTCCCGCACGTCACTTCCACAGCCTCCGAGGGATGACTGTCCAATGACCCAGAACCTGGCCGACGCCTCCCGGTCCGCCGTTCCCGCCGCCGTTCCCGCCGCCCGGACGACTGCCGCGAACGACGCCGCCAGAGGCGGCTGGTGGCGGGACGCGGTCATCTACCAGGTGTACCCGCGCAGCTTCGCCGACGGCAACGGCGACGGCATGGGCGACCTGCCCGGCATCCGCAGCCGGCTGCCCTACCTGCGCGACCTGGGCGTGGACGCGGTGTGGCTCTCGCCGTTCTACGCCTCCCCGCAGGCCGACGCCGGCTACGACGTGGCCGACTACCGGGCCGTCGACCCGATGTTCGGCACCCTGTTGGACGCCGACGCGCTGATCCGCGACGCCCACCAGCTGGGCCTGCGGATCATCGTCGACCTGGTCCCCAACCACTCCTCCGACCGGCACGAGTGGTTCCAGCGCGCGCTGCGCGAGGGCCCCGGCTCCCCGCTGCGCGAGCGCTACCACTTCCGCCCCGGCAAGGGCGAGAACGGCGAACTGCCGCCCAACGACTGGGAGTCCATCTTCGGCGGCCCCGCCTGGACCCGCACCACCGACCCGGACGGCACCCCCGGCGACTGGTACCTGCACCTGTTCGCCCCCGAGCAGCCCGACTTCAACTGGGACAACCCGGCCGTCGCCGACGAGTTCCGCTCCATCCTGCGGTTCTGGCTCGACATGGGCGTCGACGGCTTCCGGATCGACGTCGCCCACGGCCTGGTCAAGGCGCCCGGCCTGCCCGACCTCGGCAGCCACGACCAGCTCAAGCTGCTCGGCAACGACGTCATGCCGTTCTTCGACCAGGACGGCGTGCACGCCATCTACCGCAGCTGGCGGCAGATCCTCGACGAGTACCCCGGCGACCGGATCGGCGTCGCCGAGGCCTGGACCCCGACCGTCCAGCGCACCGCCAACTACGTCCGCCCCGACGAGCTCCACCAGGCCTTCAACTTCCAGTACCTGGGCACCGGGTGGGACGCCGCCGCGCTGCGCGAGGTGATCGACGTCTCGCTCGACTCGATGCGCCCCGTGCAGGCCCCCACCACCTGGGTGCTCTCCAACCACGACGTCACCCGGCACGCCACCCGGTTCGCCAACCCGCCCGGCCTCGGCACCCAGATCCGCACCCCCGGCGACCGCGCCCTCGGCCTGCGCCGGGCCCGCGCCGCCAGCCTGCTGATGCTCGCGCTGCCCGGATCCGCGTACGTCTACCAGGGCGAGGAGCTCGGCCTGCCCGACGTCACCGACCTGCCCGACGAGGTCCGCCAGGACCCGTCCTTCTTCCGGCAGGCCGGCCAGGACGGCTTCCGCGACGGCTGCCGGGTCCCGATCCCGTGGTCCGGCACCGAGGCCCCCTACGGCTTCGGCCCGCACGCGGGCGGCCCCAGCTGGCTGCCGCAGCCCGCCGAGTGGGCCCGGCTGTCCGTCGAGGTCCAGACCGGTGACCCGACTTCGACGCTGGAGCTCTACCGCTCCGCGCTCGCCGTCCGCCGGGCCCAGCCCGCGCTCGGCGCCGGCACCGCCGTCGAGTGGCTGCCCGCCCCCGAAGGGGTGCTGGCCTTCCGGCGCGAGGCCCCCGAAGGGTCGTTCGTGTGCACGGTGAACACCACCGGCGAGCCGGTCCGGATCCCCGCGCCCGGCCGCCTGCTGCTCGCCTCCACCGAGACCGCCGTGGCCGAGAACGACGTCGAACTCCCGGCCGACAGCACCGCGTGGTGGGCGGTCTGACGTGGTTGCAATAGGCTCTGGGATCGTGACTACGGCGCGACTCTCCGACATCGCGGCGCAGGCGGGGGTCAGCGAAGCCACCGTCAGCCGCGTCCTCAACGGCAAGGCGGGCGTCTCCGCGACCACCCGGCAGACCGTCCTGGCCGCACTCGACGTGCTCGGGTACGAACGGCCCACCCGGCTGCGCCAGCGCAGCGCCGGGCTGATCGGCCTGATCACCCCGGAACTCAGCAACCCCATCTTCCCCGCCCTGGCCCAGGTCATCGAACAGGTGCTCAGCCGGCACGGCTACACGCCGGTGCTCTGCACCCAGACCCCCGGCGGCTCCACCGAGGACGAACTGGTGGAGATGCTGGTCGAACGCGGCGTGGCCGGCATCGTGTTCGTCTCCGGACTGCACGCCGACACCACCGCCGACCACGACCGGTATGCCAAACTCACCGGCCGGCAGGTGCCGTTCGTCCTGATCAACGGCTACAGCGAGAAGATCGCCGCGCCGTTCATCTCCCCGGACGACCGGGCCGCCATGCAGATGGCCGTCCAGCACCTGGTCGAACTCGGCCACGAGAAGATCGGCCTCGCGGTCGGCCAGAAGCGGTACGTGCCGGTGCTGCGCAAGATCGAGGGCTTCACCGCGGCGCTGCGCCAGCTCACCGGGCGCACCGCCGAGCAGGCCGAGGAACTCGTCCACCACACCCTGTTCAGCGTGGAGGGCGGGCACGCCGCGGCGCAGGCACTGCTCGACAAGGGCTGCACCGCGATCGTCTGCGGCTCCGACATGATGGCGCTCGGCGCGATCCGGGCGGTGCGCCAGCGCGGGCTCTCGGTGCCGCAGGACGTCTCGGTGGTCGGCTTCGACGACTCGCCGTTGATAGCGTTCACCGAGCCGCCGCTGACCACCGTCCGCCAGCCGGTCGAGGCGATGGCCACCGCCGCCGTCGACGCCCTGCTGGAGGAGGTCGGCGGGAACCCGGCGCAGCGCTCCGAGTTCATGTTCCAGCCCGAACTGGTGATGCGCGGCTCGACCGGGTCAGGTCCGCGCAACGGCAACGGCAACGGCAACGGCTGAGGCACCGGCGTCGGCTTCGGCGACGGCTGAGGTGTCGGGTCCGGTCCGGCCCCCGGGAGGCTGCTCCTCCCGGGGGCCGTTCCGCTGCCCGCCCTCAGGCGTAGAGCTGCTCGATGTCGCGGCGGTAGGCGGTGCTGACGGCCTGCCGGCGGACCTTCAGCGAGGGCGTCAGCAGGCCGCGCTCCTCGGTGAAGTCGCCCGCCACCACCCGGATCCGGCGGATCGACTCGGCCCGGGAGACCGTCGAGTTGACGCCCCGGACGGCCTCGGCGAGCGCGCCCAGCACCGCGTGGTGCACCGGGACCGCGCTGCCGATGCCGAGGTCGACGGTGCTCCCGCCGCCGCCGTCGGGCTGCTCGGCGGGCGGGGTCGGGGTCCGCGGCCGCAGTTCGAGGAAGTGCTCGACCGCCTCCGGGTCCAGGGTGAGCAGCGCGGCCACGTACGGGCGGCCGTTGCCGACCACCAGGGCCTGGCTGACCAGCGGGTGGGCGCGCAGCCGGTCCTCCAGCGGGCCCGGTGAGACGTTCTTGCCGCCGGAGGTCACCAGGATCTCCTTCTTGCGGCCGGTGACGGTCAGGTAGCCGTCCTCGTCCAGCCGGCCCAGGTCGCCGGTGGCGAACCACTGCGGGCGCGGCTGCCGCGGCGCCCCCAACTCGTAGTAGCCGTCGAACACCTGGCCGCCGCTCAGGAACACCTCGCCGTCCGCCGCGATCCGCACCGCGCCGCCCGGCACCGGCGGGCCCACCGTGCCCGGGCGCGGCCGCAGCGGCGGGTTCACCGTGGACGGGCCGCTGCTCTCGGTCAGCCCGTAGCCCTCGTACACCAGCACCCCGGCGCCGGCGAAGAACAGCAGCAGCTCCGGGTCGATCGACGAGCCGCCGCTGATCGCGTACCGCACCCGGCCGCCCATCGCCGCCCGCACCCGCCGGTACACCAGCGCGTCGTACAGGGCGTGCGCCATCCGCAGCGCGGGCGACGCGGGCCGGCCCTCGCCCGCGAGCGCCGCCAGCTCGGCCCGGGCGTAGCGCACCGCCACCTCGGCCGCCCGGTCGAACACCCGCACCGCGCCCTTCGCCTGCGCCTCGGCCCGCCCCAGCTGGTGGATCTTCTCGAACAGGTACGGCACCCCGACCAGGAAGGTCGCGCCGAACGAGGCCAGGTCGGGCCGGAGTTCGGCCGGCTTCAGGGACGGGCTGTGGCCGATCCGGATCCGGCCGTACACGCAGGTCACCTGGATCATCCGGCCCAGCACGTGCGCCAGTGGCAGGAACAGCAGGGTGCACGGCGGCTCGCCGGTCACCTCGGCGAAGACCGGTTCCAGCAGGGCGTGGCAGTTCGCCGCCTCGGTGAGGAAGTTGCCGTGGGTGAGCCGGCAGCCCTTGGGGCGGCCGGTGGTGCCCGAGGTGTAGATCAGCGTTGCCTCGTCGTCCGGCCCCAGGGCCGCCCGGCGGCGCACCAGTTCCTCGGCCGGGACGGCCGCGCCGAGCTCGGCCAGCCGGTCGAGGGCGCCCTCGTCCAGCCGCCACAGCGGGACTCGGCCGCCGGTGCGGGCGATCGCCACCGTCAGCGCCTCGGCGGTGCCGGCGTCCTCCGCGACCGCCAGCACCGGGGCGGAGTCCCGGACGATCCACTCCGCCTGCTCGACCGAGGAGGTCGGGTAGACCGGCACCACGCAGGCGCCGGCCGCCCAGGCGGCGAAGTCCAGCAGGGTCCACTCGTACCTGGTCCGCGACATCAGGACCAGGCGGGCGCCCGGGCGGACCCCGACCGCGATCAGGCCGCGGGCCAGTGCGGCGACCCGCTCGGCGAACTCGCGGGCCGTCACGTCCCGCCAGGTGCCGCCGGGCTGACGTGCCGTCAGGACGACGGCGTCCGGGGCCTGTTCGGCGTTGCGGAACGGCAGGTCGGCGAGGCTGCCGCGGTCGGGCGGCGGTACCAGGTGGGCGGTCCGGGCCTCGACGACCCGGCCGTCAGCGCGGCGCACCTCGACGGGCGGAGGAGCGAGGCGGCCGCCGCGCGCGGCACGGGCGAGGGGGTGTGCCATGAGCGAACTCCCTTGGGGTGGGTGGGGGTTCGCCCAGGCTAGGTACTCGCCAGTAAACTTACTAGAGAGTAAGTTGCTTGGGTAGGGCGGAGGTTGTGGTGCTCCGGTGGTCAGCCCTCCTCGGCGGTGGGGGCCGGGCCCTGGAAGCGCTCGGCCGCGCGGGTGCCGCCGGTGCGGGCCTCGGTGCGGCGGTCGGTGGCGAGGTAGTCGCGGACGATCAGCTCGACCGCGTCCTGCGGGTTGGTCGCGCCGAGGCGCAGCATCGCCTCCAGTGCGAGGTCCGCGTCCAGCGTGACGGTCACTTTCGCCATGGTGTCGCTCCCCGGTTCGTCGGGCCCTTCGTGGCCCCCGGGTGAGGATAGGCCGCTGCCCCCGGGGCCGACCAGGGTCCCCGGGGGCAGCGGCGGTTCACCGCTCGCGGATCGAGCGCCGACCGGGCGTCGGTCAGACGCGGCCCGCGAAGTCCGGGGCCCAGTTCGCGATGGTCTCGGTGCGGACGCCGGAGCGCGGGTTCGCGGCCTCGACGTACTTGCCGTCGCCGACGTACAGCGCGACGTGGTAGACGCCCGAGTTGGCGCCGTTGTTCGACCAGAACAGCAGGTCGCCCGGCTGCAGGCTGTCCAGCGAGACCCGGGTCGCGTAGTCGGCCTGGTCGGCGGCGACCCGCGGCAGGCTGATGCCCGCCTGGCGGAACGCGGCCTGGGTCAGGCCCGAGCAGTCCCAGCCGCCGTTGCCGGTGCCGCCGTAGACGTACGCCTGGCCGAGCTTGGACAGCGCGAAGTCGATCGCCGCGGCCTTGGAGCCGGCCGCCTTGGTGGCGGTGGTGGCGGTGGCGGTCTTGGTCTCGGTGGCCGCCGTGGTGGTGGTCGCCGTGGCGGTGGTCGAGGACTTGGTGGTGGCGGCGCCGCTGCGGCCGTTCTTCCAGGACGAGCCCTTGTACGAGGACGAGGACGAGGACGAACCGGTCGAGGACTTGGTGGCCGGGGCGGACTGCTGCGGCTGCGCGGTCGCGGTGCCGCCCAGGGTGAGCTGCTGGCCCGGGTAGATCATGTCCGGACCCTCGGTGAGGACCGAGCGGTTCAGGTCGTACAGCTTCTGCCAGCCGCCGTCGACGTGCTGGCTCTGCGCGATCGCGGACAGCCAGTCGCCCGCCGCCACGGTGTAGGTGCCGGCCGAGTGGTCGGTGGTGGCGGAGGTGCTCTGCTCGGCCTGCGGCCGGGCCTGGGCCTGGGTCTGGGACTGGTTCCGGGACTGCGACCAGGAGTGCTGGGACTTGCCCGAGCCGCTGGACTGCGACTGCGACTGCGACTGGGTCGGGCTCTGGGTCGGGGCCGGGGTCTTGGTCTGCGCGGAGCCGGTCGAGTTCGAGGAGGTGGAGGTGGAGGTGTCGACCTGGGGGGCCGCGCCGCCCTTGGTCAGACCGGCCTGGACGGAGCAGACGGGCCAGGCGCCGGGGCCCTGGACGGCCAGCACCTTCTCGGCGGTGGCGATCTGCTGGTCCTTGGTGGCGAGGTCGGCCCGCGGGGCGTACGCGGTGCCGCCGAAGGCGGCCCAGGTGGAGGCGGTGAACTGCAGGCCGCCGTAGAAGCCGTTGCCGGTGTTGATCGACCAGTTGCCGCTGGACTCGCACTGGGCGACCTTGTCCCAGGTGGCGACGGTGGCCGCGGAGGCGGAACCGGCGGTCAGGCAGGGGATCGTGAGGCCGATGCCGACGACGCCGGTGGTGGCGATCAGACGGCGGGCGTTCTTGGAGCTGATGGGCAGCATGAAGGAGCGTTCCTCTCCCACGCCTGCGAGGTGAGCTGTCGGATTCGGGCTGGAGTTGCCCGGCCGCGCACACCTCGCGGTGTGCCCGGCTTCACCCCGAGCCCCGTGCGGTCCTGCGACCGCCCGGGGCGACTTACCTGGTTCCCCCGCCCCTGCCGTGGTGCGTTGTGCATGAGCCGACCCACCCGGCGGCAGGACTCGGCGTTCCGGGTGAGCTGGGTCCGTGTGTCCACGAACGTGGGCAGGAGATTAAGCGGACTTAAGGGCGGATGGCAAATATCGGAGAAAGCCTTTCGGGGGTCCGGAAAAGGTGATCAAGAATTCCGGGGGGAACTCCTTTGCCGTCGACGGGGACTGCGGGAGCGTCAGGCGGGGGTGGATCTTGCGTCCCTTTTAGGGGTTATAGGGCTTTGGTCATCAGATGGGTGATTGGTGGACCTCCATTCGGTCGGAGGGGCGAATGGGCAGTCCGTTTCATCCGGATATGTCAGGGCGGGGGCGCTCGGGCCACGGTTCCGTGCGCCTTTCGCGCCCGATTCCGGACGGGGCGTCAGAATTCCGTCCGGAAAGCGCCTCCGGATGACCGCACCGGGGTGGTCGGGTTCGTCGTTCCTGGCTTCCCCGCTTACAGTGCGGGCGAGTTGACGACACGTCAGTCGAAGCGATCGGACGGAACCGAACGTTCCCGAACGGGCGTCCGGGGCCGCTACGCCAGGATGCTTACCCCGCCCGGAACATGACGTGTCCAGGCGGTCGCCGTGCCTAAGCTGCCCCCGACGACTCTGGGTTGCGGGCCCCGGGAGGGCGACCGAGGTGGAAGAGCAGCGGAACAGCGACGAGCGGGCGCCGTCCGGTCGGCACCGGCACCGGCGGCCGCTGGTGGGGCGGCGCAGGATGCTGACCTGGCTGGCGGTCGGGACGGCGGCGGCGCTCGGCGGGGGAGTGGTGCTGCGGCAGTCCCTGGCGGGAGCGGACGAGACCGCGGCCCGGCCGGCCCCGCCCGGGGGCGGCACGCCCGGCGGAGGCGGCCACCGGCACGCCACCGGCGACCCCACGCCCGTCGCCCCGGCGAGCCCGGCGCCGTCCGCGCCGCTGCCGCCGCCGGTCGACCAGAGCGGTCGGAACTGGTCGGACGCCAAGGGCTGGGGCGGCAAGGTGCCCGGCCCCGGCAGCGCGGTGCGGATCACCGACAGGGTGGTGCTGGATACCGACGCCCAGGTCGGCTCGCTGCTGGTGGAGCGGACCGGCTCGCTGGTGTTCGCCGCCGACAGGTCGCTGACCCTGGCCAGCGCCGGCAACGTCGAGGTGCGCGGCACCCTGGCGCTCGCCCCCGACGCCGCGCACACCCACACCCTGCGCTTCCCGAACGTCGACGAGCGGCGCTTCGCGGGCGGCGGCATGACCGTCGTCGACACCGACACCGGCCTGTGGGTCACCGGTCAGGGCTACCTGCGGCTGGACGGCGCCCCCCGCACCGCCTGGGCCCGCGCCGCCGGGGCGCTCAAGCCCGGCGACAGCACGATCCGGCTGGCCGCCGCCCCCACCGGCTGGCAGCCCGGCGACGAGCTGGCCGTCACCCCCACCGCGCCGCCCGACCAGGACGACTTCTCCACCTCGTACGACCTGGTCACGGTCAAGCAGGTGGACGGCGCCACCGTCACGCTGACCGGTCCGCTGAAGAACGCCCACCCGCGGGTGGCGATCGGTGGCGGGGCGACCTTCGGCGCGGAGGTGCTCAACCTCAGTCGCAACGTCCGGATCGAGGGCACCGAGCAGGGCCGGGCGCACGTCCACCTCACCTCCAGCCGGCCCGCCGACGTCCGGCACGCCGCGCTGCGCTGGCTCGGGCCGCGGGCGAACGGCAAGGACAGCTGGAACGGGAAGCCGGTCACCGAGCCGGTGCTCGGCCGGTACGGGCTGCACTTCCACATGCTGCTGGACACCTCGCGCGGCACCGTGGTCGAGGGCGTGGTGGTCCGCGACACCGGCAGCCACGCGTTCGTGCCGCACGCCAGCCACGGCATCACCTTCCGCGGCTGCATCTCCCATGAGACCTGGGAGGACGCGTACTGGTGGGACGGGCCGATCGACACCCGCACCCCGCAGGGCCCGTCCGACGACATCGCGTACGAGGGCTGCGTCGCCTCCCGCACCGTCTTCGAGCCCAACCCGCGCGGCTACCGGCTCACCGGCTTCAGCCTCGGCGCCGGGACGGGCTCCTCGGCCCGGGACTGCGTCGCCGTCGGCGTGCAGGGCGCCGCCGGCGCCTCCGGCTACGAGTGGCCGGAGACCAGCGAGGGCGTCTGGACCTTCGAACGCTGCCTGGCGCACAACAACCTGGAGAACGGGATCTTCGTCTGGCTCAACGCCGAGCACCACCACACCGTCACCGGGTTCGCGGCGTACCACAACGGCGGCTGGGGCATCGAGCACGGCGCCTACCTGAACGACTTCGACTACACCGCCTCGGTGCTGTACGGGAACGCGGCCGGCGGCATCGCCGTGCACGCGCTCGGCCGCGACAAGGGCACCGTCTTCGACGGGCTGCTGATCGACGCCGCCGGTCAGTCCGACTACGCGGTGGCCACCCTCAAGCACCAACTGGCCGGCGAGCCCGTCACGCTCAGCCGTAGCCGGCTGACCGGCTACCGCAAGGCGGGGGTGGCGTTCCGGGCCACCGACGACGGCGAGCCCGACGACGTCGCGGTGCTGGACTGCGAGTTCGGCGGCGCCAAGGGCACCGAGCTGTGGCTCGACCCGGAGGCGCCCGAACCCGAGCGGATCCTGTTCCGGCCGGCCGGGCAGGCGCAGACCGTCTCGCTCGGGAAGAGCGGGAACGGGGGGAGCGGCGGGGGCGGCGTGGGGCAGGGGCTCGTGGCCACCGGGCCGGTCGAGGCGCCCACCCCGCCGCGGGCGGTGGCGCTACCCGCGCTCGCCTTCACCGACAGCGCGCCGAAGACCGGGCGCGTCACGGGCTGAGGGCACGGCCCGCCGGCGGTGCGACGCGGGGCGGGCCGGGCGGCGCGGGACAGGACGGGTCGGGGCCGGGGGAAGCACGACGGGCGGGAGCGCGTCGATTCGCGGCCCCCGCCCGTCGCGGTCCCTGGTGGGCGTCAGCGCGCCGCGTGCGCCCCCGTGCTGGTGCGCTGCTCGGCGACGGCCGCCTCGGCCGCCTCCAGCTGCTCCTGGGTCGGCTCGGGGAGCGCGGCCAGGTAGGCGGAGGCGATCAGCTGCCCCACGGTCGGGTACGCGCCGATCGGGGCGGCGCTCGCGCAGCCGGTCTCCTCGGCGGCGGTGGCCAGCAGCTCGGTGTCGGCCTCCGGGCCGATCACCAGCGGGGCCAGCGCGGGGCGCTCGGAGCCGGTGGCCCGCAGGTGCGCCACGGCCGCGGCGACCGAGCCCGGCACGTCCAGCGCGGCCGGGACGACCGGCACGGCCAGCCGGGAGGCCAGCAGGACGCCGGTGATGCCGGCCGAGGCGGCCGCCTCCTCGCCGCCCACGGTGGTCAGCACCACGCCGTCCGCGGCGGTGGCGATGGCGAACAGCCGGGCCCGGTCGGCCCGGGCCAGCCCGGCCTCGGACAGCCGCACGTGCACGGCCTCGGCCAGCAGCGGGTGCGGGCCCAGCGGGTCCAGCACCCGGGCGCCGGACTCGGCGGCGAGCTTGTGCAGCTCGGGCAGGAAGTCGTGCGGCCCGGGCACCAGCGGGACGACCACCGGCGCGGGCAGGCCCGCCTCGGCGGCCGCCGCCAGCAGGTCGGCCACGGACGGCGCGTCCTCCCCGCCCAGGTAGGCCGCCGTCACCTCGATGCCCGCCTGCTCGGTGCGGACGATGGACAGCAGCTCCTCGACGACCGGACGGCTCTCCGGCCCGGCGACGGCCGGGACCGCCAGCACCAGGGCGGGCGAACCGGCCACGATCTCGGGGCGCTCGGGACGGCGGTGGCGCCCCCGCGCACGGGAGCCTGGCGTACGGACGGGCAGTGGCGCGCCCGGGATGGCTGCGGTGCTCATGGGCCAGATCGTAGGACATGTCCCCACGCGCGTTGCAGCCGGATGCCGACAGCGGACGGCTTTCGGTCGGGAAGTGACAGTGATCACAGTGCGAATCGTGACTGCCTGTGAACCGCGTGAGTGGTGGTGATGATCGACAACGCGCTGACGGCTGTGTGCGGACGGTCATGGAGTGACTGGGGTTTCGCCCGGGTGTGTCCGCTTACGCCCCGTCAATTACAGTGCTGTGAAGGCTTGGTGTCGGCATCGGCACGTTCCTCTGCACAGGAAATTTCCCATGCTGATGCACGTGCAGGAGAGCTATCATCACGTCAAGTGAGGCATTCGCCGGGCTTAGGGGAGAAAACAATGCGTGAGGCGTACAACGGCATGCCGGCGACGGACCTGGACGGGGTGGTCTGGCAGAAGAGCCGTCACAGCAACTCGAAGGGCAACTGCGTGGAGTTCGCCGCGCTGCCGAACGGCGACGTGGCGATGCGCAACTCGCGCTTCCCCCAGGGTCCGGCCCTGGTCTACACCCGGGCGGAGATCGACGCGATGCTGCTCGGCGTGAAGGACGGGGAGTTCGACCACCTGGGCGGCACGCCCTGACGTGACGTCAAGGACCGTACACCCGGGCCGTCGTGGGAGTCTCCCGCGACGGCCTTCGTGTCGCGGTCCGACCGGCGTCCCGGCGGTCGGACCCGGCCGGAGGGGAGTCGGGCGGACCGGGTGGACCGGGTGGACGGCCCGGTCCGGCCCGGTCCGGCTCAGGCGGAGCGGCGGTGCCGGCCGGGGTTCGGGAACTGCTCCGGATCCGGCGCGCTCCCCCGGGCCTCGAACACCGCCCAGACCACCTTGCCCGCGCCGGCCAGCGGGTGCCAGCCCCAGGAGCGGGAGAAGGAGTCCACCAGGTGCAGGCCGCGGCCGGACTCGGCCACGAAGTCGGCCTCCCGGGCGACCGGGCCCGTGCTGGACGGGTCGCTGACCGCGCAGACCACCTGCGGGGACCGGTGCACCAGGCTGATCCGGATCGGCAGCGTCCCGGCGGCCAGGACCGGGTTGGTCTGGGTGGGCACCCGGGACGGCTCGCTCTGGCCGAGCGCGTGCCGCAGCGCGTTGGTCACCAGCTCGGAGGCCACCAGGGCCACGTCGTCGAAGATCTCCCCGAGCCCCCAGGCGTCCAGCGAGCGCCGGGTGAACTCCCGCGCGGTGCGCACGGCTTCGAAGCGGGGAGCGAGGGTGCAGCTGACCACATGAGGGTCGGTCGCCAGGACCGTACCGGTGCTCATGAAGAGCTCCTCCCATAAGGGGGCGGACACGGCGGGACCCACCGGGGTCATGCCGGTCACCTCCGACTCGCTCGGCCGCCGGGCCGCCGAGCCGACCGGCCCGCACACACAAGTACCCAGCGACGCGCGGGCGTTGCCGGGAGGGTGTGCGGATTCGCGCATGGGGTCGACGCGGAGCCCGCGGGATTGCCAGGGCGTGCAAGTGCACGTGCACCATGGTCCTCTGCGCTCCCGGCAGATGCAAGAGTCGATTCACGTGCAGTCGTGCGATTGGCATATGCATGCTCCGGATGCACGTGCAAGATGGACCGGAAGTGGCCGAAGCGGTAGCCCGTACCGCCACTACCGGCACTCGCTGCGTCCAACTGATGGCAGACTGTGCAACTGGTCCGTCCAAGTGGAGGTTTGGTCTGATGACCACAGTTCAGCCCGGCGGGGGCTCGATGGTGCGCCGCATCCTCCTCGGCTCCCAGCTCCGCCGGCTCCGCGAGGGATGCGCCATCAGCCGGGAGGACGCCGGCTACGCGATCCGCGCCTCCGAGTCCAAGATCAGCCGGATGGAACTCGGCCGGGTCTCCTTCAAGGAGCGCGACGTCGCCGACCTGCTCAGCCTCTACGGACTCGCCGCCGGCCCCGAGCGGGAGGTCCTGCTGGCCCTCGTCCGCGAGGCCAACAAGTCGGGCTGGTGGCACAGTTACAACGACGTGCTGCCCAACTGGTTCCAGACCTACATCGGCCTGGAGGAGGCCGCCGCGCTCATCCGCACCTACGAGGTGCAGTTCGTCCCCGGCCTGCTCCAGTGCGAGGAGTACGCCCGGGCGATCTTCGCGCAGAACCGGCCCGCCCTCGACGAGGCGGAGATCACCCGCCGGGTCACCCTGCGCACCCGCCGCCAGAAGCTGCTCACCGACGGCCGGGGCCCCAAGCTCTGGGCCGTCATCGACGAGGCCGCGCTGCGCCGCCCGGTCGGCGGCCCCGAGGTGATGCGGGCCCAGCTGGAGCACCTGGTCGAGCTGGCCCAGCTGCCCAGCGTCGTCGTCCAGGTGATGCCGTTCCGGTTCGGCGCGCACGCCGGCGAGAGCGGCGCCTTCTCGGTGCTGCGCTTCCCCGAGCAGGACCTGCCCGACGTGGTCTACCTGGAGCAGCTCACCAGCGCGCTCTACCTGGACAAGCGTGACGACGTCGACGAGTACCTGCAGGTGATGGAGCGGCTGTGCGTCGACAGCCTCACCCCGCAGCACACCCTGGACCTGCTGCAGTCGATCCTCAAGAGCCAGTAGCGCCCGGGGCGCGGCCGGCGGTCCGTCCGGGAGTGCGCCGGGGGCCGCGGGGCGCGCGGACGGCGTGCGCGGGGCGGGGTGGCGGCGCGTGCTCCGGCCGACCCTCCTGCGGTGTGCGGCGGTTGGGTCTCGGCCCGGTCCGGTGGATTGACCGTGGCCCGGCGAGCTGCCATGGTGTCTGCTCCGAAGTCCGCACCGCCCGCGTTTCTCCGGCCGGCCGCGGACGGCGCACCGGCTCCACCAACACGGGGGTTTGGTGGAGCCGGGTCTCCGACGTCTCGTCGGACGCCTCGGGAACGTCTCGGGTGGCGAGGGGTCGACCGCCCGGTCCGTGCTCAGCGCTCCGACAGCACCTCCTGCCCCTCCTTCGGGGCCTCCACCGTGCCCCGCCCGGCCGGGTAGGCGTAGTCCGGCACCGGGGCCGGGGCGGTTCCCGCCCCGCGGTCGCCGGACCGGAGCGCGCCGACCAGGGCGATCAGCAGGCCGAGCGCGGTGGTGCCCGTCACCAGCAGCAACGCCGGCCGGTACCCGGCCAGTTGGGCGTGCGCGTCGGTGCCGCCGCCGGTGCCCGCGGTGAGCACCGCCGTGGTCACCGCCAGCACGATCGCGCCGCCGACCTGGAGCGCGGTGTTCACCAGGCCGGAGGCCAGGCCCTGCTCGTCGTCGGCCACCCCGGAGGTCGCCGCCACGTTGATCGAGGGGAAGGCCAGCGCGAAGCCGGCGCCGATCAGCAGCATGCTCGGCAGCACCAGGCCGACGAAGCCGCTGTGCTCGTCCAGCCGGAGGAACAGCGCGTAGCCGAGGACCATCGAGGCCACGCCGGCCGGCAGTACCCGGGCCGGACCGAAGCGGTCCAGCAGTCGGCCGACCGCGCCGGCCGAGAAGGCCACCAGCGCGCCGCCGGGCAGCAGGCCGAGCGCCGTCTCCAGCGCCGACCAGTCGAGCAGCCGCTGCAGGTACAGCGTGGCGACGAACTGGAAGCCCGCGTAACTGCCCATCAGCGTCAGCGCGGTGAGGTTCGCCCGGCGGACCCCGGCGTCCCGGAAGATGCCGAGCCGGACCAGCGGGTGGGCGGTGCGCGCCTCGATCAGCAGGAAGGCCGCGGCCAGCGCCGCCGCCAGCAGCAGCGACCCGAGGGTGCGCAGCGACAGCCAGCCCGCGCCCTGGGCCTCCGTCACCGTGAACACCAGCAGCAGCACCGCCGTGGTGCCGGTGACCGCGCCCGCCACGTCGTACCCGCCGGAGGTCGGCCGGTCCTCGCTCCGGCGGGGCAGCAGCTTGACGCCGGCGACCAGGGCGATCAGCGCGACCGGGACGGGCATCAGGAAGGTCAGCCGCCAGCCGGCCGAGGTCAGCAGGCCGCTGATCACCAGGCCGAGCGAGAAGCCGGCGGCCGAGCAGGTGGTGTAGATGGACAGTGCCCGGTTCCGGGCCGGGCCCTCCGGGAACGTGGTCGTGATGATGGACAGGCCGGCCGGGGCGGTGAAGGCCGCGCTGACGCCCTTCAGGAAGCGGGCGCCGATCAGCAGCGGCCCGCTGTCCACCAGCCCGCCGAGCAGGGAGGCGCCGGCGAACACGGCCAGCGCGACCAGGAACACCCGGCGGCGGCCGAGCAGGTCGGCCGCCCGGCCGCCGAGCAGCAGCAGGCCGCCGTAGCCGAGGACGTACCCGCTGACCACCCACTGCAGGGCGGAGTCGGACAGGTGCAGGTCGGCACCGATGGAGGGGAGGGCGACGCCGACCATCGAGACGTCGAGCGCGTCCAGGAACATCGCGGCGCACAGGACCACCAGAGCGCCCCAGACGTGGGGGCTCCAGCGGGTGTCGGTCACGGGCGGGTCGGCGGCGGGCGTGTGGGTCACCGTCTGGTCGGTCACCGTCGTGTCGGTCATGGCACGGAACGCTACATGCATGTGCATGGGATGCAAACGCATTTAATGCGGATGCAACAGATGCGTGCGCATGTGCTACGGTGGCGGCGTGACCGACTTCGACCCAGACCGCGACCCCGCCGCGGAGACGGCGCTCAGCGAGCAGTGGCGCGCCCTGCTGGCCCGCCACGCGGCCACCGCCTGCGCCATCGACCGCGAGCTGGGCGAGGCGTACGGGCTCGGCGTCAGCGAGTTCGAACTGCTGGAGCGGCTGAGGGAGTTCGAGCAGCAGAACCCCGGCCTCGGCGAGCGCGCGCAGACCCTGGCCGGCACCGTCCACCTCAGCCAGAGCGCGTTCTCCCGGCTGGTCGCCCGGCTGGAGAAGGCCGGCCTGGTCCAGCGCACGCACTGCGTCGACGACCGGCGCGGCATCTTCATCGCGCTCACCGACGAGGGCCGCGAGCGCTACCGCAGGGCCCGCCCGGTGCACCGCCGGATCCTCGCTGAGACGCTCGGCGCCGAGGGCTGAGGGGGCGGGCCGGGGGCGGCCGGGCGCGGTGGGGGAGCGGCGGGGCCGCGGGGTCAGAGCAGCGCCGACAGCCCCGGGGCCAGCGCCAGCAGCGCCGCGCCCAGCGGGGCGGCCAGCGCGGCCAGCGTCCAGCCCAGCCGGGCCGGGACGGGCAGCCGGGGCTCGCCCAGCAGCAGCCGGTCCACCCGGGCCGGGGACTGCGCGAGCTGGGCCGGCGGGCAGGAGGCGAACACCGAGCTGTTCAGCTCCGCCAGCGCCAGCGCCGTCGTCACCCGCCCGTGCCGCCGCGCCGCCCGGTCGTCCGCCGCCAGCTCGACCAGCACCGCCACCTGGTCCCGGAACGCGGAGAACACCCCCACCCCCGGGAAGCCGGTCGCCAGCGCCTGTGCGCACTGCCCCAGCCAGTGGTGCCGGTGCCGGACGTGCCCGCGCTCGTGGCTCAGCACCGCCGCCAGCTCCCGGTCCGAGAGCTGCTGCAGCGCCCCCGTGGTCACCACCAGCCGGGCCCGCGGCCCCGGCAGCGACCAGGCCTGCGGCCGGACGTTCTCCAGCACCACCAGCGGCTCCCGCACCCGACGCCGACGCGGCAGCAGCGAACTCGGCAACTCCGGCGCGCGGCGCACCAGTTGAGCGTGCCGGGCGCCGCGCTCCGCGCGCGCCGAACGGACCTCCCGGGCCAGCGACACCGCCGTCCACAGCCCGCCCGCCGCCAGCACCGCCGCCGACAGCCGGCCCCAGCCCTCGCGCCCCACCAGCCCGTACGCGTCCTCGACCCCGGCCGGGGCGCCCGCGAACACCGCGTCCCGCCAGGCGGGCAGCGCGGCCGCCGAGGCCAGCAGCAGGCTCAGCACGCAGCACAGCAGCACCGCGACCACCAGCGTCTGCCACACCAACAGGGCCAGCACCGGTTCGCGCTCCGGCCAGCGTGCCCGGGCCAGGCGGCTCGGCGCCACGGTGGCGAGCAGCAGTCCGAGCAGCAGCAGACTCAGCAGTGCCGTCATGGCAGGGCTCCCCGGGGGAGGGGTGAGGGGCGCGGCGGTGCGCCTCGCCACCAACCTATGCCGCCACACGCCCGCGCGGAACGGCCGGGTGGGTCCAGTGACCAAGACCACGCCCCGACCCGCCACCGGACGGCCCGTCAGCCCCCCGTCCGAACCGTCGCGGAACATCCGGCCCGGGCGCGCGGCGGGGTCGCCCGGGGCCGCTCAGGTCCACAGCAGCATCGCGAACATCCCGATCCCCATCGCCGCCCGGCACGCCCGCGGCAGCGGCGCCACCGCCGGGCCGCCCACCGCCAGCACCCGGCTGCCCTCCCAGAGCGCGTACGCCCCGAAGTACACCAGCAGCGCCCCCGTCAGCAGCGGCAGCCCGCCCGGCTGCCCGTGGTGCCCGGCGTGCCCGCCCGTCGCGGCCCCGCCGCCCGTCATCGCCAGCGCCATGTACGCCATCGCCAGCGCCCCGATCCCGTGGTGCAGCCGGTGCGCCCGCAGCCCCGCCGCGCCGCGCCCGGCCAGCGCGCCCCCCAGCAGCACCGCCGCCAGCAGCGCGTACGGCCAGCCCCAGAACACCCCCGGCAGCAGCGCCATCCCGGCCATGCCCAGGCCCATCGCCGCCTCCAGCACGTCCGACTCCCGGCGCGCCCGGTGGTGGCCGGCGCAGGCCGGGTCGGCGCTCCCCCGGCGCACCCGCCAGCCGCAGTAGCCGCCGCTGCCGGCGGCCAGCGCCGCCAGCAGCCAGCTCACCAGCACCGGACCGTGCATCGCGTCCCCCTCCGTCCCGCCCGCCCTCGGCGCCGGACGGCGCGCCCCCTCCACGATCACCGACCCCGCCCGGGTGCAGCAGGGCGTGAACGGGGGCGCACCGAGGCGTGACCGGTGCCGCACCCAGCGTGGGCGCCCCGGTGGCGGGCCGTCGGCGGTGGGGGCATGGTCGGGGCAGACCGGCCGACCCGGGCGGACCGGCGTCGGATCTGTCCGTTTTCATCCACTGCGGCGGGAACGGGCGGAGCCGGTACTACGAACTGGAGCGTTCACCGTCAAACCGGTCTTGAGCCGGAGAACCTTTCGCATTTAACGTGGTCCTGTCGAAATAACTCCTGTCGAAGTGAGCCTGTGATGCAGAATCTTTCGCCGACGCTCGCGATCGCGGGCGACGCCCACGCCACGAACCCGGCCGCGGGTCCGGCCGCGACCCCGGTCGACCACCCGGCCTGGCCCCGTCTCAAGAGCGCCGTCGAAGCCCTCCGGCCGCTGCAGTCCAAGGACGGCTCGATCGACCTCGCCGCCGTCCCGCGCGCCACCGTCGACCCGCTGGTCGCCACCGTCCGGGACGCCGTCGCCGAGCTCGCCCCGTTCTTCCCGCACGACGCCGCCTACCTGGACGCCGTCCGCGCCGACCTCGCCAAGTGGGCCGACACCGGCTACCGCCAGCCCGACTTCCTCGACTCGCTGCTGGCCTTCCGCCCGAACGAGCAGCGCGTCGACGGCACCGGCCACCTGGTCGTCTTCCCGATGTACACCCAGAACGGGAACCCCGACCGGAACCTGGAAGCCGTCCTGCTCAAGGTCGTCTGGCCGGACTGGATCGCCGAGCTGGAGCGCACCCGCTTCGACAACCCCGGCTACCTCGGCATCGCCTTCGAGGACTTCACCGCCGGCTACGACACCAACTCCGCCGTGCTCTTCCCGGAGACCGTCGCCGTCCGCGAGGCGCCGGAACGTTTCACCTGGGGCGGCATCTTCTGCGACCGCGAAGCCGCCCGCTTCCGCGCCGTCACCACCAGCGCCGTCCGCCAGCTCGACCTCGACATCCCCGCCGACGCCGCCGAACTGCTCGGCGACCAGGACCGCACCCAGCAGACCTTCGTCCTGTGGGACCTCGTCCACGACCGCACCCACAGCCACGGCGACCTGCCCTTCGACCCCTTCATGATCAAGCAGCGCAGCCCGTTCTGGATGTACGGCCTCGAAGAGCTCCGCTGCGACCTCAACACCTTCAAGGAGTCGGTCGAGCTGGAGGCCGAGCGCCACCCGCAGGGCCGCGACGTCCAGTACGCGATCCTCTTCGACCGCCTGTTCCGCTTCCCCGTCAGCGGCGACCGCGTCCGCAACTACGACGGCATGGGCGGCCAGCTGCTCTTCGCCTACCTGCACAAGCACGACGCCCTGCGCTGGCGCGACAACCGCCTCACCATCGACTGGGACCGCGTCGCCGAGGTCACCAACGGGCTCTGCGCCGAGATCGAGACGCTCTACCGGGACGGCATCGACCGCCCCAAGACCGCCCACTGGATCGCCGCCTACCAGCTGGTCTCCCGCTACCTCACCCCGCACCCCGCCTCCACCTGGGCCAAGGGCCCCGAGGCGCTGCCGCTCGACCTCGCCGACGACAAGGCCCTGCGCAAGGCGCTGTGCGACGCCGTCCACCCCGACGAGTTCCCGCTCAGCATGTTCTACGAAGCCCTGTCGAAGAAGCTCCGCCGCGTCATCGCCGGCACCAAGGGCATCACCGGCACCCACACCCCGGAGGTCGCCGCGTGAGCGCCACCCGCCCCGACGCCCGCCCCCTCGACGGCAAGGTGATCGCCGTCGCCGGAGCCAGCGGCCCCGCCGGCCAGGCCACCCTGCGCCGCCTCGCCGCCGACGGCGCCACCGTCATCGGCGCCGACATCGACCAGCACCGCCTCGACACCGCGCTCGCCGCCGTCCGCACCGCCGTCCCCGGCGCCCGGATCAGCGGCCAGGTCATCGACCTCCTCGACCCCCAGGAGGTCCACGACTGGGCCGACCACCTGGAGGCCGAGCACGGCCACGTCGACGGCCTCCTCCACCTGGTCGGCGGCTGGCGCGGCAGCAAGACCTTCTTCGACTCCCGCATCGACGACTGGGACTTCCTGCACGACACCGTCGTCCGCACCCTCCAGCACACCTCGCTGGCCTTCCAGCCCGCGCTGCGCCGCAGCACCGCCGGCCGGTACGCCATGGTCTCCGCCGCCGCCGCGCACAAGCCCACCGCGGGCGGCGCCGCGTACGCCGCCGCCAAGGCCGCCACCGAGGCCTGGACCCTCGCGATGGCCGACTCCTTCCGCAAGGAGACCACCGCCCCCGACGGCCTCCCCACCGCGGCCGCCGTCATCCTGGTCATCAAGGCCCTGGTCAGTCCCGAGATGCGGGCCGAGAAGCCGGACGCCAAGTTCCCCGGCTTCACCGACACCGCCGACCTGGCCACCACCCTGGCGTCCCTCTGGGACCGCCCCGCAGCAGAACTGAACGGACAGCACCTGTGGCTGACAGCCCGATGACCACTTCCCCCTTCGGCCCGACCGACGCGGTGCCGCACCACGACCCCGCCGTCCGCGGCTTCGCCAGCGACAACTACGCCGGCGTCCACCCCGAGGTGCTCGCCGCGATCGCCCTCGCCAACGACGGCCACCAGGTCGCCTACGGCGAGGACGCCTACACCGAGCACCTGCAGACGGTCTTCCGCCGCCACTTCGGCGACCGCGCCGAGGCCTACCCCGTCTTCAACGGCACCGGCGCCAACGTCGTCGCCCTCCAGGCCTTGCTCCCGCGCTGGGGCGCGGTCGTCGCCGCCGAGAGCGCGCACATCAACGTCGACGAGTGCGGCGCCCCCGAGAAGCTCGCCGGCATCAAGATCCACACCGTCCCCACCCCGGACGGCAAGCTCACCCCCGCCCTGATCGACCAGCAGGCCTGGGGCTGGGGCGACGAGCACCGCGCCCAGCCGCTCGCCGTCTCGATCACCCAGTCCACCGAACTCGGAACCCTCTACACGGTCGACGAGATCTGGGCGATCTGCGAGCACGCCCACGAACGCGGCATGCTCGTCCACATGGACGGCTCCCGGCTCGCCAACGCCGCCGCCTCGCTCGGCGTCCCGTTCCGCGAGTTCACCACCGACGCCGGCGTCGACGTCCTCTCCTTCGGCGGCACCAAGAACGGCCTGTTGCTCGGCGAGGTCGTGGTCGTGCTCAACCCCGAGCAGGTCCGCGACCTCAAGTACCTGCGCAAGATGTCGATGCAGCTCGCCTCGAAGATGCGCTTCGTCTCCGTCCAGTTCGAAGCCCTCCTCACCGGCGACCTCTGGCTCCGCAACGCCGGCCACGCCAACGCGATGGCCCGCCGCCTCGAAGCCGCCGTCCGCGACATCCCCGGCGTCACCGTCGTCCGCCCCGTCCAGGCCAACGCCGTCTTCGCGCTACTCCCGCGCGAGGTCAGCGAGCGCCTGCAGAAGCGCTACCGCTTCTACTTCTGGGACGAGCACACCGGAGAGGTCCGCTGGATGGCCGCCTTCGACACCACCGAACAGGACATCGACGCCTTCGCCGCCGCGATCGCGGAGGAGATGGCCCGCGAGGTCTGACCCTTCGGAGTCCGGGGCCAGTGCCGCACGGCGGCCGGGTCGGGAGACGCCTCCCGGGCCGGCTGCCGTGCCGCTGTTTGCACCCGGCGCGGATCCGGCGTAGTGTTCACTGGTCGCTCGGCAGGGAGCACCGGACACGCATCTGTGTGGACGGTCCCGGGGCGGCCAA
>NZ_JBVHEH010000049.1:0-36768 GCF_055562955.1 Kitasatospora sp. NPDC015121
GGCTCCATACCTACAATCACCACCGCGGACACACCGCACTCGCAGGCAAACCACCCGCCAGCCGCGTAACCAACCTCACGGGTCAGTACAGCTAGGGGACCGCTCCGGGCATCGACCGGTCTACCTCGGCGGCCTGGGCGTGTTCGCCGCGGCCTCGTTCGCCTGCGGGCTGGCGGCCGGCTCCGGTCAGCTGATCGCCTTCCGCGCCGTGCAGGGCATCGGCGCCGCCGCGATGCTCGCCACCACCGTGGCGCTGATCAGCCGGCTGTACTCGGGTCGGGACCTGGGCACCGCGTTCGGGGTCTGGGGCGCGGTCAACGGCGCCGCCGCCGCGGCCGGGCCGATCGCCGGCGGCCTGCTGACCCAGCACCTCGACTGGCGCTGGATCTTCTTCGTGAACCTGCCGATCAGCGTCTTGGCAATCGCGATGACGTGGAAGTACATCGCCTCCTCGGGCGGCAGCGGACGACGCCTGGACTTGCCCGGCCTGGTGACCTTCGCCGCCGCCGCGGGGCTGGCCACCTACGCGCTGATCAAGGGCAACGAACTGGGCTGGACCTCCGGCCGCACCCTGGGGACCCTCGCCGGCGCGGCACTCGCCTTGCTCGCCTTCGTGGTCGTCGAATCGCGCAGCGCCTCGCCGCTGCTGGATCTGAAGCTGTTCCGGAAGGGGACGTTCACCGGGGTGATGATCGGTTCCCTGCTGCTGTGCAGCGCGGCGTTCTCCTACCTGGCGTACGAGTCGCTGTGGCTCCAGTCAGTGCTGGGCCTCGGCCCGGTCGCCGCCGGGCTGTGCTTCATCCCGCTGAGCGCGGTCGCGTTTGTCACCGCCGCGTTGTCCGGCCGGTTCCTGGAGAACCGGGTCGCACCGCAGCTGCAGATCGGCACCGGCTTGCTGCTCATCGCGGTCGGCGCCGGAGCCCAGGCCCTGATCGGCGCCGCTTCTGGCTGGGACGTCCTGGTACCGGGCCTGGCGGTCACCGGCATCGGGGTCGGCCTGGCCACCCCCACACTGGTCTCCACTGCCGTCACCGCGGTCGGCTACCAGCGGGCGGGCATGGCCAGCGGCGCGGTCAACACCGCCCAGCAACTCGGCAACGCCCTCGGCATCGCCGTGCTCGGCGTCGTCTTCCACACAGCCCTGCGCTCCTCCCTGCAGAGCTCGCCCGGGGTGCACCTCGCCGACCCGTCCACAGTCGAGGCTCTGGCCTCGGGACGCGCGAGCGAGGTCGTCGCCCAGGCGGAACCCGGCCTGCGCCTCGCGGCCGAGCAGGCTGTCCACACGGCCTTCGCCTCGGGCCTGCAGTCCGCATTGCTCGCCGCCGCTGCCATGGGCCTGGTCGGCGGGCTCTCGGTGTTCGCCCTGGTGCGCCGCCCGGCTCAGGACGCCGGCCAGGACCAGGGCTGGTCCGCCGACGGGACAGCGGACTGGACGGACACCGCCGACACGACGGACTGGACGGACACGACAGCCGCGACGAACTCGGCGGCCTGGAAGCCCTGACCGCACTGCGCGGAATCGGAAGGGGCCGACCGCAAAGGACGTCCCCTTCCGATTCTCGATCCCCGCACGGACCCGTTACGGGACAGAGCCGTTCCATGGACAGACCCCGGTGGGCAGCATGTGGTGGTGGACGTTCAGGCGAGGACGAGGGTGGCGGGTCCGCTGCGGCTGGTGAGGCCGCCGGGGCTGTCGCAGGCGGTGAGGTCGGTGTTGGCGAAGACGACGGTGATGAGCAGGTTGTCGCCGGTGAAGGTGCCGGAGGTGACGGTGCCGGTGACGTTGAGGAGCTGGGTGCCGGAGGTCCCGGGGCTGAGGGTGGTGCTGTAGGTGTAGGCGCTGAAGCTGCCGTCGTTCCAGGCGATGGCGGAGGAGCCGGAGGAGGGCTGCTCCAGGACGGCGCAGGTCAGTTCGGGGGCTGTGCCGCCGCCGGTGATGGTGCCGGCGGTGATGGCGGGGCGGGACGCGGAGAGGCAGGTCAGACTGACCGTGCCGGCGATGGTCACGCTCCGGGGGGTGTTGGTCAGCCCGGGGGAGTAGGTGGTGGTGTTGTTGCCGGTGCAGGTGGCGTCCAGGGGTGCGGCGTGGGCGGTGCCGGTGAACAGGGCCCCGGTCAGGGTCGCGGCGCCGAGGGCCGCCGCGGCGCGGCGGAACGTGCTGGTGCGCATGGGATTCTCCGATTCTCTGGGATCGCTTGCGAGCTGCGGTGCTTCGGGTTCTTGGGGCACCGCGGGCGCGCACCGGTCAGGCAGGCTCGGTCGTGGTGACGCGGCAACTGCCCACCGTTGCAGGGGATTCGTGTGCAGCGGTCCCGGCCACGTTTCCCGCTCAGCCGGTGCTTGGCAAGAGGCGGTGGTGCCGGTGGGGTGGCGATCGCCCACCACGGGAGAAGAGGTGGCACGGCATCGCGTGCGGCATCCAATACCTAGAGCGGGCGCGCCGACGGATACGGCGCGCCCACCCGGGAGACCGCTCGCTCTACGAGCCCGACAGCGCCGGCCGCCGGACCTGGCGGGGCGACACCCCCCAGAGCGCCCCGGCGCGGTCACCGGGCGAGTGCGCGGATGGCATCCGGCGGTGACCCCCTTTGAACTGCGCGGATTTCCTGGTCGACCGTCTGCCCACCTGGTCCGGGATCGAGGCCGCATGACCGCACCGGCCGGTGCTACGGGCGGTCGGTGCCCGGGCCGGGTGGTCCTCGACCGCCTGCCGCTGCGCGCTGCGGCCTGGCCGCGCTGGTCCGGTCGCGAGGGCACTCGCGCCTTCCGCCGCCCCGGGGCAGGGCGCCCGGATCCTGCGTACCGGACCGTTCTTGACACCCCATCGGTAATGAACATTTTTCGCACCGGTACGGGGTCGATTCCGCGCCGGGATTCGTCGAGGATTCTCGTAGCGCCCAAGGGCCGCCCGAATCCCCGTCCGGCTCGTTCCGCCCACGGCCGCAGTGCGCAGCATCTGCAGCCGGGTCGCCGGTGAGGCCTGCGCGGAGGTGTTGGGGATCAGGCGGGTAAGTCCGCGAGGAGCGCTGATGGCCCTCGGACGCCCTCTCATGTGGAGGGCTTCAGGTAGCCGATGAACGTGCGGGCAGTGCTCGTGTAGGTCGGGAAGCGGCGGCGCACCCCGGGGCAGGCCGCTCCGGGGGCGGGCGTCCTTCGCAGCCCCGCACCGCGGCAAGGCACACAGAGAAGAGGAGTCACATGTTCCAGTCCCCACGGTCCCGGTCCCGTTCGAGCTCCCGGTCGACCGCCGCGCTGGCGGCGGTATGTCTCTTGGCGGGCGGAGTGCTGGCGGCGACGCCGGCGCGCGCCGCCACCAGCGCGGTCGCCGACGTGACCTGCACGGCGCCCAGCAGCGAATTGACCACCTACAGCCCTGCGCTCACCAGCACCCCCCAGACCGTGACCTTCTCCTCCAGCATTCAGTACGGTCCCTGCGTCTCACCCAGCCAGCCCGGCCTGACGTCCGGCTCCCGCTCCCTGCAGGGCACCGTCCCCGACCGGAGCTGCCTGGCCCTCCTGGCCCCCGCCACCGTGACCTACACCATCACCTGGAACACCGGCCAGACCAGCACGATCGCCGGCAACCGGACCACCACCATCGTCGGCGCCGCCTTCGTGGTCACCATCACCGGCAACGTCACCTCCGGGCTCTTCGCCGGTGACAGCGTCGTCCAGACCAGCACCGGCCCCGCCACCGACATCCTCGCCTGCACCCTCGGCCTCGGCACGGTCAGCAGCATCTACTCGACCATCACGCTCGAAATCACCTCGGCCTGAACCCGGTCGCAACGCCCACCGCAGGCAGCCGCGAAGCCACCTCGGCGGGACCGGGGGCTGCCGGCCGCGGCGGGAACCGCCGAACGGCCGGGGCCGGACGAGCTGCGGGAGCTGTCCCAGCCGGTGGTGCCGCCGGGGTCACAGCCGTCGACGTCGACCGCCCCGACCACAAGACGCGTCGCACGCGGGGCAAGTCCGACCCGATCGACGCCTACGCCGCCGCCACGGCGGCCGCCTCCGGGCGGGCCACCGGCGTCCCCAAGGCCCGCGACGCCGCGGTCGAGGCCGTGCGAGTGCCGAGGGCGGGCCGCCCCAGCGCGGTCAAGGCCCGCACCCAGACGATGAACCAGTTGAGGAAGTGGTGGTAGTGCGTCCGTTCAAGACAGTGGCGCGGCGTCGGCTCTTCAAGGGAGTCCTGGCGTGTGCCGTCCTCACGGGTGCGTTGCCGGGCACCGCGCAGGCCGCGGGGCCCACCGGTCCGCTGCCGCTGACGTTCCAGATCCGCAGCGTCGAGTACGGCAAGTGCGCCTACCCGCAGAGCGATGCGCCGCACACGATCCGCATGGACCCGTGCTCGGCGACCGACCTGTCCGAGAAGTGGTTCTTCAACCCGCTCACCTCGCAGGTCACCAATGCCCGCGATGCGACGCTCGGACTGTGCATGACCGCCAAGCTGGACGGCCTCGCGCTCCACATCGTGACGATGCAGCCGTGCGACACCTCCAACCCCTCCCAGCGCTGGGAGCAGATCACCTACAGCGGCGATACGTACATGCAGGTGGTGAACGGGGCCAATAACGTCCTCACCCCGCGCCAGGCCGGAATCGACTGGGACACCCAGATGTACCTGCTCCCGCACCAGCGGCTGACCTTCCCGCTCCTGTGAGCCCCGGCCCACCGGTCGACTGCAGGGGTGCTGGAGCGGAGCGGAACGAAGAGACGCCCTGCGCCCTGCGGTGATGTGAGTTCCTCGCGCCCCTTCGGCACAATCCGCGAGGCAGCTCCGAAGTGCGGCCCGCTCGCGCCGTGACGGCGGTCCCCGCCGTGTTCGACGAGCCGAACCTGGCCGCGGAGGCGGGCCTGGTCCCGATGGTCCGCCCGGCCGAGCGGCCGGGACTGCCGATAACCCTTGCTGAGCGGGGCCGAGTTTCTCCCAGTCGGCCGGCCGGGCCCGGGCGCAGGCGGCGAGGTCCTCGTCGTGGACGACGGCGGTTCCCGGCTTCGTGCCGACGATCTCGCCGCCGTCGGTGGAGCAGCGCTGCCATGTCACCGCCCGGGCGGGGTGGATGGCGTCGAGGGTGGATTCCGGTCGGCGCCATCAGCCCCGTCGCCGGTTCCCGTATGTCGATCGCTGAAAGCCATTTGCCATCGATGCACGCAGCGGTCGACCCTACGATCTCGGGAGCAGTTGTGCTTGATACGCCCTTTCGATCCGTTCGAGCGGTCGCCGTCGCTTCGGGTCTCGTGCTCACCGGCGCCGGCGTGCTGTCGGGGGCGTCGGCCTCGACGGTCTCCGGACCCACGCTGTCGCGGCCGATCTCCTGCGCGGCGACCTCCGTGGTCACCTACTCGCCGGGACTCACCCACGCCGTCCGCCGGCAGCACGTCACCTTCACCGTCAGCTACAGGGCCTGCGGCGCGCCGGGAGACGACGGCCACCCCCTGACCGGCACCAGGACGGGTTCCGTCGACGTTCCCCTCGGCTGCCTCACCGCCCTGCCACCCGCCGTGTCCGGCAGCCTGCGCGTCAACTGGTCCGACGGCACGCACAGCGACGCCACGATCAGCTCCCAGACCACGCAGACCGCAGGGCAGACCGTCAGCACCCTCGTCGGCCCCGTCACCGCCGGGCGCAGCGCAGGCAGCCCGCTGACCGAAGTCATCGCCCAGGCGCAGTCCAACGCCCTCCTGTGCGCCACCAGCGGAGTCACCGGTCAAACCGGCGTGGGGACCCTCGTCATCGACTGACTGCCGAACCCGCCCGGGT
This sequence comes from Kitasatospora sp. NPDC015121, assembly GCF_055562955.1. Taxonomy (NCBI): domain Bacteria; kingdom Bacillati; phylum Actinomycetota; class Actinomycetes; order Kitasatosporales; family Streptomycetaceae; genus Kitasatospora; species Kitasatospora sp. NPDC015121. The sequence goes on from NZ_JBVHEH010000049.1 coordinate 5,765, forward strand.
GCTGACCGCCGCCGGGACCACGGTCGTCGAGCCGGGCTCACGCCCGGCTCCGCCACCCGGTCGAGTGCGGCGTGGCCACGCTCGAGCGCTGGAGAATCCACCGGCACGCCGGATGCAGCCCGAACTGGTTGACGTCAACAGCCAAAGCCGTCCTCATCCTCAAGCTCCGACGCCGGAAAGGTTCACTGACCCGCGGCCGGCTCGGGGGAGTGCCCCGACCCCGGCGTGCTGACCGGGTCCGGACGCGTGCGGCGCGGGGGTCGACGCGCCCGTCCGTGTCCGCCCCCGATGAGGTCCGTGCCGCGCTGCCCGGGTCGATCACGCCGCCTGGCTCGGTCATCGCCCATCACAAGATCAGCCCGGCGCGCAGGTCATCCGCGAAGGGGGCCGTGTCCGTGAGTCCGAAGGCCGCGCGCTGGAGCAGGAGTCCGTGCAGCAGGCCCATCACCACGCGGGCTCCGCGGTCCGGGTCCGCGGCGGCGGGCACCGCGCCCGCGGCACGCCCGCGGCGCAGTGCGTCGGCGATACTGGCGCGGACCTCCTCGAAGCCCTCCGCGGCCGGGCCGCGCACCTCGTCGTTGCGCAGCACCTCCGACCACGCCTGCACGACGCAGCGCAGCAACTCGTCGACTGCGACCGTGCGCCCCGTCGCGTCCCGCACCGTCTCACCGCTGATCGTGTCGAGCGCGGCTGCCACCAGTTCCGCGACCGTCGAGACGTCTGTGCTGTCGGCCAGCCGCTTGACCGGTTCGAAGATCAGCCGGAACGCGTCGCCCGCGAGAGCGAGGACGATCTCCTCCTTGCTCGTGAAGTAGCGGTAGGGCGCGCCGGCCGAGACGGCCGCCTCCGCAGCGATGTCCGACATCGAGGTCTGATGGAACCCGTCGCGGGAGAAGCAGCGGCGGGCCGCCGCGACGATCTCGGCGCGCTTGGCCTCGCGACGCTCGGCTGTGAGACGCGGCATGGGGGTTCCTTTCACCGTGAATGGACATTCACCTTGACGGCTCGGCCGCTCCGGGACCACCATAAAAGTGAACGGTCATTTACGGAAGCGGGCTCCCCGCGATCCACCCGAGGAGAAGGCCGCTGATGAGCACGCAGCTGGGCATCGCTGCATACGCCTACGAGCACACTCAGGCGCTGTTCGACGGCCGGGTCACGGTCAACGGGGTCGACGCGGTGTTCGAGACGGCCCCCCTCGTGTCGGAGATCTTCCGTCGCACCATCGAGGGGCACTACGACGTAGCCGAGCTCGGTCTCACCTACTTCCTGCGCACCTTCGACCTCGACGACGCGCCGTTCCTGGCGCTGCCGATCCTGCCCAACCGCAACTTCCGTCACTCGGCGATCTTCGTGAACACCGCCAGCGGGATCGAGAGGCCGCAGGACCTCGCCGGCAGGACCGTCGGCGAGTTCGCCCTCTACGGCCACGACGCCGGAGTCTGGCCAAAGGGCATCCTCGCCGACGAGTACGGCGTGACCCCCGACCAGTGCCGCTGGGTCATCGGCGGCACCAACCACCCCCTACCCGCCTTCGACTGGGTCCCGCAGCCCGTCCCCGACGGCGTCGACGTGCGCCGCGCGAAGGACGGCCGGACCCTTGGTGCCATGCTCGAATCCGGCGAGATCGACGCACTGATCTCCGTGGACGTGCCGCAGGGGGTCCTGAACGGCTCCCCGAGGGTCGCCCGCCTCTTCCCCGACTACGAGACCGTCGAACGCGACTACTACCGCCGCACCGGGATCTTCCCCCCGATGCACATCGTCGCCATCCGCAGGGAACTCGCACGGCACCAGGGCCTCGCACGCGCCGTCTACGATGCCTTCAGCCGAGCCAAGGAGCTCGCCGAGCGGAGCCATCTGGACGGGGCCGCGAAGCAGCACATGGGCGTCATCACGCCTTGGTTCAGCGCGCTGTTCGAGAAGAACCGCCGACTGCTCGGCGACGACTGGTGGCCCTACGGGGTGGCCGCGAACCGCAAGGCCATCGACACCTTCCTGCGCTACCACCACGAGCAGGGCCTGTCGAAGCACCGGCTCACGTGCGAGGACATCTTCGTGCCGGAACTCCTCGACACCTGAGCCGAGCGGCAACGGCGCCGGGTCCGCCGACCCCGGAAGGCGGGACCGCTCGTCGTCACCGGCCACCACCCCGCTCGCCGCCCGGGCGCGCGAGGCGGCCCGGAACATCTGCGACGGGAGCCGCCGACCCGGCCTGACCGGCCAGGCGCCGGAGCTGCGCCGCGCCCGGACGTCATGGCCTGCCCCTCCCCGTACCTGCCGGCCGACGAGCCGACCGGCCCCGCCCTTTGAACTCGTAACACGATCTTGGAGGCAGCGGTGGAGCAAGGCGAAGGCCCGCCCGGTGACGCAGCCAGGGTGTGAAGACCGCGGATGCCCGCCCAGGGTCTCCGACTGCCCATGGGCGTCAGTGGGCCGTGTTCTACAGTGGCCGCCGTGTCCGAGAATCCGTGGTTCCGCCCTCCCCGCTACTACCACTGGTACAGGTTCGGCCCTGGCGAGCTCGCCTTCCTGTCCGAACTTCGCAAGTGCACCGCCACCTGGACCATCCCGGAGACCCACAGCGAGGTGCTGCGCAACGAGGACGAAGCCGCCCTGGTGGCCGTCGCCCACGTGAATGACCCGGAGAGGGGGACCGGGCTGGCCACCTTCGAGGTGCACATGGCCGGCCCCACGGTCCGCGGCGACCTGATCAGCGGTCACTCCTATTCGAGACCGTCCTGCAGAAACCCGTCGTACGACACGAGTGGGACCACGACGGCCAGGTCTACGCGCGGCTGTACGTGTTCGCCGACACCGGGCAGGAGCTGGTCGGGATGTACGACGAGGACCTCGCGCCGCGCGAGGTGACGGCCGCCCTGCTCACCTACAACTACGAGGTCGACCGTTCCTGGGTCGACGTGGGCGAGCTGGGCCGATTCGTCGGCCCCGCCCGCACCGTACAGGTCTGGGGCCGCCCACTCGCGTGACGGCAGCACCCGCGAGACCCGCGTCTCCACACGGCAAGATCCATCTTCCTACGGGCCAGGCGAGAGATGGGGACCCGGCACGCACTGCCGACGACCTTCGCGTCCCTGACAATGGGCGCGACACGATCACGGTGCCGACTTGTTGAGACGTCGCCGGCAGATGAGTGCGCAGGCGAGTGAGACGAAGGCGTTGGGGAGGTGGAGGCGTCGTTCCCAGCGGATGGCGAGGCGTTTGAACTGGTGGAGTTGGGCGAAGGTCTGCTCGACGACGTAGCGGAGCCTGCCGAGGTCGATGATGTCGGACTCGCCACGGCGGGAGATGACAGGCAGGATCCGGCGCTTGCGCAGTTCGCGGCGGTTGGGGTTGCTGTCGTAGCCCTTGTCGCCGAGCAGGGCGTCGGGGCGGTGGCGGGGGTGGCCGACGCGGCCGGCGACCGGCGGGATGCCGTCGACCAGGTCGAGGGTCCGGGTGACGTCGTTGACGTTGGCGGCGGTGGTGATCACGTGGAACGGGATGCCGCCGCCGTCGCCGACCAGGTGGTGCTTGCTGCCGGTCTTGCGGCGGTCGACCGGCGACGGGCCGGTGGCCTCGCCCCTTTTTTTCGCGCGTACGTGGGAGGCGTCCACGCACGCGCGCGTCCAGTCGATCAGTCCGGCCGCGTTCAACTCGGCCAGGAGCATGTGGTGCAGGGCCTCGAACACCCCAGCCCGTTGCCAGCGGCCGAGTTTGCGCCAGCAGGTCTGCCCTGAGCCGAAGCCCAGCTCGGGCGGCGACTGCTGCCAGGTGATACCGGTGTACAGCACGAACAGAATGCTCTGCAGGCAACGCCGGTCGTCCACGGGGCGCGGGCCCGGCGACCGCTCCGGCCAGGCCGGCAGCAGCGGTTCGATCCTGGCCCACAGCTTGTCGTCCACGACCCACGGCTTCTTGCTCACACCATCACGAACGGACGAATCGTCACATCGGTCACGCTCCACCAGCAACGATCACCAAGATCGTGTTACGAGTTCTGAGGGGGTCGGCCGGACCGTGCGGGTGTGGCGGGGTGCCGGTACGGTGGCCGTGGACTTTCGCGCCGCTGGTCGCCCGTGTGCATGCCCGGGGGCGGTCGGGGGTACGCGAGTCGCATGAATCTCAAGGTGATCACCAGCCCCAAGCGCAGGACGGCGAGTTCTCTGGAGCGTGTCGAGCGGGCCATCGCCGAGCATGCCCGTACCCGCCGTGAGCTGGATGCGGCCCTTGCCGAGGCCGTGGCCGACGGGGTGGGCGAGGAGCGGCTGCGCGAGCTGGGCCAGTGCGAGCCCGGCCATGGGCGTCACGCCTCCAGTGAGGCGGACCTGCCGCTTGCCCGGGCGATCTGACTGAGGTGCCGGGGCCGGGACAGGGGTGGGAGGACACGTCGGCCGTCCCCGGCCAGGCCGGGCCGGGCCGCCAGACTGTGATCATGACCGTCCGCCGTTCCCTCTCCATGCCCGCCTTCTCCGAGCCCGTCACCGGCACCCCCGCGCTGACCGGTGGGCGTCGGCTGCTGCCGATCGGGCAGGGCGCCGACTGCCGCGAGGCGCCCCCGGGAGCGCCCCGGCCCCCGCATCGTCGAGGACTTCCGCGGCCGCCACCACGCCCCGGTGTCGTCATCTTCGAGCCCGGGCACCGACCCCGAACAGGGCCGCTGACCTACACCCCGTCGCCCGCCGCCCGGCCGACGAGCTCGCAGATCCGGGGAAGATCGGTTGTGAGGTCGCCCAGGACGGTGCTGGGCGCGGAGGCGGTGGTGCCGATCGCGAACAGCGTGACGTTCCCGGCCCGCGTGCCGGACGGGTCCCCGTCCACGAAGACCGCTTCCTCCTCGACGTCGCCGACGACACCGTCTTGGTCCACGACACTCCAAGACGCCTCCCACATCGCCGACCGGGCCCACATCCAGCAACTCTGACCGGCCCTGCGGTCCACACCGCGACCCCCAGTGAGTCCCCGGCCCACGAAGCCCACCGGTCCAGTTCCACACCACCGCACTGCGACGTCGTCGCCGGGTGCGACGGCCGGCATAAGCGGTGGACTGCCACACAGCGGCAATGCTTGTGACACGTTGCGATGCTGCCCCTTGCGTGGAGCGCGGAACCGGCGGAGCGTAGCAGTCGGCCGAGTTCGGAAACGGGGAGGGACGACGAGGTGTTGGCCGATGTCGCGTCCGTGGCGACGCTGGTGACCGTGGTCATAGCGGTACTGAGTTTGCGGCAGATCCAGCGGCAGCGGATCCGGGCCTTCGAGGACCTCTACGTGGCCCGCTACTGGAAGCTGATGGACGACCTCTCGCTCGCTGTGCTGCGCATCCAGCCGGAAGCCGGCCCCGTACCGCTGAGTGAGGAGGACGAGCGGGTACTGAGGGGTTATCTCATCCTCTGCGAGGACGAGTTGGAACTGCGCGCAGCAGGGTGGATCAGCGACCGCACCTGGCGGATCTGGTCGGAAGCGATGCAGTTCCAGCTCGCCTGGCCACCGGTCCGCCAGGTATGGGAGGAGATCGGGCAGGGGAGGGGCAGCGGCAGGCCGTTCCGCCGGCTGCACCGCTTCCAGCAGGGGCACCACGACCCAGTGGAACTACGCGGCCCCGGGCGGACCCTGCGCGGACTGCGCACCACATTCGAAGGCTGAGCACCGGGCCGGGCCCGCCAGGCCCGACGGTCAGCACGGCCGCCTGCACCCCCCCGCCTGCGACCACTCCTGCACCGTCTCGGACCAGCCCCGTGCTGCGCCCCGAGAAGGACGGCGAGCAGGGCCGCGTACTGCGATCACGCCCTGGACGTCGTCACCACCGCGGGCCTGCTGGCGCGCGGGGGACCGGGCACCTGGAGGCGTTCACCACCGAGGTCGAGCACGCCGTGCCCGGGGCCGCGCGCTGTTCACCGACCTGGTGCTGTGCGACCCTGGCGCCGGCGTCTCGCTGCTTCTGGTCGAGGTGGACCGCGACAACGAGAGTGCCGACACCCTCGCCGACTGCCGGGCCTGGTGCGAGCTGCCTGCGGCCGGTGGCGCGCCCGCTACCCGCCACCGGCCGCAAGGGCCTGCCCCATCGCCCTGGTCCTGGTGCCCTGTCTGTGCCCACTGCGCCGCGAAGTTCACCGACGAAGTGGTGGGCGGATAAGGAACGGACGGTCTGGGGACGACGGGCTGTGCGAGTCCTGCCGTCAGGCCGACGCCGAACAGCGCGAGCGCTGCGAAGCCGAGCGGTGGCGCGCCGTCGAAGCCGCTGCGGGATCGAGGTGACGGTGGGCGGCCTGTAGGGCTGGCGTGAGCAGGGAGCGCCCGCTGTCCCTTGCGCGCCCCCATACGGGCAGCCTGTTTCCTCCCATCTGCCTCCGGAGTCACACACGCCTCCTGGCGCCGCAGAGGGGTTTGCCAGGTCATCGAGCGGAGCGCACTCTCACAAGGCATGGCGGTTCTTGCCGTCCCCTTCGCGCAGTGGAGTTCGCATGTCGTCTCACAAGTGGCGGAAGAGTAGGGCCTCGAAGACCGGCACAGCCGGTGTGCGCACCGGTGCGGCGCTGCTCGGACGCCGGCTCGGGAGCGCAATGGCGGCCGTGTGCCTCCTGACGGTCGCGCTGCTGACCGCCGTGCCGGCGCAGGCCTCCGCCGACGGGCTGCTGGACATGACTTGCACTCCGCCGAGCAGTACGGTCAGCACCTACACCCCGGCGCTGACGAACACCCCGCGGGTCTCGCAGTCCACGGTCTCCCGGCAGTACGGGCCCTGTGTCTCGCTGTCGCACCCTGAGATCACCTCCGGCACCTCCTACAGCGTCAACGCGCCCCGGGAGCGTTCGTGCCTGGACCTCCTGGGGTCCGGAAGCACCACGATCACCATCACCTGGAACACCGGTCAGACCAGTACCCTCAGCGCCAACTTCACCACCACGGTGGCGGGTGCCGTGGTAGAGGCGGTGGGCAGTGGAACCGTGACCTCTGGACTCTTCCAGGGGGACACCGTGGTGATGGACATGACCGGCCCTGCGACCGACATCCTCTTGTGCACGGCTGGACTGGGCACCGTCTCAAGCGTGTACAGCACAGTGACCCTGGAACTCACCTCAGTGTGAGATCACCGGTTGCCCGTTCGCGGTCCCCGGCGCACTGCGGCCTGTTCGCAAAGCGGGTTGGTTGTCGGTCTGTTCGTGGTGCGTCGTCATGAGGTGACCGATGAGTCGTGGGCGGTGGTCGAGCCGTCGCTGGTGCTGGCACAGTTAGGTGGTCCAGTGGGAGGCCGGCGCCGGTTGGCCGACGGGGTGTTGTGGGAGCTGTCCTCCGGGGCCGAGTGGCGGGAGCTTCCCGTCGCGGTACGGCTGCCGTCCCCGGCCCGGCCGTCGTTGCCCGGCTACAGCTCGCTCCACCCGTACGGCCGCCGCTCCTGCCCGGCGAGCGGGTGCCAGATCGGTGCGGACGGTCCGCGCTGCAGGAGGTCTTCGAGGCGGGCGGCGCCGGCCGGGACGGCGGCGAGCACGTCGGTGAGGACGGGTTGCTCCTCGGCTGCCAGGTGCAGGTCCGTCACCGCGGTGCGGGCCTCGGTCGTGGTGGTGCGGACCAGGACGACCAGCAGCCGCGGGAAGACCCTCCAGCGGCGTTCCCGGGCCTGCCCGGTACCGCCCCGGGCCTGGCCTGTTCCCACCGGCGGGCGCAGGCCGCGAGCTGCCCGGTGATGGGCTCGGTGCCGGTGTCGGGGCGGTGGAGTTCGACGAACGCGCGCAGCCGCAGCCGCAGCCGGGCCTGGCCGAGGTTGGCGGTGTAGGCGAGTTCGGCGGCGGGCCGGTATGTCGGAACGCCGCGGCCGACGCGGTGCTCTGGCGCCGGGATGAGTCCGAGCGGCCCGCAGCCCTCGTTCCGCGCGCGGGTGTCGGGCACACCCGCGCCCGGCTCACCGGCATCGTCGACCTGCAGGCCCGCGTAGACTGACGGCCCCTCAGCCGATCGGCCGGGCGCGCCCCGCGGCCACGTTCACACCGCAGCGGACCAGCATCGATCCCGATGAGCGGACACGGTGAGCGGCCGGAATTCCGGTTGCCCGCCGTCCGTTTCGCCGCGTACTTTTCGGGCCATCGGCACGTAGCTCGATCAGTGAGAGCACCAGGCTCGGAGTCTGGGGGTGCGGGGGCAGGACCCGCCGTGTCGGCCATGGACAGCAACGCTGAGCAGCAGCATTCGACGACGACCGCCTCCACCGACTACGCGCACGGGCAGCTGGCCCGGGCGTTCGCCACGGCGCTCTCCCACGCGGATCCGGCAACCCGTTCCCGTGCCGACGCACGGGCGGGCCGCTGGCGCGCGGTGCTGGCGGGGATGCTGGACGGCAGCCTGCGGATCGGCTCCCGGACGCCGGTGGCCGGCCTGCCCGCCTGGGTGACGCCGGAGGTGGAGCGCGGCGGGTTCGCGACCGGACGGGCCTGCGCCGAGGGGCCGTTGCAGCCCTACGAGGTGGTGGCCTGCCGGGCGGCGGGGATTCCGGAGGGCCGGGCCGAGCTGTTCGCGCACTCGCTCACCGAGGCCGGGCTGACTGGGCTGTGGGCGCTGCTGGACAGCGGGCGCTACCGGGTGACGGTGCCCGAGGAGGCGGCGCTGCTGACCGTGGCGTGGCTGGTGCGGGCAGGCGAGCAGTCGGCGGCTCTCGAACTGGTCGCGGTGCTGGCGCCCTTCGCGGCGCGGCTGCGCTTCACGCCCCTGCCGGTTGGCAGCACCGGTGCTTCGCTCGACGCGGTCCACCGGCGGTCCGTCGGCGACGCTGTCGCCGCCCTGGCCTCCCGGAAGCCGAACCGGTCGGTGGAGACCCAGCGCGAGGCGCTGACGGTGTGGCTGCCGTTCTCCGACGAGTTGCTGGCGCACTGGCTGGAGGCGACGCAGGATGGCCAGCCGCTCGACACGGACCCGGGCCCCGAGTGGCGGCGGTACGGCGCCGAACTGCTGCGTCGGTACCGGACGCTGGCCGCCGCGCACCCGCTGTGCGGCAAGCACCGCAGGCGCGGGGCCAACCTCGCCGTGCTGCGCTCCGCGCTGGAGGCCGCGGTCGCCGGCGAACCGCTCGATCCCCGGCTGCGTGGACTGCTGCGGGCCGCGGTGGACGGCATGGTGCGCAAGCGCGGACTGCCCGGGTCCGAGACCCACTCCGCGCTGCGGACGGCCCAGGCCGAGCAGGCTGCGCTGCCCTCCCACCACGCGATCGCGCAGGTGCTGCTGGGCCGTCTCGCGGTGCTCGGCCAGGACGACGGCCTGATTGATCCGGACGCCGTGCTGATGCCGGTCACCACCGCCGAGGCCACCGAGTCCGGTGTCCCGGCCGCCTCGACGGTCCCGGCGACGCTGTTCAAGCCGGTGCTGGCGGCGACCAGCGCGCCCGTCGAGACGCTCATCGAGCGCGGGCTGGTGCCGTCCGCCGAGGTGCTGGCGGAGCTGGCTCCGCAGCTGGCCGCGGCGGCGGAGGCCGGGGCGCACGCCGATCCGGCGCTGCGCGGCTTGGTGTCTGCCGGTCACCGCGCGTTCGCTGGGCGGCGGTCGCTGCTGCTGCTCGACTACGCCAACCAGGTCCGGGCGGAGGAGCTGCCCTGGGTCCGGGCGATCAGCGCGTACCGGAGCGTCGACCCGACCGCCCGGCAGAGCGGCTTGGCCGCGCTGCGCCGGCTCGGCGAGCTGGCCGTGGGCACCTTCCCCGGGACGATCCTGCCGAACCCGCTGGTCAGCGAGCTGGCCGGGTTGGCGCGGCGGGCCGATTCCGCGCTGCCGTTCACCGAGGAGCTGGCGGCGGACATCTTCATGGGCGGCTTCACTGCGAAGTTCGCGGCGGCAGCCGGGATCGCCGCGGGCCTGCTCGAGGGGACGCTGTACGAGCGGTACTTCGGCATCGACTACGCCGGGGTGTGGGCGCTCGCCGAGCGTGCCGAGGAGGACAGGGAGCAGTCGGTGGTCGCCCGGGAATTCTCGGAGCTGTGCCGCCGTCGTGCTGGCAGCCCCGCACTCCGCGGGTCGGTGGCCGCCAACGGGACGGTGATCGAGCAGGCGCAGGTCCTTACCACGCACAACCTGGCCGTCCTCGCCGGGCCGGTCGGCGTCGTGCCAGCGGGCGGCTGGCCGGCGGCGGCGCTCGGTGCGTTCACCACGGCGGGGCGGCTGGTGGCGCTGGCCGGGCAGCTGCCGCGGCCGCTGCCGGCGGTGAAGAACGCCGCGTTCGCCTGGCGGCAGATGGTCTTTCACCTGTCGCTCTGCCCGCCCCAGGAGCAGGCGGCCGTCCTCGCCGAGATCGAGCGCGACCATCCGCCGCGGCTCGCCCCGGCGGTGGCCGGCCTGCAGCTCGCGGCCGCTGGCGGCGAGGTCGAGCCGGACGGCGCCGACGGTCGGCGTTTCCTCGGTTGGACGGTGGGCCCGCACTGGCTGCTACGGCGGTGACGCCCCAGCGGACCGGACGGGTCAGCGCCAGTCGATGCCGAGGGCGGCGCCGTGTTCGACGACGGCGTTCTTGCAGCCCATGTCCATCCAGGCCTTGCGCCCGGCGGTGTGCTCGGTGCCGGTGCCGGGTTCGCGGAAAACCTGTTGAGGGGTGGGCCAGCGGTCGGCAGGCTTGGGCGGTGATCCGTATGCTGACCCCCAGCGATCTGAGCTGGGATGAAGTGGACCCTTCCCGATACCCCTTCGACGCTGCGGCGGTGCACCAGGTGGTGCGCTCTCTAGGGCCGGCCTCGCATGTCCCCCACCGTGTCGATCCTTCCTCGGCCGACCGGGCGATGGTTGGCCAGAGGCTCGATGAGGGCCGCGCGTGGGCCGACGCGATGTCCCACGCCCTGGTCGAGCACTACGGCCGCTGGAGCGTGGGCTGGCGTTGGGCGCACGACGAAGGCGATGTCGGCGGCGGGCCGGTGGGGAGCTGGTGCTGTCCCAGGGACTCGATCACCACGCCGCAAGAGACGCTGGCCCGGGTCGCCTCCGCGCTGTCCGAGTGGCGTGCGTGGCTGGGAGCCTCGCCGGACGCTTCGACGCGTACCCGCTGGACCTCTCCTCGGTCGGAGAGCAGCGGATCCTGTGGGAGCGCGCCGCACACCACCTGATCCTGCAGGTGACCGACCGCACGGGCTGTGGCAGCGGTTGGCACGGGCACTGCCGGCAGGTACTCACCTGGTTCCTCACGCGCTGGGGAGTCGAACCCTCGGTCGCACGGACCATGGTGGAGCAGGCGATCGGTGGACGGTTCAAGAGCTGGACCGGCCCTGACGTGCTGCTGGTCGAGGAGGTCGCGGAGCGGCTCTCGTTGTCGCTGCGGCCGGATCACGGCGTGTGGTCCGACCCCCCTCCCGCGCGGGACCACCTGCAGAGCTGGCTCACAGTACGCGCGACCGCCCCCTGGCAGAAGTGCCCCGCCGGCGACAGCGAGCCGGTGACCGCAGCACGGGGTGGCGCGGCTGACGACATCCGGACCTTCGACCACGCCCTGGACCCCGCCCGTGCCCAAGGCATGCTCGCCGCACTCGACCTGGCGCGGACCGACGCGGCCCGCAGCGCCGTACTCGACTTCGAACTCCTCCGCGGATGGCAGCAGCACGTCCTGGGCACCAACCAGCCGCCACCCTTCCGCAGCAGGCCAGCGTTCGCGAAGGAAGGCCGGGAGCGCTGCGGCATCGACCCGGGCACCCGCGCCCGGATGGACTCCTGCCTAACCGAAAGCTCCCCCGGCCTCGACGATCCACTGCCCATCACCGCCCGCGCCGCCCGCGCCTACCTCGACGTCTGCTTCTTCCATCCCTTCGATGACGGCAACGCTCGCGCCGCCTTCCTCGCAGCCGTCTTCGCCCTGGCCCGCGAAGGCATCACGCTCTACAGCGTTCCACTGCTGCGGCGCGTCTCCTGCCAGGCCGACGACCCGCGAGATGGCCCGACTCTCGCCCACTTCATCAACATGCTCATGGAAGAGACGCGCTGTAACTCGGTTCCTCCCCAGCAAGGGCGGTAGGACGGGCGGCAAGATCCATACCGGGCTGGTCAAGGTCGGATGGCAATCGGTCATGGTCATCTGTCAAAGGTCACCCCGCTCGGCGGCAGTCCCGCCCTGCGGGGCCAACCAATTCAGCAGCGCCCGGCCCCGCCGACCGCCACCACCCCGGCCTGGCGGCCGGGAGCCGGGCCAGCGGCCCTCCAGGCCTCGCCCCGGCCCGCGCAGCACCCCCTCCCTCACCCCTCTGGCGGTACGGACACCCGGGTGCTGCTGCCGGCCGCGAACCACCGCGTACGGAAGTAGTCGGCATCAGCCGGCCCCGGTTGTCCCGCCCTCCCATCAGCGCAGACACCGCCCGCCGCCCACTATCCAGGAGCAACCTCCGAAGCAACCCGATGGCCAACCTCCGGAGCAACTCCCGGAGCAACCTCCCCGACCCGGGGCCGGCGGCCTGTGCACGATAGTTGGCCAACTGTGCAGGCTAGTTGGCCAGACGCTGTGGCTCAGCAGGCTAACTGCCGTGTCAGCACGGAATCCGTCGTCTGCGGCCGGACTAGGCTCACCTCCATGTCCGACCCAACCCCTGATCCTCGCCTGCAGTCCTTGATCAACCAGCTCCGGCCGGGGGTTGTGAGAACAGTGAAGGTCACCGGGTTCGACGGAGCGGACGTTCTGGTGCAGCTCGTAGACGCCGAAGGTGGGGCGATCGAGGTCGGCCGGATTCCTCAGCAGGAAGCGTCGGTGCGTCGGATCGAGCATCCATCCGAGCTGTTTGAGGTCGGCCAGGAGATCGAGGCCGAAGAGATCGGGCGTTGGCGCGAGGGGCAGCTTCACCTCTCCGCTAGGGCGTGCGAGATTCCGGCCTTGCGGTCTTTCCTCCTCGCGCTCGAACGCGGGCAGGTTGTCACTGGGACGGTCTCCGAGGTCCACAACTTCGGGGTCTTCGTTCACGTCGACGGCGAACCGGACGGCCTGTGCACCGGCTTCATCCGGGTGCCGGACCTGACGTGGGGCTGGATCAACCACCCCTCCGAGGCGGTCGAAGTCGGCCAGCGGATCACCGCTGAGGTGATCATTGCCGAGACGCGCTCCGGCCAGGTCACGCTCTCCTTGAAGGCTCTGCAAGAAGATCCACTCATCCGGTTCGCTGATCAGGCCGGTCGAATCCTCACCGGGCCGATTACCAAGATCGTTCCCTTTGGTGTGTTCGTGCAGCTTGCCCCAGACGTTGTCGGGTTCCTGCATCTCTCTGAGCTGACTGACGAGCCAGCCGATACTCCGGATGGGCTTGTCGATGAGGGCCAGCTGATCACGGTGAAGGTCGCCGAGGTCGATCTCCAACATCACCGGGTGCGGCTGGGCGCCGCTGGCGGAGCGGACAGAAGCTAGCGGATGGGCGTACTGGTGACCGGTTCGACAGATACCTCGCCGAATCGGCGACAGTTGTCGTGCTGACCCGCCCGGAGAACTGCACGTCGAGCAGTACGGTTAGTGACAAGTAACGCGCCGAGTCACGGACGCTCAGACGCGAGTGAGGCCGGGAACCCGTTCGAGACGCTGGGTTGTGGTGGCTGTGTCGGGGGCCCGGCGGGCGGGTCTGAGAAGGACGGCCTCCTGCTGCACACCGTCCTCGCCCTGCCCGTCGACGTCATCGCGGGCCTCACCGGCGCCGAAGCCGCCACCGTCCACGTCCACCTGCGCGCCTGCGCCTGCGCCCCAGGCAGGTCCCCCGTCCACCCGCGAGCGCGCCACACCCCGTTGGGGTGAGGTCGGTCCGGCGGCCACAACCCGTGCCCGCCGCGGGGGCTGAGCCGGGTATCGCCACCCGTCCCAACCCCCGTGTGGAGCCCGCCCGTGCGCATCCGTCCCGTCCTCGCCGCCGTCCTGTCCGCCGCCGGCGCGGCCGCGCTGCTCGCCGTTCCGGCCGACGCCGCCCCCGCCCCCGGCGCAGCCTTGGCTGTTCCGGCGGTGGTCGGGTACCAGCCGTGCGGTGGGTGAGCGGGTCGCCACGACGTTGTACGGGGTGATCGACGCGCTGCCGGTGATGGGGGAGGACCGCACCGGCTGTGTCCGTACGGCGTTTCGGCACTGGATCGACGCGGACGGGAACGGCTGCTCGACCCGGGCGGAGGTGCTGGTCGCGGAGGCGGCGAGCGCGCCGTTCGTGGGCGCGAAGTGTTCCCTGTCGGGCGGTGTGTGGGTGAGCCGCTACGACGATGTGGTGCTGCAGGACGCCAAGGCCCTGGATGTGGACCACGTGGTGCCGCTCGCCGAGGCCTGGGACTCCGGCGCCTCGGAACGGTCGGCGGAGCAGCGGCAGGCCTACGCCAGCGTCCTGGACGAGCCCAGGGCGCTGATCGCGGTGTCCGTGAAGTCGAACCGGTCGAAGGCGGACAAGGACGTCGCGGAGTGGCTGCCGCCGGCCGAGGACTACCGCTGCACCTACCTGGCCGACTGGATGGTGGTGAAGACCCGCTGGGGCCTCGCGGTGGACCAGGTCGAGGCGGACGCGCTGCACCGGCTCGCCGCGGGCTGCCCGAACGAGCCGCTGACCGTCACCCTCGCCCGCTGAGCAGGCACTGCCTGGGCGGGGGAGCTGTGCCGAGGCGTCCTGGCCACGTCGGTCCTGGGGGCGGCTGAGCTTCGGCGGGCCCGCGTAGCCTGCGCCCGGTCGTCCGGGGCTGGGGCATGGTGGGCGGCGGTACCTGGTGTCTGTCGGTGCCAGCGGCCCTTACCGCCGGCACGGTGTCGCCGGGGGCTGCCATACGCGGCCCAGTCCGTCTCCGGGAGGGGGAGCGGGCCGGGGGCGCGGCCCGGGGGCGTCCGTTGGCCGGGTTGCTGCTGCCGGATCGGGCGCAGTGGTGCGGGCTGCGAGGGGTGCCGGGCTGGCCGGGGTCGTTTCGGGTGTCCGAGGTGCCGGGCGGCTGGTCTACTGCCCCATATAGGCGGCCTGCAGACGGCGGGTGGTGAGGGTGTCGTGGTGGTCGGGGCCTAGGATGCGGGTGCGGTCGTTGCCCAGGGCGGCGAGAAGGCGGACGGCTTCGTTGTGCTGGCCGGCTTCGCCGAGGTTGTAGGCGTGTTCGTGGCGGGTGGTGAGGGTGTCGGGGTGGTCCGGGCCTAGGACGCGGGTGCGGTCGCGGACCAGGTCAGCGAACAGTCGGGCGGTGTCGGCGTGCTGTCCGTCCCGGCCGAGGTTGGAGAGCTGCCGGTGGCGGGTGGTGAGGGTGTCGGGGTGGTCGGGGCCCAAGATGCGGGTGCGGTCCTCCATCAGGTGGGTGAACAGCCGGGCAGCCTCCCTTCGCCATCCGACTTCGCCGAGGTGGTGGGCATGCAGGCTGCGGGTGTTGAGGGTATCGGGGTGGTCGGGGCCCTGGACGCGGATGCGGTCCTTCAAGAGGTGGGTGAACAGCCGGGCAGCCTCCTTCCGCCATCCGGCTTCGCCGAGGTGGTGGGCGTGTGAGTGGCGGGTGTTCAGGGTGTCGGGGTGGTCGGGGCCCAAGATGCGGGTGCGGTCCTTCATGAGGTCGGCGAGGAGATGGGCGGCTTCGTGGTGTTGGCCGGCCGCGCCGAGGTTGTAGGCGTGTGCGTAGCGGGTGGAGAGGGTGTCGAGGTGGTCGGGGCCCAGGACGTGGGTGAGGTGGCTGGCCAGGATGGCGAGGAGGCGCGCGGCTTCGTTGTGCTGGCCCGCTTGGCCGAGGTTGTGGGCGTGGTTGTGGCGGGTGGTGAGGGTGTCGGGGTCGTGGGGGCCCAGGACGCGGGTGCGGTCGAAGATCAGGTCGGCGAAGAGCTGGGCGGCTTCGTTGTGTCGGCCAGCCGCGCCGAGGCTGTAGGCGTGTTCGTGGCGGACGGCGAGGGTGTCGGGGTGGGTGGTGCCCAGAGCGCGGGTGGTGTCGTCCATGAGCTTGGCGAACAGCTGGACGGCTTCGGCGTGTCGGCCGGCTTCCGAGAGGTCGATGGCATGACGGTGGCGGTCGGTGAGGTTCTTGACTTCCCGCATGGGGCGGGTGTCGGCCGCCGTGGTGGGCATTCCAGCGCTGTCGGCCCGCTCGGACACCGCGGTGCCGGTCGGGGGGTTGTCCGGGTTGTCCGGGACAACTGCGGGCAGTGCCGGGGTGGTGCGCCGGGCGGGGTCGGCGGCCGGGTCTTCGCCGGTGTGGTGGAGTTCGTCGGTGATGCGCTGCAGGGTGTGGCCGTCGGCGTCGTTGACGGCGCTGGCGCGGGCCAGGGCGTGGTCGATGTCGTCGGCGACCGGGTCGGCCGCCGACTGGCCGCCGGTAGTGCCGTCGGCGGGCCCGTGCGGCGTGCCTGCGGCGTCGTGTGTCCCGCTCTCGGCTTGTGCGGCGCGTAGGCGGTCGAGTTCGTCGGTGAGGTCGTCGACGCGTTGTTGGACGCGGGCGGCGAGGTCTTCGGCCTGGCGCTGCTTGGCGCGGGCGCGGGTGAGTTCGTCTCGGGCGCGCTGTTCCTGGTCGAGGGCGCGGGCGAGGCGGCGGCGGGTGTCGTCGAGGACCCGCGGGTCGGTGGCGTGCTGCTGGAGGGTGTCCTGTTCGGCGGTGAGTTCGCGGACCCGCTCGGTGAGGGTGTTGATCATGCCGAGCAGGACCATGACGAGCTGGGTGGAGTTCTGGGCGGCCTGCTGGAGGTCGGCGCGCTGTTCGAGGGCGCGGGTGAGGCGGTCGTAGGTCTCCACCTGTTGGCGGCGTGCCTGTTCGAGCTCGGCCGCGAGCTTGGCGGAGAGGCCCTCCTCGGGCCCGTGCTGCGTGGGCTTGGGGTTGAGGGCGGCATGCAGGAGGCGTTCGGCCTCGGCCAGGCGCACCGCGCGCTGGCGTGGTTCGGGCACGGTCGCCTTCACCAGCGCGGCCACGAACCGCTGTTCGGGGATCCGGCCGGCGAGGTACAGCCCCACCTGGGTCTTGGAGTAGCTGATGCGCTGGGCGACGGCGGTCATCGTCAGCCCGCTCGCGTCGATCCGCTCCCGCAGGAACACCGCGAGTGCCTCGGCCTCGCGGCTCTCGGTGCGCAGCGGCCCCCAGGGCCGTCCTCCCCTGCCCCGCCCGGTCATACCCGCCCACTTCCGTTCCTCGGCGGTGTCGTCGTCCCGGACCGTCCCGGGACAACCCGCCGTAGTCCGGAACCTACCTGTGGTGACGCTCTTTTGGCTTCGGGACTACCGGAACGTGACCCACGCTCCTTCCATGCCCGGTCGGCGGCCGCCGGTCACGGGCACCGGACAGGGCCCGCCTGCCGCGGTCCCGGACCCTCCTGGAGGAAGAGCATGCCCACCCCGCCCACCGGCTCCGGGCCGCTGGTGAGCGCGCACGCCGCGCTCGTGTTCGTCGCCGCCGCGGTCGTCGGCATCGTCGTCGGCGCGCTGACGTTCTTCGGCGGCGGCCCCGTCGCCGCCGCGGTGCTGGCGGGTCTGACGGCCTTCGGCGCGGCCACCGTCGCTCTGCACAAGCTGATCGCCTGACGCTCTCGGTGGAGCAGCCCGTGTGGAGGGGAGGGGACGGATCTCGTCCCCTCCCCTCCACACGGGCCTCGTTCTGTGCCGCCTCGCGCGGAAGGGGACATCGTCGTGCCGGGTGTGTCGGGCTGGGCGTTTCGCTGGGTTGAGGGGGGCCGGGCCCGGGAGGGGACACCGATCCCCTCGCGGTGGGCGCGGTGGGCGGGGCGGCCGGGTGGGGTTGTTCGGGTGTCCTCAGCCCGCCCGGTGGTCCAGGAGCCAGGTGGTGATGGCGCGGGTGAGGCCGGCGGTGGCGCCTTTGATGGTCGGCATCGTGGTGGGCGTCATCGGCGCCGCGCTCGGCGTGTTCGGGTTGCGCCGCCGCCCGTCCGCCTGACGCACGGCAGGCCGGCCGGGGCGCTGCGCCCCGGCCGGACCCGCGGCCCGGCGGAGGACCGTGCGGGTGCACCGCCGATACTGGGCGGCGGCAGAAGGCGGGGAGGCGGGGGAGGCTGTGGCGGACTGGTCCGTGGGGTTGTCGGGGTTCGTCACGGGGGCGCTGATCGCGGTGCTGACCGCGCCGGTGGGCGTGTCGGGGGCGGTCTTCCTGCTGCCGGTCCAGTTGAGCGTGCTGGGCGTGCCCAGTCCGGCGGTCACCCCCACCAACCTGCTGTACAACGTCGTCGCGGGGCCCGGCGCCCTGCTGCGCTACCGCCGCGACGGGCGGCTGGACGGTCCGCTGACGCGCCGTCTGGTCGCGGGCACGCTGCCCGGGGTGGTCCTCGGCGCGGTGGTGCGGGTCTTCGCGGTGCCGGGGCCGGGGGTCTTCCGGGGGCTGGTCGCGGTGCTCCTGCTGCCGCTCGGCCTGTGGCTGGTGCTGCGCGCGGTGCGGCGGCCCGCCGTCGATGCGCGGGTGCGGTCGGTGCCGTCGGGGCGGGCGATCACCGTGCTGGCCGCGGCGGTGGGGACGGTCGGCGGGATCTACGGGATCGGCGGCGGTTCGATCCTCGGGCCCGTCCTGGTGGGCCGGGGCCTCCCGCTGGCCCGGGTCGCGCCCGCTGCCCTCGCCTCCACCTTCGTCACCTCCGTCGCCGGGGCCGGGACGTACGCCCTGCTGGCCCTGATCGGCGACGGGCACATCGCTCCCGACTGGCTGCTGGGCGCGGCCTGCGGTGCGGGCGGTCTGATTGGCGGGTACCTGGGTGCGCGGCTGCAGTCCCGGCTGCCGGAGCGCTTCCTGCGCGCCCTGCTGGGCGTCTTGGCCGCGGGCCTCGGCGGACTCTACGCCGTGCAGGCGTTCGGCTGACCGCGCTCCCCACAGGGGCGTCAGGGCGTTCCGAAGTCGTGCCGGTCGAGGGCGGCGGCCCGCTCCCGGCGGGTGGCGAGGACGGCTTCGCGCTGGTCGGCGGATTCGGCCAGGACGGCGCGGCGTTCGCGCTTGCCGAGGCGGTCGACGTACAGCAGGCCGTTCAGGTGGTCGGTCTCGTGCTGGAGGCAGCGGGCGAAGTAGCCGGTGCCGGTCAGGGTGAGCGGGTTGCCGTGCAGGTCGCTGCCGCCTGCGGTGGCGCGGTCGGGGCGGGCCAGGTCGCGGCGCGGGCCGGGGACGGAGAGGCAGCCCTCGCCCGCTTCGACCAGGCGGCGCGGCTCGGGCGCCTCGTCCAGGACGGGGTTGACGAGGTGTCCGACGTGGCGCACGCCGTCGTCGTCCGGGCAGTCGTAGACGAACACCCGCAGGTCGACGCCGATCTGGTTGGCGGCCAGACCGACGCCGCGGGCCGCGTACATGGTGCGGAACATGTCGTCGACCAGCCGGGTCAGTTCGGCGGTGCCGAAGGCTTCGACCGGGCGGCACGGCCGGTGCAGGACGTCCTCGCCGGCTTCGGTGACCCGCCGGACCGTTCCGCGTCCGGCCTCGGGTGCGAGCGCGGGGTAGTCGTCGACGGGGGTGCCGAGCAGTCGGACCCGTCGGTCGGTCGGAGCGGGGCGCGGGCTGGTCACGGTCGGCCTTCCGGAGTACGAGGGCTACGGGGGCGGGTGCCGCACCGGCTCGAAGCCGGCGCGGCACCTGCTGCGGTGCTGCGTCAGGCCTGGGTGGCGGCGTAGCGGGTGCTGACGTCCTGCCAGTTGACGACGTCCCAGAGCCGGGTGACGTAGTCGGGGCGGACGTTCTTGTACTGGAGGTAGTAGGCGTGCTCCCAGGCGTCGAAGGCGAGCAGGGGGGTGGTTCCCTGGCCGACGTTGCCGTGGTGGTCGTAGACCTGCTCGACGATCAGGCGCTGGCCGAGGGGCTCCCAGGAGAGGATGCCCCAGCCGGAGCCCTGGACGCCGACGGTGGCGGTGGTCAGCTGCTTCTGGAACGCCTCGAAGGAGCCGAAGTGCTCGGTGATGGCGTCGGCGAGGGCGCCCTCGGGGCGGTCGCCGCCCTCAGGGGAGAGGTTCTGCCAGAACAGCGAGTGCAGGACGTGGCCGGAGAGGTTGAAGGCCAGCGTCTTCTGCAGGCCGACGAGGCCGCCGAGCTGGTCCTTGTCGCGGGCCTCGGCAAGCTGGTCGAGGGTCGCGTTGGCGCCGTTGACGTACGCCTGGTGGTGCTTGGAATGGTGCAGTTCCAGGATCTCGGCGGACATCGCGCGCTCGAGGGCGGAGTAGTCGTACGGCAGGTCGGGCAGCGTGTAAACGCCCATGGTCGGAAAGTCCCTTCGACAGTGACGGTCGTGCCGGGCCAACACTATTGCGAGTTGCTTGCAATAAGGAAGATCATGCATCAGCATGTCGTTCGCGGGGTCGGCCCGCCCGTCAGTCGCGTGTGGCGCCTCGCCCTTCCGCTGACGATCGTCTTCCCAACCGGCGCCCGCCGGGACGCAGTTGCCGACCCCGCCCCTCTGGCGAGCAGCCGTCCGCACCTCTTCTGTCGGGCCTTGTTGCAACCTCATCGCAATTGCAATGACTTGTCGATAGTGTCGCTCGCCCCCTACGCTCGTCGGGCCGTGGTGTTCGGGAATCCGGTGCACCGTGCTCGTCACGGGAGTCCGGAGCGGCCCTCGCCACTGTCATGGGGAAGCGTCCTCGTCGTGCCCGCTCGCGCGGGCAGCCACCGGGTCACCGGGAAGGCGGGAGGAGGACGCGCTCCGCCGCGCCCGGAAACGGGCGGGCGGGAGACCCCAGAGCCAGGAGACCGGCCACGGCACCACGTTCCCCGGCCCCCTGCCGGGAGCGCCCCCCATCGAGGAGCTGGAGAGGCCGCCCGTGACCGTCACCACCGACACCGCCAGAACACCGCTGCCGCCCCGCTGGCAGCGCAAGGACACCGTGCGTACCGCCGGACTGCTGGGCGTCATCCTCGCGATGCACGTCGTCGCGTTCGGCACCCTGTTCCTGCTGGTCGCCCCCAACCACTACGCCGTCGGCACCCAGGTGTTCGGCGTCGGCCTGGGCATCACCGCGTACACCCTGGGCATGCGGCACGCCTTCGACGCCGACCACATCGCCGCGATCGACAACACCACCCGCAAGCTGATGGCCGACGGGCAGCGCCCGGTGTCCGTCGGGTTCTGGTTCGCGCTCGGCCACTCCAGCATCGTGATGGCGATGGCCGCGCTGATCGCGGCCGGCGCCAAGTTCGCGGGCACCCTGGTGGACGAGGACTCCTCCGTCCACGGTGCGCTCGGCGTGATCGGCACCAGCGTCTCGGGCACCTTCCTGTACGTCATCGCGGCCATCAACCTGGTGGCGCTGGTGGGGATCTACAAGGTCTACAAGGAGATGCGGGCCGGCCGTTACGACGAGGCCGAGCTGGAGAAGCACCTCGACGAGCGCGGCCTGATGAACCGCGTCCTGGGCCGGGTCACCAAGTCGATCCGCCGCCCCTGGCAGATGTACCCGCTCGGGGTGCTGTTCGGCCTCGGCTTCGACACCGCCACCGAGGTCGCGCTGATGGTCATGGCCGGCTCCGGCGCCGCGTCCGGCCTGCCCTGGTACGCGATCCTGTGCCTGCCGCTGCTGTTCGCCTGCGGCATGAGCCTGTTCGACACCCTCGACGGCACGTTCATGAACTTCGCCTACCACTGGGCGTTCTCCAACCCGGTCCGCAAGGTCTACTACAACCTCACCATCACCGGCCTGTCGATCGCGGTGGCGTTCTTCATCGGCACCATCGAGCTGGTGAGCGTGCTGCACGAGAAGCTCGACCTCACCGACCCGCTCAGCACCTGGATCGCGGACATCAGCCTCGACAACGTCGGCTACGTCATCGTCGGCCTGTTCGTCGTGGTCTGGGCGTGCGCGCTGGCCTACTGGCGGTTCAGCAACGTCGAGCAGCGCTGGGCCGCGAGGGCCGCCGCCAAGGTCGGACGTCGCGTCAACCGGTGCCCGGGCAGTCGGAGCACCGGCCGCTGAGCACCAGCGCCTCGACCCGGAACCCGGTGTGCGCCGCCGCCGCGGACAGGCCGTCGTCCAGCAGCGCCACCGGGAACTCGCCGACCGCGCCGCAGCCGGTGCACACCGTGTGGTGGTGCGGCTCGCCCACCATGCCGAAGGTGAGTTCGCCGTTCGGCCCGTGCAGGGAGTGCAGCAGGCCCAGCCCCATCAGCCTCTCCACCGTCCGGTAGACGGTGGAGAGGTCGATGCGGCGCCCACCCGCCGTGGCCCGGGCGTGGATCTGACTTGCCGTCAAGTGTCCGCCGTGCGAGCGGACGGCCTCCAGGACACGCACCCGCGGCTCGGTGCACCGACTGCCGCCCTCGCGCAGCAGCCGACGGCTGACCTGCTCCTCGTCCGGCCCGGACCGCTCCGCCCCGGCGGGAAGGTCCGCCACCACTCGGTGATCCACTGAGTCCCCTTCGGTTCCTGGTGCGCCGAGTATGGCAAATGCGAACAAACCACCGCCAGGATCTGTCCGGACGGGTGTTACGGGCCGTCAGGGAGCAGTGCCGGGACGGAATGCGGGCGGCCGTCGGGGCCGATCGCGACGAAGACCAGCCGGGCCGTGGCGACGTCGGCGACCGGGCCGGTGAGGTTCCAGCGTTCCGAGGTCACGGCGACCGAGACGTGCATGGAGGTGCGCCCGGCGCGTTCGACCCGTGCGTGGACGCTGAGCAGGTCACCGGCCCGGACGGGAGCGAGGAAGGACATCCCCTCCACGGAGGCGGTGACCGCCGGGACGCCCGCGTGGCGGCCCGCGGCCGCGGCGGCCGCGTCGTCGATGAGCTTCATCACCACGCCGCCGTGCACCGTCCCGTAGAGGTTGGTGTCGTGCTCGCTCATGATGTGGGCGAGCGTGACGGCGGACTCGGCCGGCGTGCGGGTGGGGACGGGTGAGGTCGTCATCGGGCCGTCACCCCGGAGCAGGTGGTGCGCTTCACGGAACTCTCCTTCGCGAGTTCACGGACCCGAACGCGCGGACGAGGCGGCCGGGCCGGGCGGCCCGCCGTCGCCGTCGCCCGCCCTCGGGGTCGCGGTGGGGCCGCGGACCACCGCGGTCCGCGGGCAGCGGCAGGTCTTCGGACTCGCGGGCACGGCCACCCGCCCTCGAAGGAGGGCGGCCACCTACCGGCCGTCGCTTCCCGGGGCCCGTGGGCCCCAGTGCCTGTGACGGCTGTCGTTCCCGCTCACCGCTGCGGGGCAGTCCCGGATTCCCACCGGGTTCCCTCTTGCGACGCACCCGCCCGGGAGGGCGGGGCGAACCAGCTGCACCGGCCACTCTACGTCCCGCTCCGAGCAGGTCGAGGACGCCCGTTGCCGCGGCCGGTTCAGGCACGGGCGGCCAGCTCGGCGGCCAGGGTCTCGCCCGCGCGGGCCGTCTCGGCCTCGTTCAGGCCGCCGCCCTGTGCGGTGTCGGCGCTGCCGCCGCCCCGGCCGCCCAGCGCCTCCCGGAGCAGGTCGGCCGCGGACAGGCCGGCGTCCCGGCCGGTCCGGTTGACCGCGACCACCAGGTGGCCGCCCTTGGGGCCGCTGCCGGTGACGGCCGCCACCCCGGGCCGGTCGGCGGGCAGGCGGTCGCGCACCGCCCGGGCCAGCAGTCGGGCGTCACCGGGGTCACCGCTCTCCGTCAGCCGGGCCAGCAGCACGCCCCGGACGTCCTGCGCGGTCGGCGCGGCCCCGGCGGCGCGCCGCTCCAGGGCCTGCTGCCGCAGGCGTTCGGCCTGCTGGTCGGCGGCCTTCAGCCGGGCGGTCAACGCGGCGATGCGGTCGGGGAGTTCGGCGCGCGGAGCCTGGAGCTGCTCGGCGAGACGGGCCACCAGGTCGCGTTCGCGCGCGAGGTAGCCGAAGCCCTCCAGCCCGACCGCCGCCTCGACGCGGCGCAGCCCCGCGCCGACGGAGGACTCGGCGGTCAGCGCGAGCACCCCGATCTGGGAGGAGTGGTCGACGTGGGTGCCGCCGCACAGCTCGCGTGACCACGGGCCGCCGATCTCCACCACCCGCACCTGCTCGCCGTAGGTCTCGCCGAACAGGGCGAGCGCGCCGAGCTCCCGGGCCCGCTCCAGCGGCATCCAGACGGCGGAGACCGGGAGGTCGTCGCGCAGGGCCCGGTTGGCGACCTCCTCGACCTCGCTGCGGGTGGCGGCGCTCAGCGCGGAGCGCCACGGGAAGTCCAGCCGCAGGTAGCCGGGCCGGTTGTAGGAACCGGGACTGCAGCGCGGTGGGGCCGAGGACCCGGCGCAGCGCGGCGTGCAGCACGTGGGTGCCCGAGTGGGCCTGCCGGGCGCCGTGCCGCCACTGGGCGTCGACCTCCGCGCGCACCGGCGCCCCGGCGGTCAACTCGCCGGTCAGGACGCGCACCTGGTGGGCGACCAGGCCGGGCAGCGGTCGTTGGACGTCGATCACCTCCGCGTCCGTGCCGTCGGCACCGGTCAGGTGGCCGGCGTCGGGGGCCTGGCCGCCGGACTCGGCGTAGAACGGCGTGCGGTCCAGCACGGCGGTGCCGATTGCGCCGGCCGGGAGCGCGGCGACGGGCGCGCCGAGGGCGTCGAACAGGGCCAGGACGGCCGACTCGGTGGCCAGGGTGTCCCAGACCCGCCAGTCGGTCGGCCCGTGGTCGGCCAGCAGCGCCCGGTAGGCGGTGGTGTCGGCGTGGTGGGCCTTATTGGCGCGGGTGTCCTGGCGGGCGCGCTCGCGTTGGGCCTCCATCAGGGCGGCGAAACCGGCCCGGTCGACGGTGACGCCCTGCTCGGCGGCGGTCTCCAGCGTGAGGTCGACGGGGAAGCCGTAGGTGTCGTGCAGCCGGAACACCTCCGCGCTGTCCAGGGCCCGGGTCCCGCTGTCCCTGGCGCGGCGGATCGCGGTGTCCAGCACGGTGCTGCCCTGGCGGAGGGTCGAACGGAAGACCTCCTCCTCGGCGGTGGCGAGTTCGGCGATCCGCGGGTAGTCGGTGGCGGTCTCCGGGTACGAGTCGGCCATCCGGTCGCGGGCCACCGGCAGCAGTTCGGGCAGTGCCGGATCCTGGTGGCCGAGCCGCCGCATGGCCCGCACCGCACGGCGCAGGATGCGGCGCAGCACGTAGCCGCGGCCCTCGTTGCCCGGTGCGGTGCCGTCGGCGAGCAGCATCAGCGCGGTGCGGACGTGGTCGGCGACCACCCTTAGCCGCGCGTCCGCCTGCTGGTCGGCGCCGTAGCGGACCCCCGCGAGTTCGGCGGCCCGGTCCAGCACCGGGCGGAGCTGGTCGGTCTCGTACAGGTTCGGCGCGTCCTGGAGCAGGGTGGCCATCCGCTCCAGGCCCATGCCGGTGTCGATGGTGCGGCGCGGGAGCTCGCCGAGGATCGGATAGCCCGTCTTGCCAGTGCCCTCGCCGCGCTCGTACTGCATGAAGACCAGGTTCCAGAACTCCATGAACCGGTCCTCGTCGACGGCCGGACCGCCGTCCCGGCCGAGTGCGGGGCCCGGTCGTAGTACAGCTCCGAGCAGGGGCCGCACGGGCCGGGCACACCCATCGACCAGAAGTTGTCGGCGTCGCCGCGCTCCACGATCCGCTCCGTTGGGAGGCCGGAGATCCGCGCCCACAACGCGGCCGACTCGCGGTCGTCGTGGTGGACCGTCACCCAGATCCGCGCCGGGTCGAGCCCGAAACCGCCGTCGGCGGGTGCGGCCGTCGACAGCTCCCAGGCCTGGGCGATCGCCTGCTCCTTGAAGTAGTCCCCGAACGAGAAGTTGCCGTTCATCTGGAAGAACGAGCCGTGCCGGGTGGTCCGCCCGACCTCTTCGATGTCCAGGGTGCGCACGCACTTCTGCACGCTGGCGGCGCGCGGCCACGGCGGCTGGGCCTCGCCGGTCAGGTAGGGCTTGAAGGGGACCATGCCCGCGTTGACGAACAACAGGGGCGGATCGGGGGTCGGAAGCGGCGCCGACGGGACGACGGTGTGGCCGCGGGCGGCGAACCAGTCCAGGAAGCGGCTGCGGATCTCGGCGGTCTGCACGGTGTCCCTCCAGGTGCGGTGCTCGGGAGTCTGGATCAGGTCAGGTAGCGGCGGGCCACCCCGGGCAACTCGCTGTCGGAGGTGCCCGACGCCCGGCCGCCGCACAGGCGTTCGGCCTGGACGGAGAGGTCGAGGGCGGAGCAAGGCGTTCGGACGGGGGTGTCGGGGGCGATGGCCCGCAGGGCCCGGCGCAGCAGTCGCAGGCGGCTGGTGCGCAGCCGGGCGCGGGTCTCGGGGTTCACCGCTCGGCTCCGGCGGGGTGGCGGGGGCCGAGCAGGACGGCCAGGTCGTCGAGGTGCGGTGCGGCCGGGTGCCAGCCCTGCCGGAGGTAGAAGTCCAGCGGGCCGTCGGGCCGGGCCGTGGTGAGCAGCCAGCAGCGCCCGCCGGCCGCATCGGCGGTGACGGCCTCCAGCAGGGCCGCGCCGATGCCCCGCCCCGCGTTGCCGGGATGGACGGCGAGTTCGTCGACCACCCGGGCGCCGCACAGCCAGGCGCTGGTGCGGTCGGGGCCGAGCGCGGCCGCGACCTGGGGGTGGGAGCGGTCGTCGGGGAAGGGGTCGGGGGTGGTCCAGGCGGTGGCGAAGCCCAGCAGGTCGCCGTCCGGGCCGAGGGCCGCGGCGGCGGTGAAGCTCGGCCGCAGCACGTCCTGGGCCAGCCGTTCCAGGTAGGCGTCAGCGCGGTGCGCGGGCTCGTGCCAGGGTGGCCCGCCGAAGGCGGCCGCGTAGACCGCGCGGACCTCGGCGGTGATGTCGAGCAGGTCGCCGGGCGGCAGCAGCCGGACCTGGTGCGCGGTCATGCCGCCACTCGCGGGCGGGGGGTGAGTGCGGCGTACTCCAGCGGCGCGGACGGGTCGATCGAGACGTCGAGGGGGGCGGGCGCGGCGCCGGAGCGCACCAGCAGGTCGCCGATGGCGGCGACCATCGCGCCGTTGTCGGTGCACAGGTGGAGGGGTGGGACGCGGAGGGTGAGGCTGGCGGCGGCGCAGCGCTGCTCGGTCAGGGCGCGGATGCGGGAGTTGGCGGCGACGCCGCCGACCACGACGAGGGTGTCGATGCCGTGGTCGGTGCAGGCGCGGACGGCCTTGCGGGTCAGTGTGTCGGCGATCGCCTCCTGGAGGGAGGCGGCGGCGTCCGGCACGTTGGGGGCGGTGCCGGCGGCGCGGTGGGTCTCGGTCCAGCGGGCGGCGGCGGTCTTCAGGCCGGAGAAGGAGAAGGCGTACGGGTCGTCGTTCGGCCCGGTGAGGGGCCGGGGCAGCCGGACGGCGGCCGGGTCGCCGGTGCGGGCGGCGCGGTCGATGGCGGGGCCGCCGGGGTAGGGCAGGCCGAGGATGCGGGCGGTCTTGTCGAAGCACTCGCCGGCCGCGTCGTCCAGGGTGTCGCCGAGGTGGACGATCGGGTCGCGGGCCAGGTCGCGGACCAGCAGCAGCGAGGTGTGGCCGCCGGAGACGATCAGCACCACGCACGGGTTCGGCAGCGGCCCGCCGTCCAGCGTCGCGGCGGCGACGTGTCCGGCCAGGTGGTGCACCCCGTACAGCGGCACGCCGAGCGAGAACGCGTATCCCTTCGCGGCGGCGACGCCGACCTGGAGCGCGCCGGACAGGCCGGGGCCGGTGGTGACGGCGACCGCGCCGACGTCGGCGAGGGTCAGCCCGGCCCGGTCAAGGGCTTCGCGCACCACCGGGGCCATCGCGTGCACGTGCGCCCGGGCGGCGATCTCCGGCACCACGCCGCCGTAGCGGGCGTGCTCGTCCATGCTGGAGGCCACCGCCTGGCCGAGCAGTACTCCGCCTCGGACCAGCCCCGCCCCCGTCTCGTCGCACGACGACTCGATCCCCAGCACCACCGGTGACTGCGACACCAGCCCACCCTTCCGTATTGCCTGCTGATTGCTATTGCAACCTATGTGCAATAGTGCTGGACGGGCCGTCCGGCGGGCAAACGGCGCGCGGCGCCTCGCTGCCGATCCACGGCCTCTTTGCCGAAGGGAAACAGATGAGCGCTCGGGGGAGCGGGTAGGTGCCATGACCACTTCGATCAGCGCCGGTGATCCGGTCCGAGCGCACGAGCCGGGCCCGGGTCCGCACCCACCCGGCACCGAGCACCCGGACTTCGGGGCACTCGTGCGTGACCAACCGACCGACCTGGTGGTGTGCCACATCTGCGGCCGGGGGTTTCGCGCCCTGGGCTCCCACCTGCGGGCACACGGCCTCACCGCCGCCGACTACCGCACCCGGTACGGACTGCGCAGGAGGCGCTCGCTCAGCTCGCGCGAACTGGGCCGAACCCGCTCGGCGCGCCAGACCACGGCCTACCGGGCTTCCGCCGAGCTGCGGGAGAACTTCGCGACGGGCCAAGCCATGGCCCGCTCCGGGGAGCTGACCCGAGCCGCGGCCCGGCAGGCGGCTCGGCCCGCCCCGGCGGAACTGGTGCGCACGCGGGCGGAACACCTGCTCGCCGGGCGCCGCACCCGCTCCGCCCAGGCCCACGCGCGGGCCCGGGAGGCCGCCGCACGGCTCGGCTTCACCGCCCTCCCCGATGCGCTCGAAACGCTTTACACCGAAAGGCAGTTGAGCATCGAAGAGACCGCCCGGCAGTTGCGGATCGGCCGCGCCACCCTGCGCGGCCTGCTCGCCGACAACGGCATCCCGCTCCGGCCCACCGGCGTC
This sequence comes from Kitasatospora sp. NPDC015121, assembly GCF_055562955.1. NCBI lineage: Bacteria > Bacillati > Actinomycetota > Actinomycetes > Kitasatosporales > Streptomycetaceae > Kitasatospora > Kitasatospora sp. NPDC015121. The sequence continues at coordinate 34,225 of NZ_JBVHEH010000049.1, forward strand.
AACTCCCCGGCCGGACGCCGTGCCAGGGTGGGGATCAACGACGAGCGGACGGCACGGCTCGTCGGCACCGCGGACATCGCCGGATGGCTGCGGGAACGCCGGTCCGCTGGCGCCACCCTGCGGGAACTGGCCGAACAGACCGGGCGCAGCGTCCCCTGGATCGCCGAACGGCTCAAGAGGTGACGGTCCGGGCAGGACTGTCCGGCCCAACCGGGGAGCGGTCCTCCCGCCGGATCCATAGCGTCGTGGGCAGCGGACGGCACCGGCCGTCCGATCGAACGGAGAGGTCGACGATGACCAAGCGCATCGCCCGCATCACCGCCGTGTCCCTGCTCGCCGCCGGGCTGGTGGCGGTTCCCGCCGCCGGTTCCGCCCTCGCGGCCGGCAGCCACGTGGAGGAGTCCTACAGCCACGAGACTTCCGCGATGACCGAGCACGTCTCGTACACGGACCGCGAGCACTACCAGTACAGCGAGACCACCTGGGGCCCGTCCCACTACGGCAACGGCAACGGCTACGGCAGTGGTTACGGTTTCGGGCACGGCCTGCTCGGCCTGGGGCTGATCGTCCTCTGACGTGATCCGGCCCTGATCGGCCGGGGACGGGACCCGTGGTGCCAGCCGGAGAGCCCCGTCCCCGAGGTGCGTGAGGAGACCTGGTCAGGTCCCACGCACACCGACTCTTCGCCGTGGTGGCCACGGCGGATTGGTCCCGTTCCGCAGACCTCGTCCTTCCGGCTCGATCCGAACGCCGTTCCCCCCGCGCGGAGGCCGTAGGTGCATGACGCACCGGCCGGTCCGGCGGCGGACGCCCGATCGCCGCACCCCGCCGGGTCTCAGAAGCCGTTGTCTTTCCAATAGCGATGGGTGCGTTTTCGCTGGTCAGACATAGTGTCGGTGCCTTGGTGGCAGAGACGGGGTGTCGTGTCGTCTCTTCGGTGGAGGTGCCGGATGCCGTCGGTGATGGGGCTGCTGGAGGAGCGTGAGCGTGCCGCCCGGCAGCGGGTGGAGGCCCTGCAGGCTGAGCTGCAGGAGGCGGAAGCCTTAGGGGAGCGGTTCGTGACTGCTCGTCAGACGGTGGCCGAGGTTTTGGCAGAACCTCCTGTGGGGGAGGAGGCATCGCCGACCGGGGTGAGGGGTGAGCGGCCTGCGCGGGTCGCCTTGGCGGTGCCCGGATCTGTGGCTCCCGCCTGGAGGGAAGGATTCGATCCGGATGTGCTGGCGCCGGACTACCAGCGGCTCGTGGAGATCCTGGCGGGGAGCGGGGAGGAGATGGACTGTCGGCAGCTCGCGGCGGCCTTGGGTCTGGAGGCCGTTCCGGCGAAGGTGGAGGGAGCGCGGTCGAAGGTGAAGCGGCCGGCCGCGCGGGGCCGGCTCGTCGAGGAACGGCCGGGGATGTTCAGCCTGCCCGCCGGGCGAGCCGGCGGCTCATGACCATGGTCATCGACCACCGGATCATCGCTTCGGAGGTGTCAGCGCGGGTCTCGTAGTCGCGGGCCAGGCGGCGTGAGTGCATCAGCCACGACAACGTCCGCTCCACCAGCCACCCTTTCGGCAGCACCACGAAGCCCGTCGTGTCATTCGTCCGCTTGACCACGGTCAGTGCGATCCGCAGCGCGTCACGGGCGAGGTCGACCAGGCGTCCGGTGTAGCCGCCGTCGGCCCACACCGGCGAGATGCGCCAGTGGCGCTGACGCAGCCGCTCCAGCAGCGTGCCGCCAGCCTCGCGGTCGGTGACGGATGCGCGGCGGTGACCAGCGCCGTCAGCAGCAGCCCGAGGGTGTCCACGACGATGTGCCGCTTGCGGCCGTTCACCTTCTTCCCGCCGTCGAACCCCCGGCTCGTGACCGGCACCGACGCCGCCCCATTCACCGATTGGGCGTCGATGATCCCGGCGGTCGGCTCCGGATCACGACCCGCCGCCTCGCGGACCCGGTCGCGCAGCCGGTCGTGGAACTCGCCGATCAGGCCCTTGTCCCACCAGCGCCGGAAGAAGGCGTAGACGCGGTCCCAAGTGGGGAAGTCCGCGGGCACCGCCCTCCAGGCGTCGCCGCCCGCGACCAGGTAGCGCACCGCGTCGACCAGCTGCCGGTGGCAGTAGCCCTCCGGCTGCCCGCCGCGGCCTTCCATCCAGGCCGGCACGGGCATCGCATCGCGCACCACCGCCCACTCCGCATCCGTCATGTCAGAGAGGTACCTCGGACGCCTGTGCGGCCGGTCCCCGGCGTTCCCGAACCGGTGAGCGAGGCAATCACACGACAAGGGCGCGGAGTTGGACGACAACTTCACAGAGACGGAAGACTGTGGCACCAGGAGCCTCCTGTCGCTCGGCTGGATTCGACACCCACGAGCTGTACGGGACGCCCCACTTTCATGCCCTGCCGACCGAAGATCACCCGACCGAGTCGGCAGATTCGAACTCATGATCATCAAGGTCGATAGGGCAACGGCTAGTAGTGCTTTGTTAGGTCGGGGCTGGGGTTGGTGTGGCGGCGGGGCGGTGGCATGTCGGGCATGGTCCGTTCCAGGTGGCCAGGAGCTGTTG